>NZ_NHRF01000002.1:46780-492411 GCF_002204305.1 Microbacterium sp. AISO3 | reverse complement strand
CGCGGTGCCGGTGTCGCGAGCGACGCGGCGACGGTCGATGTCGGCACCGCCGCACCCGCGGCCGGGGCCGCGGACGTACGGAACGGCCCGGGCTCGGCCGGTGCTTCACGGCCGAGCCACCGCGCCGAGCCCCAGCCGACGACGCTCGCCCACACCGGGAACAGCAGGGCGCCCAGCACGACGAACCCGGTGCCCAGTCCGAACCCGCGGCACAGGGCGCGCAGCATCCGAACGTGGATGACCAGGGCGAATGCGATGAAGGCGAGCCAGATGAGCGATGGCACGATCGCTGCGGCGGCGAGCGCGCCGGCCGCGCTGCCGGCGTCACCGCCGAAGCCCGCGTTGAGCGCGATCCCGGCGAAGATGCCGGCGACGACGCCGGAGATGATGGTCACGAGGACGGCGCCACCGGCGAGCACGGCTGCCCACCACCCGCGCATGCCGGCCAGGACGAAGAGCTCCCAGATGTTCAGCACCGGCACCCAGGCGCGCCACGGATCGATGCCCGTCTTGCGGAACACCGCGGTGAGTGCGAACGCCGTCCAGACGTAGATCCCGATGCCGACCACGACCTGGACGATCCCGAGGGCCGCGAAGGCGCCCGTGGGGCCGCCGTTCGAGCCGCCGAGCGCGATGACCGCCGTTGCGTGGTCGATCGTGAAGCCCTGTGCCTTCACCTGTTCTCCTGCCCTCGAGCGCGGAACCTTCCGCGCGTGCCGCGTGCCACCTTATCGATCCCGCCGTCCGCGCGGCAGCCGTTGCGCTCGGCCGACGCGACGCTCCCGTCGCACCAGCGAGCGGAGCGACACCCGCGCGCGGAGCCGGGCCCAGAAGCCCAGGCCCTCATCGAGCCGCGAACGTTCGGACTCGACGATCCGCCAGAAACGCTCCGCCTCGTCCTCGTCGGGCGGTGCGGCGTCGAACACCGACCGGTCGGCGAGCGTCGCCAGTTCGGTCGCCCCGACCGATCCGCCGTACGCGACCACGAGCTCCTGCCGTGTCAGCGAGCCGGGCCCGGGGAGCCCGTGGTCCACCGCGGAATCGACGAATTCCTGCCAGCCGCCGGTGAACCGCTCCACGGGGTCGGTGCTGGCGCGGCGGCCGCGGCGTCGCACGAGCTTGGCCAGCACGATGAGAGCGAAGGGCCCGACGAGCAGAAGCAGCACGAGGAGCGAGATCCCGCCGATGCGGAGAGCCGTCCACAGCGCGGTGAGGTCGCGCGACGTCGCCGTGTCGTCGCTGGGGCTGCGGCCGCCGTCGCTGGGATTCGCCTCGGCGGGCTGAACCGTCTCGGCCTGTTCCTGCCGCACATCGGTCGGGATCTTCGGATCCTGCCGCTGCTGCGTGTCGGGGGAGGGGAACACCGCGTGCTGCGGCGTGACGTCGACGGCGACCCAGTCGGGACCGAGACCGCGCACCTCGAGCCACGCGGAGATGTCTCCAGCCGTGCACAGCCCGTCGTCGCAGGTCTCGAGCGTATCGTCGGTCGACTGCAGCCGCATGCCCACGACGATCCGGGCGTCGAAGCCGAGCCGGTCGGCGATCATCATCGCGGCCACGGCGAACTGCTCGTCGTCGCCGATGGCCGCGACCAGTGCCGCATCGTCCTCACCGCCGACCTCGTCCTCGCGAGCCAGAAGATCCCCGAAGAGCTGGTCGATGCGGTCGGTGGAGTGCCCGGCCCGGCTCGGCTGGAACGCGTAGTCGCCGAGATCGGTGATCCACGCCGGTGGTGCTGCCGTGTCGATCGTGAGGGCGTGGCTGAGGAATCCGCGTGCGCGGAGCAGGTCGATGAGGTGCTCCAGTCCCGCCCCGCCGGAGCCGTTCGCGTGCTCATCCATCCATCGCACGAGACTCTCGGGCACGACGTCGTCGCCGAGCGTGGGCGTGCCCCGTGCGGGCTCCAGCGAACCGAGGGCGGGTACGGCCTCGGGACGAGCGGTGCCCTGCCGGTACTCGGCGCCGGGCTGCAGGCCCGGGTCCGCCAGCTGCACACCCGCGGACGTCTCGGCGTTGTAGTAGAAACCGTCGGCCAGGGTCGCGGCATCCGCGCCGTCGAAGTCGACGGAGGTGACGGCGTCGACCGTCGGCATCCAGACGCCGTCCCAGCCCTCGATCGCGATGCGCGCGGATCCTGTGACCGATCCGGCGCCGGCGGGGAGCGCCGAGGGGACCCGGGTGAAGGACGAGCGCGGGTCACCGGCCGGCGCGGCGGGGTCGACGACCCGCGCGACCCGGCCGTCGTAGAACGGCAGCGTCGCGAGCCTCACCCGGTCGACGCCCTCGGGCGCCGTGACGCGGAACATGGGCTGGTCGAAGCGGTCGTCGGAGAACCAGGTGCGGTACTGCCCGAGCGGGCTCAGTTCGGCGGCGAGCTCGAGCCGCGGGTCGACGTCGGCCCGGAGCACGTCGCGGGGCGCCCCCGCGAGCGCCCACGGCGCGACGATCGTCGCGCCGACCAGGCCGACCGCGACCATCCCCGCGGCCGTGGCGATCCGCCCGGCGAGCCCGCGGATGGGCCTGCTGCCGCTGCGGACGCCTGTCGCGGCCGTCGCCGTCGCGATCGCGCGCCGCCGGTCTGCCGTGGTGCGCCACACGATCGCGATGAGCGCCGCCACCAGGGCGGCCATCCCCACGAGTGCTTCGCGGCTGAGCGCCACCGGCCCGACCGCCGGGCCGGGCATGGGGGCCGTGGATCCGAACGCGACGCCGAACACCGTGGGGACGAGCGCCGTGACGACGGCGAGCGGCCACCATCGTCCGCCGCGCCACGCGACCGACAGCGCGAGCACCGTGGCGCCGAGGAAGACCAGCAGCGCGGGAGCGAGCGTGGCCTGATAGCTGCCGAGCGGCAGCTCGAGGGTCAGGAGGTCCTTCCACCCGGTGACCGGGGCCGTCACAACGCCCCGCAGGCCCTGGAGCGCCTGCGGGAGCGAGCCGAGCGAGCCGGGGGCCGCGAGCGGGAGACCCAGGACGACGTACGTCGCGATCGCGGCGAGCGCGATCCACCAGCCGTTCAGACGCCAGCGCAGTCCGGCCGCCGCGATGGCCGTCCCCGCCAC
This sequence comes from Microbacterium sp. AISO3, assembly GCF_002204305.1. Lineage (NCBI taxonomy): Bacteria > Bacillati > Actinomycetota > Actinomycetes > Micrococcales > Microbacteriaceae > Microbacterium > Microbacterium sp. AISO3. The sequence goes on along the minus strand of NZ_NHRF01000002.1, from coordinate 489,349 downwards.
CAGCGCCGCGGCGACGACGATGACGAACGCCGCACTGCGGTAGATGGGCCACGCGGCGAACGCGCCCACGGCGAGCACGAGCAACAGCACGACCGCCTGCAGGACGAAGAAGCGCCAGGGGGTCCGGGGGGTGCGTCGGGCGCGCAGGTCGCGCCGTGCGGGCGCGCTCACGACTGCGCCGCCCGCGACAGCAGCTGACGGAGGTCGTCGAGGAGTCCGATGGAGAGCACCGACATGCTCCCGAGGGTGCGGAAGCCCGGCTCGGCCTCGGGCGAGCAGGTCACCGCGATGACGCCGACGTCGGCGGGGAAGGCGAGGGCCGCGGACTGCAGCTGGGCAGCGGTGAGCGGTGAGCCGCAGACGAGGAACCCGATCGAGACGTCGGGGTGACTCTCAGCGGCGAGCGACGCCGCGTCGCGCAGCGGGCTGACGTGCTCGAGACGGTCGAGCCCGGCGAGGTCGTCGAGCAGAGTGCGGGTCGTGATGGTCGTGAGCTCGCGGATGGTGCGGATGCGACGGCGGGCGAACTCCGGCACCTCTCCGCCGACCACGACGTCGACGTCGCGTCCGTCGCGGATGCCGCGGATGCCGAGCGAGGCTGCGGCGCTGACGGCGAGCTCGAACTCGTCGTCAGAGGCGTACTCGTCGGCACCGACCGCGAGGGCGATGACCATGCGGCTGCGCCGCGTCTCCTCGTACTGCCGGACCATGAGGGTGCCGGTCTTCGCGGTCGACTTCCAGTGGATCTGGCGCTGCGAGTCGCCGGCGACGTAGGGGCGGATCGCGTGGAACGAGAAGTCCGCGTCGACGACCGTGCGCGACGCGCTGCCCTCGAGATCGCGGATGTAACCGGTCGTCGTGCTGCGGAGCGCCGTGGTGACGGGATGGATGTAGAGCGTGTGCACGTCGTCCCACGTGCCCTCGCGCTTGAGGATGCCGAGGGGGTCGCCGCGCACGGTGCGAGCGGGACCGACCGTGATGATGCCGCGCCGGTGGGTGGGTACCACGACCTGTTCGGTGTGGGTGTGCCCGTGGCGCAGCAGAGGAACGTGCACGTCGACGATGCCGTCTCCCACGGGGACGTCGATGCGACCGGGGAGGGCGGGCGCCGCGCCGACGTTGGTCACGACGAGCGTTCCTTCCACCTGGGTGCCGGCGACGACCCGGTCGTGCTCGAGACGCAGATCGACCTGGTAGGCGCGGGCGCTGAAGAGGAAGGGCACCGACAGCACGAGGAGCACGAGGGCGACGACGCCGGCGGCGGTGAACTCCATGAGACCGAGGCACAGGCCGATGCCCAGCCCGAGGACAGCGGCGACCACCATCAGCCACCCGGCGACCGTGACCGTCTCGGCGATCCATCGCGCCGTCGCCGTGGCGGCCCGCCGCAGACGTCGCCACGACTGCACGCCACGCACCGCGAGCACGGTCGTGCGGCCGGTGGTGCCGAACCGCGTGCGCGCGAAACCCGTGCCCTCCGAGACGGAGGTCCGGGTCAGGCGGGACTCGGTGTCGAAGCTCACACGGTCTCTCTCTGGCTGGGCGGCACGGTGTCGAGCAGAACCTGCCCGATGACCGCCCCGGCCGTCACGCCGTCGAACTCCGCCTCGGGGTCGAGGATCAGACGGTGCGCGAGCACGGGCTCGGCGAGGGCCTTCACATCGTCGGGCGTGACGTAGCTGCGGCCGTGCGCGATGGCCCAGGTCTTCGCGGCCTTCGTCAGCGCGATCGCCCCGCGGACGCTCACCCCGAGGCGCACCTCGGTCGCGAGCCGCGTCGCCTCAACGAGGCGGGCGATGTAGTCGAGGACGAGGGCGTCGAGGTAGACCCCGCGTGCGATGTCGGCCATGCTCACCACGCCCTGGGGCGTGATGACGGGGGAGACCTCGCGGCGCGTCTCGGCTGCCGCCTCGAGGATGCGCACGGTCGCGGCGTGATCGGGGTAGCCGAGCGTCGTCTTCATCAGGAAGCGGTCGAGCTGCGCTTCGGGCAGACGGTAGGTGCCCGCCTGCTCGACGGGGTTCTGCGTCGCGACGACGAGGAAGGGCACGCCCACCCGGCGGCTCACACCATCGACCGTGACCTGGCCCTCCTCCATGACCTCCAGCAGCGCCGACTGCGTCTTCGGCGAGGCGCGGTTGATCTCGTCGGCGAGGACGACGTTGGCGAAGATCGGGCCCTGATGGAACTCGAACTCGCCGCGACTCTGGTCGTAGACCGTGATACCGGTGACGTCACCGGGAAGCAGGTCGGGCGTGAACTGGATGCGGCTGCTCGTGCCCTGCACGGTCTGCCCCATGGCGCGGGCGAGTGAGGTCTTGCCGGTTCCCGGGTAGTCCTCGAGCAGGAGGTGACCCTCGGAGACCATCGCGGTGAAGGCGAGCTCGATGACGTGGCGCTTGCCGAGCACGACCTTCTCGACGTTGTCGACGAGCGTCGCGAACGTCTCCTGGAACCAGGCGGTCTGCTCCGGTGTGATGCTCATGGGGTCCTCTCGGTTCGCCATGCGGCGGCTGTCAGGGGGCGGTGTTGCCGGTGCCATCGGCGGATGGCTCGGTGGGTGTCGGCTGCGGGGCGGCTATCTGCTCGCAGGACCGCTCCAGGGTGAGCTTCTGCAAGCCGGACAACGGCCCCGTCCACGTCACCGTGTAACGGTTGCTCCGTACCGTGCCCGTGCCGCCGACGGCCTCGGAAGCGACCGAATACGTGCCCGACGGGAGGCCCGGAGGACTCCACGCGGGGACGGATGTCTGGTCCGATCGGCACGACGGCAACGAGTTCGCGGAGACCTGAACCGGGAAGGATGCGTTTGCGGAAGCCGGTTCGATCGGAGAGGCGTCCGAGCAGTTGGCGTCGAAGCCGAGGAACGTGTCGCACCAGCGTCCGGACCAGCCGGTCACGGGAGCGTTGTAGCCCGGGGTGAAGTCGGCGACCGTCGTGCGGCCGTTCAGGAGCCTGAACTGGGCGTCCTCGAACGGAGGATCGGTCGGACGGTTGAGCTGTGCGCCGTAGGTGTAGGTCGTGCCATCGCTGCTCGGCTGCGTGCTCACCGAGAAGGTGATCCCCTCGGGCGCCTCGACGTTGCCGACCGGACGCGCCGAGATCTCGGCGCCCGTGACGCCGAAGCCGCGCTTTCCGTTGAAGGTGTGCTCGGCGCACGCCCAGACCGTCTTGCGCTTGAACGCCTGCGCCTCGAACTGCTGGCTCGTCGCCGACCCGGTGGGAACGCAGGCCTCGGCCGACACGTCGCTGAAACCGATGAGGGTCTGCGTGCCATCGCCGTTGGGGGTGACCGACGCGGTCACGCGCATGGAGTTCGAGGTGTTGGTCTCCGACAGAGTCAGGCCCGGGGCGCCGACGCCGTGCGCCGTGACGGCACGCGACTGCCCTTCGCTCGAGCCGGCCGCGATGGGCGGCAGGTCGAAGGTCGTCAGCGGCGTCGCCGTGAGAGTGATCGCGGAGTTCGATCCGACGTCGTAGTTGGGGAACGTCGCGGTGCCGCCGACCACGGGGCGCGTGTCCGATCCCGCGCGCCCGCCGCTCAGTCGCACGCTGCCGGTCGTGGCATCCAGTCCGGTCACGGTGATGGTAGCGCGTCCCCCGTCGCGTCCGTTGGGCGTCGGCTCGAACGACGATCCCGCGGGCTGTGCCGGCGGGCGGTAAGCCCACGCCTGGGTGCGCACGGTCGAGCGCGACTCGCCGACGGAACTGTAGGCCCGCGCCTCGTACGTGATCTTCTCGCCGACGGGCGCGGAGATCGGGGAGCACGACCCGGATGCCGGGCAGGTGGCGACCTCGCGGCCACCCGCGGTGATCCGGTAGCCCTGGACAGCGGGGTAGGAACCGCTGTCGGAGCTCACGCGCAGGGTCACCGAGTCACCGGTGTACGCCGTCCACTCCACGCGCGCGGGATTGGCCGGAAGGCCCTGCAGGTCGAGGATCACCTGCCCGTTGCGGGCCCCGCTGGACTGACGCCCCTGCGCGTCCTCGACGGTGAAGCTGCCGGTGCAATCGGCGGCGCCCGGCGCATCCGCGCTCCACGTCGCTCGTACGGCGGTGTCGCTCGCGCGCGAGAACGACACGCCCGTGCAGTTGCCGGGGCCGCTGGCGCCCACGAGCCGCAGCGGCGTGCCGGGCAGCGGGTTCACTTCGCCGGCCCCGCCGATCACCTCGATCGTGCACGAGGTCGCGCCGCCCGACTGCGAGCACGTCTGCACCGCCGACCCGCCCTTGGGCAGCGTCGAGGGTGCAGGACCGACCGTCAGGAGGAGATTGGCGGGCGCGGCGTCGGAGTGGCTCGGGAGCGAGATCGCGACCGGTTCCTGACGCCCGGGACGCGCGGCATCCGCTGCCGTCACCGTCGCGGTGCTGCCCTCGACGGTCACGGTGAACTGGTCGCCGCCGTACGCGCCCGCATAGCGGACGGAGTCCCAATCGGCGCGACCGGCCCACTGGACCATCTGCCCCAGGTCGTAGGTCTGCGTCGAGCCGGGGCTGACGGTGAGCGACGCGCTGCGCAGGGTCGGCTGGGGAATCTCGGCTTCGATCGTCACCCGGAGCGTCAGGAAGGTGGCGACGTCCTGCGTGCTCAGTCGCGCGGGGACGATGCAGCTGTCGGTCCACGGGGCGCCGGCACCGGCGGAGTATCGGATCGTGGTGCCCGACACGACGCTGCACACGGCCTCGCCGCGAGCGCCGCCCGCGCGGATGCCGTCGTCGATCACCAGCGTCGCGCCGCGGGGGACGCGCACGGCGTCAGCGAGGTCGACATCGACGCTCTCCTTCTCGCGCACCTGCAGGGGCGGGAAGCCCTCGCGCAGCGCGAGGCGGACGTCGGCCTCGCCGGGCACGCGGAGGAATCCGTACGAAGTGACTTCGGTGCCGTCGAACGCGGTGCCGGTGACCTCGAAGGGGATGAGGCGCGAGCGCTCGGGCAGCTCGCCCGAGATCTTCCAGCCGTCGACGGCGAGATCGGTCGGCTCGCCCCACAGCGAGAGACGGAGGCCCGAGACGTCACCGGTGTTCCACGACACCTGCCCGTCGAGCACATCGATGCCTCGGGGGAAGTCCTCGCGGTTCTCCAGCGTCAGCACGGTGTCGCGCACGACCGGGTAGTCGGGCACCGGCTCGCGGACGGTCTTGACGACGATGAGTCCGATGGCGGTGTCGCCCCGCTCGTTGCGGACGGTGTAGGTGTACGAGAAGGTGCCGAGCACGTCGCCCGCGCGAAGAGTCACGGCGCCGTTCTCGATCGGTCCGATCAGGCCCCGCAGGGTGTCGTACTCGCTCGAGCCCTCCTGCGCGTTCGGTGCGACGTCGATCAGCTCGAGATCGGTCCCCGCGGGGTCGATGTCGTTGTCGGTGGGGCGCACGACCACCGTGCTCTCCGCGCCGACCTGCACCTGCAGGTAATCGCTGTAGGTCACCGGACTCGGGTCGGTCTGCGTGTCGATAACTCCGACGCGCACGTCCGCCGTCCCGGTCGCTCCGCTGGGGTCGCGCACGGCGTACCGGAACCTGACCTGCCCGCTGAAGCCGTCGGGGCTCGTGTAGACGATCGCCGAGCCGTCGGCCGAGATCGTCGCCGAGCCCTGGTCGGGCTGTGCGACGATGCGGTCGAGCACGACGGGGTCGCCGTCGGGATCGACGGCGTAGGCGTCGAGCGGGATGCTGACCGATTGGCCGCTGAGGACCCGCCCGACCAGCGTCCGCGGGAGGGGTGCCTGGTTCGACTCGTCACCCACGACGGTCACGGTCACGCGTGCTGTGTCTCTGACCTCGGGGAATCCGAGCCGGAAGATCGTGTACGTCAGGGCGTACGTCCCGGGCTCCGCGGGCGCGAGGTAGCGCACCAGCCGGCTCGTCGCGAAAGCGAGCCCGCCGCCGGTCTCGTTCACGATCGACGAGGGATCGATGGCGATCGGGGCGCCCGACGGAGCGGTGTCGTTCTCGAGCACCGGGATGTCGATCTGCGTGCCCGCGCGCACGGTCACGGCGTCATCGACCGCGATCGGCGGTTCCGCGGTCGCGGCCGGGAGCAGGACGACGGTCAGCTCGCCCTGCGCCGTCGCGGCTGCGCTGCCGGTACCGTCCGACACGGTGTATCGCACGACGCCGAGGCGACCGGGTTCACCCGAGTCGGTCATGCCGCTCACCCGGAGCAGGCTCTGGCCGACCAGGTCGACGCCGAGCGAGGCGAAGGGGTCGCTCTCGGGCCGGATGTCGCTGAGCAGCAGCACCGAGCCGGCCGGATTCGACACGGCGGCGGCGACGTCGATCGTCGCGTCCTCGTTCGGCCGGACGAATGCGGTGAGGGGCGGAGTGGTGATGCCGGCCGTCTCGGGCGCGAGCATCGTGACCCGTACGGTCGCCGTGGCCTCGGCCAGAGAGTCGCGCACGGTGTACTGCACGAGATAGGAGCCCGGGGCCGAGGCGGTGACGACCATGCTCAGCGCGGCAGGGTTCGCCGCCGCCGTCGACTGGGCCTCGTCGAGCGGCACGACGCCGGTGAGGGACACCGGCCCGGCGGCGCCGGTGACGTACGGCGCGACGGACACGTCGAGCGGCTCGCCGACGACGCCGGTGACCGCGAACGACTCGGCGGTCAGCTCCGGCGTGGGGGTGACGGTGATCGTGAGCGGCTGGGTCGCGGCCGCGGCGCGCGCATCGGAGACCGTGACCGTGATCGTCACGGTCAGGCCCTCCGTGGCGTTCGGATCGGGATGCTGGTAGGTCAGCGTTCCCGTGGGGGTGGTGGTGACCGTTCCGACGCCGGTGTCGTTCGTCGCGCCGGCGAGGAAGACCGGGTCGCCCTCGGGGTCGACCCACCCCTCGAGCAGCTCGGCCGAGACCGTTCCGCCGGGAGCCACGGTGAGCGACGGCCAGGTGGCGAGGCATCCCTCGACACCACACCATACGGGCGCGGTGTTCTGCTCGTCGTCCACGACCGTGAGTGTCACCGTAGCGAACTCGGAGAGCAGGCCGTCGGCGGTCGTGCCGTCGGTCACCCGGTAGCGGAGGGTCGCGGAGCCCGCGGCATCCGGAGACACGGCGACCGTCAGCTGCTGCTGCGCGCCGGTGATCGACGCGGTTCCGAACGACGGGTCGAGGTTCTCCAGCGAGCCCGGGTCGATGCTGAGCACGTCCTCGTTCGGGTCGTGGTCGTTCAGCAGCACCGGGAGGAGGGCCACCGAACCGGCTCGGACCCCGAAGGCGTCGTCGACGGCGACGGGCGGCTTCGGATCGACGACACGTTCGGAGGTGGCATCATCCTGCTGCTCGATCTCGACCTGACGGTCGAGATCCCACTGCTGCGACGACGCGACGAGCTCCCCGTCGGGGACGTTCCAGACCCAGCCCGAGCGGCGATCGTTCAGCGCGAGCCTCGTGCCGTTGCCGATGAAGGCGGGATCGACATTGTCGCCGATGTCGGCGCCGCGGTAGTCCAGCGGCGTGACGGTGCCGGGGTCATCGCTCGACCACAGTGAACCGGCCGACTCGCCATCGCCGAGCCACGCGGCGTAGACCGTCGAGCCGAGCACCGCGGGCCTGGCGGCGGTGCCGGCGCCGGGGCGGTCGAGCGCGCGGCTCGCGCCGGCACCGGTGAGGTCCACGGCGACGACGCCCTCCGCGTCGGCGATGTAGGCGCGATCGCCGTCGCCTGCGGCGTCCTGCAGTCTGGCGCCTCCGGCGAGACCGGTCGTGATCGCCTCGTCGCGCCCCCGCACCCACACGTCGCCGCTCGCGTCGTCGAGCAGGACCCAGCGCGAGCCGACGACGCTCAGCTGCGCCGCGTCGAGATCGCTCGGTGCCGCGTCCTCTCCGAGGATGCGGCCGGTGCGCGAGTCGGCGCGGACGACCCGACTCTCCGCGGCCGAGAAGGCGTAGACGACGCCGTCCGTGCCGACGGCGACGGAGGTGGCCACGAAGCGCGGCCGCTCCTCGCCCTCGGGCACCTCGGCATCCGCATAGGGGTCGATCGGGATCCCTTCGCCACCGCCCGACAGGCTCGAGCCGAACACGGCCCCCGCCTCGGTGCGGTAGGCGATGGTGTCGCCCGTCACGGCGATGTCTGCGGTCCCGGGAGGCGTCGGGGTGAAGACATCCTGGGCGTCCTCGGTGAGGTCGGCCGGCCGGCCCATGTCGACGTCGGAGAACTGCGATGAGCCGTTGCTGTAGACGAACAGGCGGTCCGTGGTCTGCGCCAGCGCGCTGCCGTTGTCGACGCGCTTGACGGTGTCGATCTCGCCGAGCTCGAGGTTCACGCGGGCGTATCCGCTGCCGGCGCCGTTCTGCAGCGCCCAGACCGTCGGATCGTCCGGAGGCGTCGACTGCGCGTCGTACCCCGGCCAGACGACGGCGAGCGTCGCGGTGACCGCGAGCACCGCCGTCACCGCACCCGCGGCGATCCAGGTCGTCCGGCGAACGCGGGGACGCGCGCTCTCGCGCCGCGCCATCTCAGAAGCCCCCGCCGACGATGAGCAACGTCGTGACGGCACCGGCCCCGGCGACCAGCAGCGCGCCGCCGGCGATCAGGGCGACCCGGGCTGCGGTTCCGAGGCGGCGGACCGGCTCGGCGCCCGCGAGGATCGTGCCTTCGTCGGGACGGCGATCCACCACACGCGCAGCCCGCGCCGGACGGCGGGACTCGTACGCCACCGAGGGGCGGACGGGTCCGCGTGCGCGGTCGTCGGCGAAGTCGACGGTGGCCCCCGCTGCGGCCCACTCGTCGACCGCCACCTCCATCGGCGTGTGCGGGAGCCCGAGCTCGTGCTGCACGAGCTGGAGGTCGTGCGCGAGATCGGCCGCCGTGGCGTGCCGTGCACCCGGGTCGCGACTCATCGCGCGCGCGAGGACCTGCTCGAGGCGCTCGGGCACGTCGGCCCGGCCGATCGGCGTGTACGCGGCCTTCCGGATGCGCGACTTGAGCTGCTCGCGGCTGTTCTGACCGCTGCCTGCGCGCTCGAACGGGCTGCGCCCGGCGAGAAGGGAGTACAGCGTCGCACCGAGCCCCCAGACCTCGGCCGCGACCGACCCGGAGACGCGCTCGTCGATGATCTCCGGCGCACTCCAGGGCACCGACATCGCGAATACCTCGTCGCCGTCGGAGCGTCCGGAGATGGCGGCGGCGATGCCGAAATCCGACAGCACCGGGGTGCCGAAGGTGGTGATGAGGATGTTGGAGGGCTTGATATCGCGGTGGAGGAGGCCCGAACGGTGCGCGGTCTCGAGGGCCGAGCCGATCTTCACTCCGAGCTGCAGCACCTCGCCGACCGGGATGACCTCGCGCCGGTAACGGTTGGTGAGCGAGGTGGGGCAGTACTCCATGACGATGTAGGGCCGGCCGTCGGAGGAGATCGACGCTTCGTAGATCGTCAGGATGGAGGGATGCGAGCTGAGGCGCGCCATGACGTCGGCTTCGGCGTTGAACATGCGCAGCAAGCTGTCGTCGATGATGTCCTCGAGAAGGACCTTCACCGCGACGGGGCGGCGAGGCAGGTTCTGCTCGAAGAGGAAGACGTCGGCGAACCCGCCCGTACCGAGGGGACGGACGTAGGTGAATCCCGCAAGACCGGGCGGCGCGGAGGGCAGTCTCGACGCCACGAGTCATGCACCCCCTGTCAACGGGGGCGCGATGACGTCCCCCGGAATCCGAATCCGGTGAGATTTTTCTAACACACCGACCACAGGCCGGGAAATCGCTTGACCGGACGTCACGAGAGCGGCTCGAAAGATGCGAGCACGCCGTCGCCGAGATCGAGCACAGCACCCGGCGCGACCCGAGCGGTCGCCCCGCTCCGCAGCAGCTCGGCGTCGCCCGACGCGTCGCGCACGATCGTGCCGTTGGTCGACCCCAGGTCGCGCACAACGAGCATGTCGGCGTCGAGGCTGACCTCGACGTGCGTGCCCGAGACCTCCTTGCGGGGCGAGGGCACCGAGACGATGCGGGCGCCCGGATGCTGCGCTGCGCGCGGCGCTCGCCCGAGCACGATGGGGTGGTCGAGAGGGTAGGTACCGCCCGGCTCGAGGCGCAGGACGTACCGGCGCGGTTGCGCACCGACGGGTGCGGCGGGTGTGCGGCGCGAGCCGAGAACGGTGCTGTCATCGATCTCCGGCCGCGGCTCGGGCTCGGGTGCCCGCTCGGGGTCGGATGCCACCTCGGGCTCGGGGCCGGGTTGCGTGCGGCGCCGGGGGCCGAAGGACTCGGTCAGCGTCCGACGATCGACCGCGACGGTCTCGAGCGGGTCGAGGTCTTCGAGCGCCGCGACGGGAGGTGCAGCCGCGACGACGGTTGCAGCGACAGCGGGCGAGGCGACAGGCGCGGTCGAACCCCATTCCAGGGCGTCGGTGCGCACGACGCCCCGACCGATGGGGAGGAGCGAGGGTCCGGTCGCGGCGCCGATCCCGAGGGAGATGCCCGCGACGTGCTGGGCCGAGCCCTCGACCCACGTGCCGACGCCCGTACCGGCGTAGCTGCTGCGCTGAGGACCGTGCAGATCGATCGTCGCCGCGCCGCGGACGGCGACGGAGACGGCGCTGGAGCCCGCGTCGACGAGCTCGACCAGGGCGAAATCGGGCAGCGCACCGATGCCGACGGTCGCGATGACCGAGAGGACATCCTCGAACGCGGCATCCCGCGCCGTCATCGCCTCCCACACGGCCCCGGACAGCGCTTCGCCGGCGCTCGGGCCGAGAAGCAGCGCGAACCGATCGGTGACCATCGCGAACCCCGAGCCGCGGGCGTCGTCGGGCGTCGGGTAGCGGAACACGCGCCTAGCCTACGGGGCCGCCACCCGCGGGCGTCAGACCCAGCCGGGAAGCCAGTTGTGCAGACGATAGAACTCGTAGGGGACCGAGATCGCCGACCACAGCGGGAACCAGAACGCGGCGAGGATCAGCACGACACCCAGGAAGACCAGCACGACCCGTTCGACGCCCCGTGTGCTGCCGCGGTCGCGACGGGCGGACCTGACCGCGGAGCGGATGACGAACACCAGCGCGAGCAGCAGGAACGGCTGGATCAGGACGGTATAGAACTGGAAGATCGTGCGCTCGGGGAAGAGCAGCCACGGCGCGTAGGTCGCGAGGACGCCGGTCAGGACGATGCCGTAGGCGCCGTCGCGGGTGCGGAAGAACAGGTAGACGAGGTACAGCACGCTCGCGACGCCGGCCCACCAGACGATCGGGTTCGGCATGCTGTAGAGGATCTCCCAGCATCCGTTCGGATCGGTGCACGATCCGGTGCCGCCGGGCGTGCTGCCCGCGTACATCGAGGTCGGGCGCAGCAGGAGCGGCCACTGCGCGGCCGGACTCGCATAGGCGTGCGGTGTCGACATCCCGGCCGTCGAGCCGTACATCGACTCGTGATAGCGCCACAGGCTCTGCAGCGGCAGGGGCACCCATGACCACAAGCCCGTCGCCGGGTTCGCATCCGCCGCGTGCCGGTCGTAACCGCCGTCGGTGACGAACCATCCGGTCCACGACGCCAGATACACCACGAACGCCACCGGAACCAGGAGCACGAACGAGACCGCCCCCTGGCGAACCGTCGCGTCGGCGGGCCAGTACAGGATGCCGGCGCTGCGACGCGCCAGCGCGTCGCTGACGACGAGATAGATGCCGATCGCCGCCAGCACCCAGACGCCCGACCATTTCACGGCGGTCGCCGCGCCCGCCGCGGCCCCCGCGGCGATCACCCAGGGCCGGTTCCACAGCACCGGACCCCAGGCCGGAGCGCCGATGTCGTCCCACCGCGCCGCGATGCGCTCGGCGAGCATGACGCGCGTGCGGTTGCGATCGAGGACGACGAACCAGAACGCCAGCAGCGTGAACATCGTCAGGAAGATGTCGAGCAGCGCGACCCGGCTCATCACGATCCCGAGGCCGTCGATCGCGAGCAGACCGGATGCCAGCGACGCGAAGACGACCGAGCCGGTGAGACTGCGCGCCAGAAGGTACAGCACGAGCACGCACGCCGTGCCGGCGAGGGCAGTGCCCAGGCGCCAGGCGAAGGTCGAGTCGGCTCCGAACACGGCCATCGGCAGCCCGATGAGGTACTTGCCGAGCGGGGGATGCACGACGAAGCTGCCCGTCGTGGTGAAGATGTCGGTCTCGCCCGCGAGAAAACGCTCGTCGGCGCCGTCGGGCCAGGTCGCGGCGTACCCGAGCACCCACTGGCTCCAGGCGTCCTTGACGTAATAGGTCTCGTCGAAGACCACGGCGTGGGGGTGGGCGAGGTTCCACATCCGCAGGACGGCCGCGATCAGAGTGATCACGAGCGGGGCGATCCACGCCACCCGCCGGGCGAAGGCCGGGTCGCCGCCGAATCGGGCGTGCCACCGGTCGAGGAGGCTCGTTCGACGTGTCTCGGGGAGCAGCGGCTCAGCGGTCGTCGTCACGCCGCCAGCCTATGCTGGGGCGGTGATCATCCTCGCCGCGACGCCCATCGGCAACCTCGGCGACGCCACGACGCGGCTCGTGACCGCGCTCGAGGAGGCGACGACGATCGCGGCCGAGGACACGCGCACGACCCAGCGCCTGCTCCAGGCCCTCGGGGTGACGAATCGTCCCCGTCTGATCGCTCTTCACGATCACAACGAGAAGCAGCGGGCCGAGGAACTCGTCGAGCGTGCGCGGACCGAGGACGTCCTCGTCCTCAGCGACGCCGGGATGCCCACCGTCAGCGACCCGGGCTTCGGGCTCGTCGCCGCGGCCGCCGCGGCGGGGGTCCGCGTGACCGTCCTGCCCGGGCCGAGCGCGGTGCTCGCGGCGCTCGCCGTGTCGGGGCTTCCCACCGACCGGTTCGCGTTCGAGGGCTTCCCGCCGCGCAAACCGGGCGAGCGACGCCGACTGTTAGACCAGCTGGCGGGCGAGCAGCGCACGCTCGTGTTCTTCGAGGCGCCCTCCCGGATCGCGGAGGTGCTCCGGGCCATGGCCGACGCCTTCGGAGGCGATCGGCGTGCGGCCGTCTGCCGCGAGCTGACGAAGCTGCACGAGGAGGTGGCCCGGGGGACGCTCGACGAACTCGCCGCGTGGGCCGCCGAGGGCATCCGCGGCGAGATCGTCATCGTGGTCGACGGCGCCGGTGCGCGCGAGACCGACCCCGCCGATGCGCTCGCGCAGGTGCAGCGGCTCGTGGCCGACGGCATCCGTCTCAAGGACGCCGCCGCCGAGGTCGCCGCCGCCACCGGCCTGTCGTCACGCGATCTCTATCAGGCCGCCCTGGCTGCTCGCGCCCGCCCCTGACGCGGCCCGCCCCTGACACGAGAACGCACCATCCCCGCGAGAACGCACCATCTTGGGCACGTTTTCGCGGGGACGGTGCGTTCTCGGGGGTCAGCCGCGTCGCGCGACGAGGGGGAGCCCGGCGAGGACCAGCAGCGCGGCGACGGCCAGCGCGGCGAGGGGGAGGGTGCTGCCGGAAGCGGCCAGCGAGCCGGTCGCTGTGGTCGTGGTGGCACCGGGGTCCGTGCCGGGCTGGCCGGGTGCGGGTGCGGGTGCGGGTTCGGATGCGGCGGGGGCGGGCGCTCGGGCGACGAGCGCATCGACGGCGGTGGTGAGGGCCGAGGTCGCGGCATCCACCTCCGCCTGAGGCGTCGCCGGAGCGGACAGGACCGAGCGGGCTGAGGCGAGCGCATCATCGAGCGAGGCCAGGGATGCCGCGGTGTAGGACGTCCGGTCGATCGCTTCGGCTCGGACCACAGCGGCCGTCAGCGCCGAGAAGTCCGCGGCAGGCGCGGCGCGGACCAGAGCGACGTCGTCGATCGTTCCCCAGGCGCCGGCGGGCAGCTCGCCCGCGATCCGCACGGTGAGCGTGTCGCCGGCGGACGCGAACACACCATCCGTGACGGGGGTCGACCACACGCGCCAGCCGTCGAGGGCGAAGCCGGTCTCCGCCGGCAGCGCGCGGGCAGCAGCCGCTTCGTTGGACAGGCTCAGCCGAAGGCGTCCGTCGGTGCCGGCAGCCCCGCCCTGGGCTGCGGCGGACGCGGTGTACCAGCCCGCCTGCGCCACGACGACGTCCTGCTCGAGTGAGAACTGGTATGCGGCGTCGGACCAGAAGTGCGCCGAGCGCGTTCCCGAGCGGGGATCGTCGGTCGCCCGCAGGGTGAGGCCGCGCCCCTCCGCGCGCCACATCGAGACATCGGGGTCTTCGAAGCCGCCGTTTCGGAGCAGATTGCGCCCGATCACCGTGACGGTCGCCGACGTGGCGAGGCCGGCTGAGGTGGTGCCCGAGAACGTGTACACGCCGACACCGTCGACGGTGTCCGACCCCGGTGTCCAGGTGACGCTCTGCGCTTCGCTCGTGCCATCGGTGTACGACACGGTGACGGTCTCGGGCAGATCGATCGGGTCGCCGTCCTCCACCGTCAGCGCGACGCGCTGCACGTCGGTGACGCTGCGCGGCGCGACCGCGCCCGTGCGCACGTACGAGAAGACGTTCAGCGAGGCCAGTGGATTGCCGTCGTGGTCGAAGAGCGCCTGGTTGTCCCACGCCGATCCGCCGAACCACTGTCCCGCGTCATGGGGTTCGTAGCCGCCGGCGTAGCTCGACGCCCAGCCGGATCCGTCGCGCTCCCAGAGCACGCGATTGGACTCGAGCTGCTCCGGCGGTCCGACCGGCAGCCACGCGGGCTCCCAGTAGAAGACGCCGAGGCCCGCCTCGCCCACATCCGCCACGGCTTGCACGACGTCGCGGACGGCGGTGGCCTGGCCCTGCACACTCACGGGGTAGCGGGTCGCGTCCTCGGGCGTCTTCACGACGTTCGGGTGCCCGTCGCCGTCGTCGAGCGTGTACGCCCACGAGGTCTCGGCCACCAGGACCTTCTTGTCGTACGTCGTGGCGATCTGCGACAGCACCGCCGTGAGGTTCTCCGGCGTGCCGTGCCAGAACGGGTAGTACGACGACGCGAACACGTCGTAGTCGACATCCCGCGCGTCCAGCTCGTGCGCGACGTTCGCGTAGAAGCCCTCGCGCTCCGGGTTGGTGAAGTGCAGCACGACGCCGGCCGCGGGCAGGACATCGCGGATGGCTGCCGACCCGGCGCTGAAGATCCTCGCCATGTCGTCCCACCCGGTCACTCCGGCGATGCCCCCGTTGGTCTCGTTTCCGACCTGCACCATCGTCACGTCGACGCCGGCGTCGCGGAACTGCGTGAGCGCGTCGCGGGTGAAGGTTCCCGCTGCGGCGGCCTTCTCATCGACGGTCATCCCCGCCCAGGCCTTCGGCGCCTGCTGCTTGGCGGGATCGGCCCAGAAATCGGAGTAGTGGAAATCGACCAGGACTCCGAGACCCGCCGCCGTCGCCCGACGGCCGATCTCGACGGCCCGGGTGACATCGACGTCGCCACCCCCGTATCCGTTGCCGTCGGCATCGAAAGGGTCGTTCCAGACGCGCACGCGGATGTCGCTCACCCCGGCATCCCGGAGGATCACGAACAGATCGCCGGGATCGCCGTCCGCGTCGCGGAACACGACGTCCGACTCTTCGAGCGACAGCACCGATGACACGTCGACGCCGCCGATGAAGTCCGCCGGGAGATTCTCGACCCGTGGCACGGTGATCGTGCTCGGGACCGGTGCCGGATCGTCGGCCGCCGCCGCCGCCGGGAGCGCGAGCGCCCCGACCGCCAGGGCCGCCGCCGTGATGGCCGCAGCCAGCCGCGGGATGGTTCGTTGCATGGGCCTCTCCTTCGAGGTCGGTGCGCGCGGGCGCGCGACAGGGTACGTTCCCGGCGAACGTGTACCGGGGACGGTGTGGTCTCGGCGCGAGGGTGCGTTCTCGCGTCAGCCCTTGACGGAGCCCGCGGTCAGCCCGCCGATGATGTACCGCTGGAGGCCGAGGAACAGAGCCAGCACGGGGATCGACGCGAGCACAGCACCCGCCGCGAAGAGGCCCCAGTTGCTCGCGAGCTGATTCGAGACCCACTGGAACATCCCGACGGCGAGGGTCCAGTTGTCCTGCGACACCAGCACGATCTTCGAGATGATGTAGTCGCCGAACGAGGCGATGAACGCCAGCAGCGCCACGACCGCGAGGATCGGCGTCACGAGCGGCATGATGATGCGCCAGAACACCTGAGCGTGTGTCGCGCCGTCGATCTTCGCCGACTCGTCGAGCTCCATCGGGATCGTGTTGAAGAACCCGTACATGAGGAACGTGTTCACACCCAGCGCGCCGCCGAGGTAGACGCAGATGAGCGCGAGCTTCGAGTTCAGACCGAGGGCGGGGAACACCTCGCCGAGGGCGAGGAGCATCAGGAAGATCGCGACGAACGCCAGCGCCTGCGGGAACATCTGGATGATGAGCAGCGACGTCAGGCCCGCGCGGCGACCGCGGAAGCGGAACCGCGAGAAGGCGTACGCCGCCGCGGCTCCCATCAGCACGGCCCCGACGGCCGATGCGCCGCTCACGATCAGCGTGTTGCCGTACCAGGTCCAGTA
Organism: Microbacterium sp. AISO3; assembly: GCF_002204305.1. Classification (NCBI taxonomy): domain Bacteria; kingdom Bacillati; phylum Actinomycetota; class Actinomycetes; order Micrococcales; family Microbacteriaceae; genus Microbacterium; species Microbacterium sp. AISO3. The sequence goes on along the minus strand of NZ_NHRF01000002.1, from coordinate 472,906 downwards.
CGACGTGCTGCCGAGCGAAGCGAAGTTCGCGAGGTCGAAGACGCCGAACAGCTGATTGCTCGCGGCCAGACTGCCCCGCGGGTTCAGGGCCGCCGAAACGACGTAGAGGAGCGGGAACATCGCGTAGAAGAGGATGACGAGCGCGACGAGGTACTTCCAGCCCACCTCGAGCACCCACCGGCGACGGCGAGCGCCGGCGCGGCTGGGCGGGGTGGCGACGGTGGTTGTTGCAGACATCACTGGTACTCCTCCAGCTTGCGGGTCTGGCGGAACGCCAGGGCGGAGATCACGCCGATCACGATGAACACGAGGATCGACAGGGCGCTGGCCAGGCCGTAGTCGGCAGCACCGCCCGAGACTCCCGAGATACGCCAGATCGCCGAGATCAGGATGTCGGTGGAGCCGAGCGCGTAGGGGGCGCCGGGGATCGCCGGCCCGCCGCTGTTGAACATGTAGATGACGGTGAAGTTGTTGAAGCTGAAGGCGAACGACGAGATCAGCAGAGGAGCCGTCGACACCAGCACGAGCGGCAGGACGATCGCCCGGAACTGCCGGAACCTGCCGGCGCCGTCGATCGATGCGGCCTCGAGACTGTCGGACGGCAACGCCTGCAGGGCACCCGTGCACACCAGGAAGTAGTACGGATACGTCAGCCAGACGTTCACGAACAGCACGGCGATGCGGGCGAGCCACGGGTCACCGAGCCAGTCGATGTTCGCGCCGCCGAAGAAGAACTCGTTGATGACCCCGAACTCGGCGTTGAACATGCCGCGGAACAGCAGGGCCGACATGAACGCCGGGAAGGCGTACGGGAGGATGAACAGCGTCCGGAGGATCTTCCGGCCCTTCACCCGCGGGTCGTTGAAGATGAGCGCCACGACGAGCCCCATCGCGAACGGGATGATGACCGAGAGCGCGGCCCACACGAACGTCCAGAGCGTCACCAGCGCGAGCGGCTCGAGGAGGCCCGGGTCGGTGACCAGCCGCAGGAAGTTGTCGAATCCGACGTTCACGACCCACCCGGTCGGGAGGGCCGCGCCGTCGGCGGAGACGAACTGGCCGTCGTCGGTCGCGGCGTAGACGACGCCGGATGCCGTGTCGGTGATGGTCTGCGCGTCGGCATCCCACGTCAGCGTCGAGAGGTAGACGGCTCCCGTCGAGCCGTCGCGCGTGCGGATCGAGCCGTCGTTCGGGTCGTCCGAGACCGGGACGCGCAGCTCGACGATCTGCTCCTGGAGGGCGGGGTCGCCGAGGAACGTGCCGCGGGGGACCACGTTCCAGCCGGGAACGTCGGTGGGTGCGCCCGAGCCGGATGCGTCACCGACGACTTCGAGCGGACGATCGGTGGCCCCGGCCTTGATCTCGCCGTCGTCGACGATCGCGAAGCCGTACTCGCCGCCCTGCTCGACGACCGCCAGCGGGTACGACGGTGAGGTGTCGATGCGTCGCTCGCCCTGGGCGAGGGCCGCGGCCACCGCCTGGTCCTGCGAGCCGACGTGCCCGGCACCGTAGTTCGTGAAGGCGATGTACGCCGTGTAGCCGAAGATGAAGACCTGGAACACCAGCAGGAACGCCAGTCCCGGCAGCAGGTACTTCAGCGGCAGAGCGCGCTTGGTGAAGTAGACGATGTCGGCGGCGATGAGCAGGACGGCCGCAGCGGTCGCGATGATCCACGACTCGGCTTGGACGGCGGCGAACACGCCCATGAGGCCGAAGGCGTTGACGATCGCCAGCAGCACGAGCTTCACGACGAAGCCCCAGCCGATGCCGGACCAGCGCCGCCCGTGCGGCTCGGACTGCTGCGACCGTTCGGGGGAGCGGCGCGGCGGTGCGCTCTCGCTCACGGTTCCCTGGGGGACCGACATGTGCATCTCCTTCACGAGAGGGGTCCGGGGGCGGAGCTGTGCGCTCCGCCCCCGGAGGGGATCAGCCGATCGCGGCCTGGACGTCGGTCACCATGGTGTTCCAGGTGCTGACGGGGTCGCCGCCCTTGATGATCTGCACCTGTGCGGCGTTCCACAGGTCCCAGACCGAACCCATCTCGGGGATCGAGGGCTGGGGCACGCCGTTCGCGGCGGAGGCGAGGAATCCGGCGACGATGGGGTCGGACGAGACCTCGGCGGCGAGGGTCTTCCACGCAGGCAGGCGCGGGTCGGCCTCGTAGAGGGCGCGCTGCGCGTCGTCGGTCGCGAGGTAGGTGGTCAGGAACTCCTGGGCGAGCAGCTTGTTCGCGCTCTCCGAGCTGATGTAGAAGCCCTGGACGCCCACGAACGGCGCCGCGGTCTCGCCGCCGGCAGAGGGGATCGGGTTGACCTTGACGTTCACGCCGTTGGCGGTGAGCGTCTCGATGGCCCACGGGCCCTGCACCGTGTACGCGGCGGTGCCGGCGGCGAACAGCTCGTTGTTGGTGTCGTAGTCGATCGTGGTCGAGATCTCGCCCGAACCGGCCTCGCCGTGAGCGCCGAGCCACGTGGCGAATGCCTCGCCGCCCGCGCCGCCCATGCCGACCTCGTTCGTGTACGAGCCCGAGGCGTCCTGCACGAAGACGGGCGCGCCGAACGACGTCTGGAAGCCGTACATCGTGTAGGCGTCGCCCTTCTGGCCCGCCGTGTTGATGACGAACGGACGCTCGGCGCCCGCAGCCTGGGCGCGGGCGATCATGTCGTCGAACGATGACGGTGCCTCTTCGCCCACGAGATCGGTGTTCTGCACGAGCGCGATCGTCTCGAGCGCGTACGGGAAGCCGTACAGCTGGCCGTCGTAGGTGAATGCGTCGACCGCGACCTTCTCGATCTGGTCGGCCTTGTCGCCGAGATCGATGGTGTCGACGACACCGGCCGAGACGAAGGAGCCGAGGAAGTCGTGGGCGCCCACGGTGATGTCGGGGCCCTCGCCCGTGGGCACCTGGTTGATGAAGTCGTTGCGGATGTCCTCGAAGTTCTTCTGGACCAGCTCGATCTTGGTGCCGGTCTCCTCTTCGAACGCCTTCGCCGCGGCCTCGATGGCCGGCGCGCGGTTGGCGTCGGTCCAGACGACGAGCGAGCCGCCGGAGCCTTCGGCGGCGTTGCCGCTCTCGCTGGGGGTGCTGCCGCCGGAGCAACCGGCGAGCAGGACGGTGGTCGCCGCGATGGCGACGATTCCGGTCCCGATCTTGCGCATGGATCTTCCTTCCGAAGTGGTCGATCGGAAGGGCCTCTCGCGAGGTCGCTCCGTCACGACCGGTGTGGATGCCGCCGCCGGGTGGCGTCGGCTTTCTCTCTCAGTGCCTGCCGCGAGACGTCGACTGTCTCTCGGTCGTGGGCGCGGTCATCGGCCGCTCCCGTGTGCTGTGCGCGGAGTGCGGATGACGGCGACGTCGCCCGCACTCACCTCCAGCGTGCCCCGGGCGGCGCGACCTGTCACCAGGTCGACGCCCTCCAGGGCGAGCTCAGCGTCCGTCGCCGCGTGGTTGATCGCGATGACGTAGTCGTCGGCGTCGCCGGTACGGCGGACGATCTCGAGGCCGGCCGGCGCGTCGAGCGGGGCGACGCCCGCGTCGGCGTACACCTCGGCCATGATGGCCGCGAGGCCCGCGGCATCCGGTCGCGTGCTCACGTACCAGCCGGTGCCGGCGCCGTGCCGCTTGCGCGTCACCGCGGGCATCCCCGCGCCCGGTCCGTCGACATAGGTCGCGCGGACCTCCGCCTCGGAGACGACGAGGTGCTCGTGCCAGATGTCGGCGGTGTGCGACGCGCCGCCGACATCGATCGTCGTGGTCACTCCGGCGCGCAGCGGCAGGTGCTCTTCGACGCGGATGCCGAGCGCCGGCTCGAGCGGAGCGGCGAAGCCCCCCGGGTGCACGGCGTCGTTCTCGTCGACGACGCCCGAGAAGAACGAGACGACCAGCGTGCCGCCGGCTTCGACATACCGGTTGAGGTTGTCGGCGTCGGCCTGGCGCAGAAGGTACTGCGCGGGCGCGATGACGAGCTTGTAGCCCGACAGGTCGTGACCCGGCAGGGCGAAGTCGACCGTGATGTTGTCGCGCCACAGGCGCTCGTAGAACGCGCGGATGCGCTCGTCGTGCGACACGTCCTCCGACGGGCGCCATTCCAGATCCTGCGCCCAGAACGACTCGAAGTCCCACAGGATCGCGACGTCGGCGTGCACGCGCGAGCCGCGCACCTCGGCGAGCCGGTTCAGCTTCGCGCCGAGATCGACCACCTCGCGGAACACCCGCGACTCGGTGCCGGCGTGCGGGAGCATCGCCGAGTGGAACTTCTCGGCGCCCGACCGTCCGGCCCGCCACTGGAAGAAGAGGATGCCGTCTGCGCCGCGTCCGAGGTGCGACAGCGAGTTGCGCGCCATCTCGCCCGGGCGCTTGGCGATGTTCCGCGGCTGCCAGTTGACCGCCGAGGTCGAGTGCTCCATGAGGATCCAGGGCTTGCCGCCCCCGACCGAGCGGGAGAGGTCCGCGGCGATGGCCAGACCGATCTCGCCCTCGACGTCGGCGGCCCACAGGTAGTGGTCGTCCGAGACGATGTCGACCTCGCGCGCCCAGGCCCAGAGGTCGCAGCCGTGGTGCTGGTTGGCCATGAAGTTCGTCGTGACCGGGAGAGACGAGAAGCGCCGGATGGCGTCGCGCTCGGCGGCGAAGCACGCGCGCAGCTGGGCGTCGGTGAACCGGGCGAAGTCGAGCCGCTGCGCCGGGTTCACGACCGACGGCGCTGCGGCCGGGACGCCCACGTGCTCCCACACGCCGTAGTGCTGGCCCCAGAACGCGGTGCCCCACGCCGCGTTGAGCGCGTCGAGCGAGCCGTACTTCTCCTGCAGCCAGGTGCGCCAGGCGCGCTGCGCGTGGGGGGAGTAGTCCTCGCCGACGGGAACGCCGTACTCGTTGTGCACGTGCCACATGACGACGGCCGGGTGGTCGGCGTACCGCTCGGCGAGCGTCGAGGCGATGCGGATGGCGGCCTCACGGTAAGCGGGTGCGGAGTGCGACGCCATGCCGCGCGAGCCGAAGCCCATCACCACGCCGTCGCGGTTGACCGCACGCGCATCGGGGTGCTCGGCGAAGAACCAGGCGGGCGGGGATGCCGTGGGGGTGCCGAGGTCGACGGCGATGCCGTTCTCGTGGAGCAGGCCGATGATCTCGTCGAGCCAGTCGAAGTCGAACACGCCTGCGCTGGTCTCGATGAGCGCCCACGAGAAGATGCCGACGCTGACCAGGTTCACCCCGGCCTCGCGCATGAGGCGGACGTCCTCGCGCCAGACCTCGCGGGGCCACTGCTCCGGGTTGTAGTCGCCGCCGTAGGCGATCCCGTCGATGGCCGGCCAAACGCTCGCAGGCATGAAACGCGTCCTCGTGTCTCTCGAATGCGCCGGTCGTACTGTGACCGGTCACAGGGTGTGCGACAACTGTAAGCGAGCCCGTCATCCAGAACACGCGTCGTTACCGAACTGTGACCGGTCCCAGGTCGCCTGCCACGCTCGGCTCCTCCTGGCGGCGCGTGCCGACCGGGCAGTGCTGTGCGGAGTAGGCTCACCGACGTGAACGGCTCCACCGGCGCGTCGCGCAAACCGACCATCCGCGACGTCGCGGCAGCGGCCGGCGTTTCGCACGGCACGGTGTCGCGCGTGATCAACGGCGGGCACTGGGTCTCGCCCGAGGCCCGCGACGCCGTCGACCGGGCGATCCGCGAGACCGGCTACACCGCCAACCATGCCGCCCGCAGTCTGGCGACTGGGCGATCGAACTCACTTGCCTTCCTGCTCACCGAGCCTCAGCACCTGCTCTTCGCCGACCCGACCTTCGCGCTGCTCCTGCGCGGAGCCACCGAGGCGCTTGCGCAGCGCTCGATGACCCTCGTGCTCATGATCGCCGACACCGCCGCGGAGCGGGCGAACGTCGAGCGCTACGTGCGTGCGGGGCACGTCGACGGCGTGCTCCTCATCTCGTCGCACGAGTCGAACCCGCTGCTCGCCTCCCTCATCGCCGCGGGGGTCCCCACCGTCTGCACCGGCGTGCCGCTCGGCGACCGCGCCCACGTCCCCACCGTGTCGGTGGACGAGCAGGAGTCAGCGCGGACCATGACGCGCCACCTGCTCTCGCGCGGCCACCGCCGGATCGCCGTGATCACCGGCCCCGACGACACCCCGGGCGGCCGGTACCGCCTGCAGGGCTTCCGCGAGGAGATGGGCGACCTGTTCGACCCCGAGCTCGTCGAGCAGGACGTCTACTCGAGCGACGCCGGTTCGGCGGCGATGACGCGACTACTCGAGCGCGCGCCCGACATCGACGCCGTCTTCGCGGCATCCGATGTCATGGCGGTCGGCGCGATCGCCGCCATCCGCCGCAGCGGACGACGGGTCCCCGACGACATCGCCGTCGCCGGCTTCGACGACTCGGGCCTCGCGGCGACGCACGATCCGCCGCTGACCACGATGCGGCAGCCGTGGAACGAGATCAGCTCGGCCATGGTCGACATGGTGCTGCAGGTGATCGCCGGCGGCGACCCGGAGCCGCTCGTGCTCCCGACATCCCTCATCGTGCGCGAGACCGCGTGACGCTCCGTCGCCGCGACACACGGCACCGGCGGTCCGCGCACTCGAACTAGAATCTCGGGGTGAGCAACGGCCGCAGCTTCTACATCACCACGCCGATCTACTACCCGAGCGACCTGCCCCACATCGGGCACGGCTACACGACGGTGGCGGTGGACACGCTCGCGCGCTGGCACCGTCAGGCGGGCGACGACACGTGGATGCTGACGGGGACCGACGAGCACGGTCAGAAGATGCTCCGCGCCGCGGCGGCGAACAACGTCACCGCTCAGGAGTGGGTCGACAAGCTCGTCGAGGAGTCGTGGTTTCCGCTGCTGCGCACCCTCGACGTCGCGAACGACGACTTCATCCGCACGACGCAGGAGCGTCACGAGGAGCGCGTGAAAGTCTTCGTGCAGACGCTGTTCGACCGCGGATACATCTACGCGGGCGAGTACGCGGCGCTGTACTGCGTCGGCTGCGAGGAGTTCAAGCCCGAGGCCGAGATCGTGAACGGCACCGGCGCCTTCGAGGGACTCAAGGTCTGCGCGATCCACTCGAAGCCGCTCGAGCTGCTGCAGGAGAAGAACTACTTCTTCAAGCTCAGCGAGTTCCAGGACCGCCTGCTCGAGCTGTACAAGACCGTCCCCGACTTCGTGCGTCCCGAGTCGGCGCGCAACGAGGTCGTCTCGTTCGTGAAGTCGGGGCTGAAGGACCTCTCGATCTCGCGGTCGGCGTTCGACTGGGGGATCACGGTTCCCTGGGACCCGTCGCACGTCATCTACGTGTGGGTCGACGCGCTGCTCAACTACGCCACCGCGATCGGGTACGGCACCGACCCCGACGAGTTCGCGCGCCGCTGGCCCGCGTATCACGTCGTCGGCAAGGACATCCTGCGGTTCCACGCGGTGATCTGGCCCGCCATGCTGATGGCGGCCGGTCTCGACGTGCCCCGCGGCGTCTTCGCGCACGGCTGGCTGCTCGTCGGCGGCGAGAAGATGTCGAAGTCCAAGCTCACCGGCATCGCCCCGACCGAGATCACCGACGTGTTCGGCTCGGACGCCTACCGCTTCTACTTCCTCTCCGCGATCGCGTTCGGCCAGGACGGGTCCTTCTCGTGGGAGGACCTCTCCGCGCGCTACCAGGCCGAGCTCGCCAACGGGTTCGGCAACCTCGCGTCGCGGACGATCGCGATGATCGAGCGGTACTTCGAGGGCATCGTTCCGCCGCCGGCCGAGTACTCCGAGGGCGACCTCGCGGTCCAGCGCGTCGTGGCCGAGGCCGCCGATGCCGCGGATGCCGCCATGGAGCGATTCCGGCCCGATGAGGCGATCGGAGCCATCTGGACGATCGTCGATGCGCTCAACGGCTACATCACCGAGAACGAGCCGTGGGCCCTCGCGAAGGACGACGCCCAGCGTGCGCGACTCGGCACCGTGCTTTACACGGCCGCGGAGGGGCTGCGCGCCCTCGCGGTGCTGCTGTCTCCCGTGATGCCCGAGTCGACCGGCAAGCTCTGGGTGGCGCTCGGCATCGACGCACGGCTCGAGGACCAGCCGCTGCGGGAGGCGGGCAGCTGGGGTGTGCTCCCCGCTGGGACGACGGTCAACGGCCTCGCCCCGCTGTTCCCCCGAGTCGAGCAGCCCGCCTGAGCATGGTCGACTCGCCGAAGAACGCGGATCCGGCCGACTCGACACCGTCGCTTCGTGGCGAGTCGACGGATGACGTGTCGCAGTATGTGCGGCAACGATCCCAGGCGGCGAGGGATGTGCGCTGGCCGGAGGCGCCGGAACCGCTGACGGTGCCGGTGTACGACAACCACACGCACCTCGAGATCGAGGATGGCGACGAGCCCCGCTCGCTGGACGAGCAGCTCGAGCTCGCTGCATCCGTCGGGGTGATCGGCGTCGTCCAAGCCGGCGGCGACATCGAGTCGTCGCGGTGGTCGGCGTGGGCGGCGGCATCCCACCCGCGCGTGCTCGCCGCCGTCGCCATCCATCCGAACGAGGCGCCCTTATACGCCGAGGCCGGCCGCCTCGACGAGGCCGTCGCCGTCATCGACGAGCTGGCGGCGCAGCCCCGCGTGCGGGCGATCGGCGAGACGGGCCTCGACTTCTTCCGCACCGGGGAGGACGGGCTGCCCGCCCAGTTCGAGAGCTTCGAGGCGCACATCGAGCTCGCGAAGAAGCACGGCATCGCGATGCAGATCCACGACCGCGACGCGCACGATGCGGTCCTCGAGACCCTCGAGCGCGTCGGTGCTCCCGCGCGCACCGTGTTCCATTGCTTCTCGGGCGACGCCGACATGGCGCGGATCGCCGCCGACCGCGGCTACTGGCTGAGCTTCGCCGGGAACGTGACCTTCAAGAACGCGCAGAACCTGCGCGACGCCCTCGCGGTCACGCCGCGCGAGCGGATCCTGGTCGAGACCGACGCGCCGTTCCTGACGCCGACCCCGCACCGGGGGCGGCCCAACGCGCCGTACCTGATCCCCGTGACGCTACGCTTCATCGCGGCCGAGCTGGGAATCGACGTCGACGAGCTGTCGGCTCAGATCGCCGCGAACACGCTCGAGGTCTACGGCGAGTTCTGAAGCCTCAGCGCGTCGACGAGCCGCGCACGATCTCCCAGGGCAGATCGATGACATCGGGTGCCCCGGCGTCGCGGATGCTGCTGAGGGCCTGGAACATCGCGGCGGGAGCGAGCTCCGGGTGCACGCAGACGTGCGTGACACCGAGCCGCGTGTTGACGGCGCAATCGCTCGTGCAGAGGGCGACGAACTGCATGTCGCGCGGGATGACGAAGTCCATCTCCTCGAGCTGCAGGTAGATGGCCGGGCCTTCCTCGGCGAACGAGAAGATCGCGTCGGCGCCCGCGTCGCGCAGCTCGCCGACCCGGCGGGGGAGCGCGCCGTGCTCGGCATCGAGGTAGGCCACGAGCGGGTCGCGACCGCGCACGGTGCTCCACGCGCGGTACGCGGTCTCGCCGATCTCGTCGCGGGGCGAGCCCGCATCGTCGACGAGGAACCCGATACGCCGCGCCCCGCCGGCCTCGAGCAGGGCGAGGGCGGCGCGCACCGCTTCGTCGTAGCCGGTGCGGACGGTGATCGACAGCTCGGTGTCGACGTAGAGGTCGTTCGTGGCGACGGGGATGCCGCGGGCGATGGCCTCGCGCAGCAGCAGATCGTCGGCGGCCACCTCGGCGAAGTAGACGACGTCGATCTGCGCGCCGCGCAGCAGGTCGGGCCGCGCGGCGGGCAGCATCGTGACCGTGAAGCCCTGATCGGCTGCAGCGCTGACGAGCGCGCCGATGTGCCGGCTGCGATGCAGTGCACCGCGCTTGGACAGGTCGAGCTCGGCATCCTGGGGAACGACGAAGCCCACCGACATCGTGCGGCCGCTCCGCAGCGCCGCGGCGTACTTGTTGGGCTGGTATCCGAGCTCGGCCGCGATCGCCTTGATGCGCTCGCGCGTCTCGGGACGCAGGCTCCCGCGATCGTTGAGGGCCTGACTGATGGCGGCCGTGGAGACACCCGCGCGCAGCGCGATGTCTTTCAGGGTCACCTGCCGCGTCATGACCGGCCGACTCCGGCTTGCGCGCCACCCGGGGCGCGCTCGGTCGGAACGGCGCCGGTGGTCGTGGACGCCTCGGCCGCAGCCGGGAACACGGTCGCCACCGCATCGGCCCAGGCCGCACCCGAGCCGGAGGACGCGAGGGTGTGACCCTGCGCGATGAGACGGTGCAGCAGTACACCCGAGAAGTGGCGCAGTGCGGCCTCGACCTGGGGGGACTCGCCGCGCAGCCGTGCACGCTCGAGCTCGTCGTCGAGGATGCCCGTGATGTATCCGCGCATCGCCACGACCGACGGCGCGACCTCGTGCACGCGCCGCGCCGCCGCGTGGCGGGCCGCAGCGCCGGCGACGATCTCGCGTGCCTCGTCGAGCGTGGCGAACTCGTCGATCGGGGCGTGGATGCGGATGGTCTCGAGATCGAGCAGCTCGATGTCGGCGACGTCGCGGAGGGCGGGGTCGACATTGCGGGGCAGCCCGAGGTCGATGATCAGCTGCGTGCGATCGGCGCCGGCCCGGCGGGCGGCGTGCTCGGCGGCGGTGAGCGCATAGGTGTCGGTGGTCGTCGTGCAGGTCACGATGACGTCGGCAGCGGCCGCCTCTTCGGCGTAGTGCTCGGCGTCGACGGCGACGAGGTGCTCGCGCTGGGCGAAGCGGCTGCGGCCCGAGCGAGAGTGCACGCGGACGTCGACGGCGCCCTTGTCGCGCAGTGCGGCGAGGGATGCCGCGGCGTAGCGGCCGGTGCCCACCAGCAGCACCCGCGCCGCGGACCAGTCCGCCACGCGCGAGGACGCGAGCTCGAGGGCGAGTCGCACGAGCGAACGGCCCGACTCCCCGATGCGCGTGCTGTTCTTCACGGCGCGTGAGGTCTCGGTGGCCCGCTGGAAGAGGTGCTCGAGGGGAGCGGTGGTCAGCCCGCCCCGTCGCGCGTCGTCGAGCGCGCGACGCACTTGGCCGGCGATCTCGTCCTCGCCGACGGCGACCGAGTCGAGGCCGGACGCCACGGAGAAGAGGTGGTGAGCGACCTTGTTGCCGTGGGCGAAGTCGACCGTCTCGCGGACGGTTCGGTACGGCAGATCGCTCAGCTTCGCGATCTCTTCCATCGCGGCGTCCATCGCCGGGATCGTCGAGGGGAAGTCGGCGTCGTCGCGCAGGTCGAAGTACGCCTCGAAGCGGTTGCAGGTCGCCAGGACCACAGCACCCTGGATGGCGTCATGGGCCTCTGTCAACCGGGTGCCGACTTCGTCTCCGATGACGGAGAGTCGCTCGAGTGAAGCGAGCGGCGTGGAGCGCTGATGCGCGGTGAGAGCGACGAGCACGTGCGGAAGAACCCCCTGGAATCGTGACTAGTATATCGATTAACTCATTCGAGGAGATCATCATTCCGGCATCCGCCCACCCTCTCGTCACGCACGCCACCGGCTCGAGCCGGCTCGTGCGCACCCTGCTCGGCGAACGCGTCGAGAAAACCCCCGTCTGGTTCATGCGCCAGGCCGGCCGGTCGCTGCCCGAATACCGTGCGCTGCGCTCGCAGGGCACGATGCTCGACGCCTGCCTGACGCCCGAGCTCGCCAGCGAGATCACGCTCCAGCCCGTGCGCCGCCACGGCGTCGACGCGGCGATCTTCTTCAGCGACATCATCGTGCCGCTGGCGATCCTCGGCATCGAGGTCGAGATCGCGGCCGGGCGCGGCCCCGTCTTCGCCCAGCCGCTGCGCACGGCGGCCGACATCGCCCGCGCGGTCGAGATCGATCCCGCTCTCGTGCGCGAGCGCGGCGAGGCGATCGCCCGCGCCGTGGAGCTGACGACCGGGATGCTGGCCGAGGAGTCCGAGTCGCGCGGCGAGCCGCTGCCGCTCATCGGCTTCGCCGGTGCCCCGTTCACCCTCGCCGCCTACCTCGTCGAGGGAGGGCCGTCGAAGGATCATCTGGCCGCCCGCCGCCTGATCCACGAAGACCCGGCTGCCTGGCGAGCGCTGACGGAGTGGCTCGCCCGCGTGACGGGGGAGTTCCTCGCGCTGCAGGTCGAGTCCGGCGCCAGTGCCGCGCAGCTGTTCGACTCGTGGGCGGGGGGCCTGCCGCCCGAGGACTACCGTGTGGCGGCGCTGCCGGCATCCGCGGCCTCTTTCGAAGCCGTGCGCGCGCTCCCGGTCCCCGCCGGCGCGGGCATCGATCACATCCCGCTCGTGCACTTCGGTGTCGGGACGGGCGAGATCCTGCGTGACATGGCCTCGATCGGCATCGACGCCCTCGGAGTCGACTACCGCGTGCCCCTCGACGAGGCCGCTCGTCGGGTCGGCGGCGACCTGACGCTGCAGGGCAACCTCGACCCCGCCTTGCTCTTCGCTCCGGCCGAGGTCCGCGACGCGGCGATCGCGCGCATCCTCGAGGCCGGGCGCGCGGCACGCGCACACGTGTTCAACCTGGGTCACGGAGTGCCCATGGAGGCGGATCCCGACGCGATCAGCTCCGTCGTGCGCACCGTCCACGCGTGGCGGTCGGCATGACCGTCGAGACCGACGTCGTCATCGTCGGGGCCGGCATCGCCGGGCTCGTCGTCGCGCTCGAGGCCGTGACCGCGGGAGCGCGCGCGACTGTCGTCGAATCCGACGATCAGATCGGCGGGATGCTGCGCCGCGGGCGCATCGCGGGGGTCGACATCGACCTGGGGGCGGAGTCCTTCGCGAAGCGCACCGACGCGGTGCCGCGACTCATCGCCGACTTCGCCCTGCCGCTCGAGGTCGTCGCACCGCGGTCGGGGCCCGCGCACCTGGTATCGCAGCACGGCGTCGGCCTGCCCGGCGCCCGGTGGAGCCGGCTGCCCCTGCCGAGACGGACGGTCATCGGCATCCCGGCCGACCCGCTGGCACCCGACGTCGTCGCGATCGTCGGCGACCGCGCCGCCGAGCGAGCTGCCGCCGAGGTTCTGGACGCGCCCGTCGATCCCACCGCTTCGCTCGCCGACGTCGTCGAAGAGCGCCTCGGCGAAGGGCTCCTCCGCGACCTCGTGGATCCGCTCTGCCGCAGCATCTACTCGCAGCCCGCCGCGGCCGTTCCGCTCCCGCGTCTTCACCCGAAGATGTGGGAGGCGTTCGAGCGCACGGGCTCGTTGCTGGCGGCAGCTGCGGAGGTCGCCCCGAACGCTCCGGGCGGAACCGCCGTCGGGGGAATCGCCGGAGGAATGTGGCGGCTCGCCGACGCCGTCGCACGCCTCGCCGCCGAACGCGGCGCGGTGATCCGCACCGGCACCGCGGTCGGCCGGGTCGACCCGGCGCCCGGATCCGGCGTCGCGGTGACGCTCGCGGACGGCGAGACGATCCGCGCCGATCACGTCGTCATCGCAACCGGCCCGCGGGGTGCCGCGAATCTGCTCGGGCGAGACAGCCGCGCCATCGATGCGGGGGCGACAGCACCGATCCAGCCCGCGGTCCGCCTGCTCACCGCGGCGGTCACCTCCGACGACCTGTCTGCGGAGCCCGTCGGATCGGGCGTCATCGTCGCTCCGGGTGCGCGTACCGCGGCCAAGGCCCTGACCCACATCGACGCGAAGTGGGCCTGGGCGCGAGAAGCGCTGCCGGAGGGGACGCACCTCGTTCGCCTCTCGGCGCGCGCCGACGACACCGCGGGCCTCGACTCCGCCGAGGCCGTGGCGCGCGAGATCTCCCACCTCACGGGCGCTCGCGTCGATCGCGGTGACATCGGGGAGGTCATCACCACCCGGTGGCGCGACGCCGTCGTGCCGGCCGAGTCCGACTCCTGGACGGCGACGGTGATGGATGCCGCGGCCCGCGGCATCCACGTCACCGGAGCCGTCGCGGCCGGTACCGGGCTCGCCTCGGTCATTCCGCACGCCCGCGCGCTGGCCCATGAGCTCTTCGCTGTTCCCTCCGTTCGAAAGGAGTCCTGATGACCGAACAGATCCCGCTCGGTTACACCCTCTTCGCGATCCTCGCCGGTCCGCGACCGCGTCACCAAGCGCCCACCGACGCCGACCTCGCCGAGCTCGAGCGCGTCGTCGCCGGTCTGCCCGAGGCCGGCGTCACCGTGCGCGGACTGTACGACGTCACCGGCATGCGCGCGGGCGCCGACCTGATGGTGTGGCTGCACACGGCTTCCGGCTCGGACGACGATCCGGCGGCTCTGCAGCGCGCGCTGCGCGAACTGCGCCGCACGGCGGCCCTCGCCGCCTTCGACCTCGAATGGAGCGCCATGGGCGTTCATCGCGAGGCGGAGTTCAACAAGCGGCACGTTCCCGGCTACCTCCGCGGCGAGCCCGCCCGCGACTGGCTGTGCCTCTACCCGTTCGTGCGCAGCTACGAGTGGTACCTGCTGCCCGAGGAGGAGCGTTCGGCGATGCTCGCCCAGCACGGCCGCCGCGGTGCGAAGTTCTCGGACGTCATCGCCAACACCGTCACGACCTTCGCCCTGAGCGACTACGAGTGGCTGCTGCCGCTCGAGAGCGACGAGCTGATCAGCCTCGTCGACCTCATGCGCGACCTGCGCGCCACCGATGCGCGGCGTCACGTCCGCGAAGAGGTGCCCTTCTACACCGGACGACGCGTCGAGGTGTCCGAGCTGGCGGAGGTGCTGTCCTGATGAGCGCGAACGAGTTCCGTCCCAAGCCCCCGCGTGCCCAGAGCGCCCCGCCGTGTGCGCCCGGCTGCGCGGTTCCCGCCGCCGGTCCCGCGTCGTGCGGGGGAGCACCCCACGTGAGCGAGCCCACGTCGTACGACGCGCTCCTCCTTCTCGGCTTCGGCGGCCCCGAGGGCCAGGACGACGTCCTGCCGTTCCTGCGCAACGTCACGGCTGGTCGCGGCATCCCCGACGAGCGCCTCGAAGAGGTCGCCCACCACTACCGTCACTTCGGCGGGGTGTCTCCCATCAATCAGCACAACCGCGAGCTGAAGGCCGCCCTCGAGACGGAGATCGCCGCGCGCGGCCTCGGCCTGCCGGTCTACTGGGGCAACCGCAACTGGATGCCGTACGTCGACGACGCGCTGCGCGAGCTGCACGCCGATGGGCACCGTCGCGTCATCGCGCTCGCCACCAGCGCCTACAGCTCGTACTCCTCGTGCCGCCAGTATCGCGAAGACCTGGCCGACGCCATGGAAGCGACGGGACTGGCGGGCGAGGTCGAGATCGACAAGGTCCGGCAGTTCTTCGACCACCCCGGATTCGTCGCCCCCTTCGTCGACGGCATCCGCGACGGACTCGCGAAGGTGCGCGAGCGCGGCATCGCCGACGAGGACATCGAGATCCTCTTCTCGACGCACTCGATCCCGAACTCCGACGCCGACCGTTCCGGCCCGCCCGAGCGCGGCTTCGGCCCCGGTGGCGCGTACGTCGCCCAGCACACCGCGGTCGCCGAGGCGATCGTCGCCGAGCTCGGCACGACGAGCCCCTGGCAGCTGGTGTTCCAGAGCCGGTCGGGCCCGCCGTCCGTGCCGTGGCTCGAGCCCGACATCAATGACGCGATCTCCGAGCTTCCCGCCGCGGGGCGCAAGGCGGTGCTGATCGTGCCGCTCGGGTTCGTCAGCGACCACATGGAGGTGCTCTGGGACCTCGACACCGAAGCGATGGAGACGGCCGAGGAGCACGGACTGTTCGCGGTGCGCACCGCGTCGCCCAGCACGCACCCGGCCTACGTGGCGGGTCTGGTCGACCTCGTCGAGGAGCGGCTCAAGGGCACACCCGCCGACGAGCGCCCCGCCGTGACCTCGCTGGGGCCCTGGTACGACGTATGCCGACCGGGATGCTGCGAGAACAAGCGTCTGGGCTTCCAGCCGGCGCTCGCGGGGGTGGCGCCGTGACAGCCGGCACTCACGCCGCCGACGCGACCGACGTCCCCGTCCTGCGTCTCGGGACCCGCGCGAGCCTGCTCGCCACGACCCAGTCGCGCCATGTCGCCGACGCGATCACCGATGCGACCGGCATCCCCGTCGAGCTCGTCGAGATCACGACGGACGGTGATGTGCTGACCGGCTCGCTCGCGCAGATGGGCGGTACCGGTGTGTTCGCCACCGCCCTGCGCGAGGCTCTGCTGCGGGGCGACTGCGACCTCGTCGTGCACTCGATGAAGGACCTTCCCACCGCGCCCTACCCCGGACTGACCATCGGGGCGGTGCCGCCACGGGCCCCGCAGCGCGACGTGCTCTGCGGGCCGACCGCCCAGACGACCCTCGACGGACTGCCCGAGGGGGCCGTCATCGGCACCGGGTCGCCGCGCCGCGTCGCCCAGGTGCTGCGCCGCCGACCCGACCTGCGCGTGCGCGACATCCGCGGGAACATCGACACGCGTCTGCGGAAGATGCGCGACGGCGACTACGACGCCATCGTCCTCGCCGAGGCGGGACTGCGGCGCATCGAGCGCGACGGCGCCATCGGCGAGGTCTTCGGGCTCGACCGGTGGCCGACGTCGGCCGGGCAGGGAGCGCTCGCGGTCGAGATCCGCACGGTCGACCTCGACGGGCCCATCGGCCGCGCGGTCGCGCTGATCGACGACGCCGAGTCGTCCTCGCGCGCCCTCCTCGAGCGCGCGGTCCTCCGCCGACTCGAGGCCGGATGCGCCGCGCCGGTCGGGATCTCGGTCACCGGGCTCGCAGCCGAGTCCGTCTTCGTCGCCGAGGTGTACGCGCCCGGGGGCGACCGCACGGTGCGCGCCCAGCGTGCCCTGCGCGCCGACCTGACCTCCGAGGGCGAGCGTGAGTCGGTCGCCGCCGACGTCGTCGCCGAGCTGCTGGACGGCGGTGCTGCGGACATCGCCGATCTGCCGGGGACGAGCCGATGACGGGCGGTCTGAGCGGGCGCCGCATCCTGATCCCCCGCGGGGGAGCCTGGGGTGAGCGCGTGCGCGCCGAGGTCGAGCGCCGCGGCGCGACGGGTGTGATCGCACCCCTCATCGAGTCGCGGCCCCCGCGCGACCTCGCGGCCCGCGACGCGGCCTTCGCCGCTCTGGCGGCGGGGGAGTACGCCTGGGTCTTCATCACGAGCGCGGCCACCGTCGAGCAGCTCGTCGCGCAGCGCGTGAGCATCCCGATCGGAACACGCATCGCCGCCGTCGGGCGGCCGACCGCGCGCGCCGTCGCCGACGCGGGCTTCGAGGTCGAGTTCGTGCCGGTGGGCACCTCGTCCGCGACGAACATGATCGCCCAGTGGTGCGCCGGTCGCTCACCGCGATCGACGGGGCGCTGTCTCGTGCTCCGCTCGGATCTCGCGATGGCCGTCATCAGCGACGAGCTCGAGCTCCAGGGCTACGAGGTCGACGTCTGCATCGCGTACCGGACGGTGGGGGTCGATCTGACCCCCGAGATCGCCGAGGAGGTGCGCACCGGGAGGATCGACACCGTCCTGCTCACGTCGCTGAGCGTCGGGCGCGAGCTCCGCCGCCAGGTCGGCATCCCCGGGCGCGAGGTGTTCATCGCCTCGATCGGCCCCGGCACCACGCGCGACGCCGAGAAGCTCGGCTACACCGTGCACCACACCGCACATTCGCAGAGCGTCGACGCCCTCATCGCAGAGCTCGACGCGCGACCCGCACCAGAGGATTCCCCATGAGCACCTTCCCCGAGCGGCGCCTGCGCCGCACGCGTCGCACCCCCGCGATGCGCCGCCTCTCGACCGAGCACCACCTCGTCGCCGCGCAGCTCGTGCTGCCGGTCTTCGTGAAGGAGGGCATCGACCAGGCCTTGCCGATCGCCAGCATGCCGGGCGTCATGCAGCATCCGATCGAGGCCATCGCGAGCGTCGTGACGGATGCCGCGGACGCGGGCGTCGGCGGCATCATGCTGTTCGGCGTGCCCGCCGTCCGAGACGCCGAGGGCTCGGGGGCGGTCGCTGAGGACGGCATCCTCAACCGTGCGATCCGTGTGGCGCGCGACGCGGCGCAGGGACGCATCACGGTGCAGGCCGACCTGTGCCTCGACGAGTTCACCGATCACGGGCACTGCGGCCTGCTCGCCGCCGACGGCTCGGTCGACAACGACGCGACTCTCGAGGTCTATGCCCGGATGGCGCTCGCCCAGGCCCGGGCCGGCGCCGAAGTGCTGGGGCTGTCGGGGATGATGGACGGCCAGGTGGCCGTCATCCGAGCCGCGCTCGACGAGGCCGGACACAGCGACGTCGCGCTGCTGGCCTACTCCGCGAAGTACGCCTCGGCCTACTACGGGCCGTTCCGCGACGCCGTCGAGTCGACCCTGCAGGGCGACCGTCGCACCTACCAGCTCGATCCCGCCAACGGGCGAGAGGGCGTGGCCGAGGCGATGCAGGACATCGCCGAGGGTGCCGACTACGTCATGGTCAAGCCCGCCGGCCCCTACCTCGACGTGCTCGCTCGTGTCGCCGATGCCGCGACGGTGCCCGTGTGGGCGTACCAGGTGTCGGGGGAGTACGCGATGATCGAGCTCGCCGCCCGCGCCGGTGCGATCGACCGCGAGCGCACGATCGCCGAGTCGCTCGTAGGCATCCGGCGCGCCGGCGCCGACGTCATCCTCACGTACTGGGCCCGCGAGGTGGCCGATTGGCTCCGCGCCGGAAAGGACTTCGCATGACCCGCAACGACGAACTGTTCGACCGTGCCCGGGCGGTCATCCCCGGCGGTGTGAACTCGCCGGTCCGCGCTTTCGGATCGGTGGGCGGCACGCCCCGTTTCTACGTGTCGGCGACCGGCCCCTATGTCACCGACGCGGAGGGGCGTGATTACGTCGACCTCGTCGCCAGCTGGGGTCCGGCGCTGGTCGGTCACGCGCATCCCGAGGTCATCGACGCCGTCGTCGACGCCGCTCGACGCGGTCTGTCGTTCGGCGCATCGACACCCGCCGAGACCGAGCTGGCGGAGGAGATCCGTCGCCGGGTGCCGATCGCCGAGAAGATCCGCCTCGTCTCGACTGGCACGGAGGCGACCATGACCGCCATCCGTCTCGCGCGCGGGGCGACCGGGCGCGATCTGCTCGTGAAGTTCTCGGGTCACTACCACGGCCACTCCGACGGCCTGCTGGCGCAGGCCGGCTCCGGGCTCGCGACCCTCGCACTGCCGGGATCCGCGGGCGTCCCCGCCCCCATCGCCGCGCAGACCCTCGTGGTGCCCTACAACGACCGTGCCGCTCTCGAAGCCGTCTTCGCCGAGCACGGCGCGAACATCGCCGCGGTGATCACCGAGGCCGCCGGCGCGAACATGGGCGTCGTCCCGCCCGCGCCGGGCGTCACGACCTTCCTCCGCGAGCTGACGAACCGCCACGGCGCGCTGCTCATCAGCGACGAGGTCCTGACCGGGTTCCGCTCGGGGCCGTCGGGATACTGGGGAGTCCTGCGCGAGGCGGGGGAGGACGTCGCGCCCGATCTGCTGACCTTCGGCAAGGTCGTCGGCGGCGGCCTCCCCGTCGCCGCGCTGGCGGGACGCGCCGAGATCATGGATCTGCTGGCGCCCCTCGGGCCGGTGTACCAGGCCGGCACGCTGTCGGGCAATCCCGTCGCTGTCGCCGCGGGCCTCGCCACGCTGCGCCTCGCCGACGCGGACGTCTACGCCCGCATCTCGCGAGCGGCCGACACGGTCTCGGTCGCGGCCTCGGCCGCGCTCGATGCCGCCGGTGTGCCGCACGTCGTCCAGCGGGCCGGGACGCTCTTCAGCGTCTTCTTCGGCTCGGCGGTCGTCGCGGGCGTCCCCGACTACGAGACGGCGACGCGTCAGGATGCCGGGGCTTATGCGGCCTTCTTCCACGCCATGCTCGAGGCGGGGGTGTCGCTTCCCCCCTCGGCGTTCGAGGCGTGGTTCCTCACGGCAGCGCACGACGACGTCGCCCTCGGCCGCATCCTCGAGGCGCTGCCCGGCGCCGCGCGGGCTGCCGCCGCCGCATCCGCCGACGCATGAGCCGCGCGTCGCGTCGTCCGTGGGGCGGCGCGGCGCGGCGCAACTAGGCTGGTCCTCATGCCTGTGACCCTGCTCGGTGCCGCCGAGATCCGCGCCCTCGCGGCCGAACTCGACGTGACTCCGACCAAGAAGCTCGGGCAGAACTTCGTCGTCGACGCCAACACCGTCCGCAAGATCGTGCACGCGGCGCGCGTCCAGCCGGGCGAGCGCGTCGTCGAGATCGGCCCGGGGCTGGGCTCGCTGACGCTCGCGATCCTCGAAGCGGGTGCGCGTGTCACGGCCGTAGAGATCGACCACCGCCTCGCCGCGCACCTGCCGGTCACCGCGGCTCGGCACGGCGTCGACGCCGATGCGCTGACGGTCGTCGACGCCGATGCGCTCCGGGTGACCGAGCTGCCGGGTGAGCCGTCGGTGCTCGTGGCGAACCTGCCCTACAACGTCAGCGTGCCCGTGCTGCTGCACTTCCTCGAGACCTTTCCGTACCTGCAGCGCGGTGTCGTGATGGTCCAGGCCGAGGTCGCGGAACGGCTCGCCGCCGCGCCCGGCTCGAAGATCTACGGCTCGCCGAGCGCGAAGGCCGCGTGGTACGGATCGTGGCGCCTCGCCGGGACGGTGTCGCGGCAGGTGTTCTGGCCCGTTCCCAACGTCGACAGCCTGCTGGTCGCCTTCGAGCGGGACGCCGAGCCCCGCGGCGACGACGACCTCCGCCGCCGCACCTTCCAGATCATCGACGCCGCGTTCGGACAGCGCCGCAAGATGCTCCGTCAGGCGGTCTCACCGCTGTTCGGCGGCACCGCGGCGACGGCGTCCGCCGCTCTCGAGGCCGTCGGCATCGACCCGACCCTGCGCGGCGAGCAGCTCACGATCGACGATTTCGTCCGGCTGGCGGCATCCGTTCACTGAATGATCATCAGCGCGTCATCGGGTTCTCCCGAAACATGCCGGTAACATTCGGGGCGAGCCGCGAGCGCCGCGGCGAGCATCACCCGACCCGGAAGAGACGATGCGAAGCGCCGAGTACCCGGCACCCGAGAGGGTGCTGCTGCACCTGAGCGACACCCACTTGCGAGCCGCCGGCTCGCAGCTCTTCGACCGCGTCGACGCGGCCGCGCACCTGCGCCGCGCCCTCGACGCGATCGAGGCGGCGGCCCTCCGTCCCGACGGGATCGTCTTCACCGGCGACCTCGTCGACCTCGGCGAGCGCGGCGCCTATGCCGAGCTGCGCGACCTGGTCGAGCCGTTCGCCGAGCGCCTCGAGACGCGCGTGTTCTGGGTGATGGGCAATCACGACGACCGTGCCGGCTTCCGCGAGACGCTGTGGCGCGAGTCCGGCACCGCTGAGGCGGCCGACCGGGTCGACGAGATCGACGGGCTCCGGCTGATCACGCTCGACACGAGCGTTCCCGGCTCACACCACGGCGAAGTGCGCCCCGCGCAGCTCGCGTGGCTGCGCGAGGTGCTCTCGACGCCCGCGCCGCTCGGATCGATCCTCGCGATGCACCACCCGCCGGTGCCCAGCGTGCTGCCGCTGGCCGCGAGCGTCGAGCTGCGCGACCAGCGCTCGCTCGCCGCCGTCCTGGCCGGATCCGACGTCCGCGCCATCATCGCCGGGCACCTGCACTACTCGACCTTCGCGACCTTCGCCGGTATCCCGGTCTCGGTGGCTTCGTCGACCTGCTACGCGCAGGACCTCACGGTCCCGGTGGGCGGTACCCGCCCGCAGGACGGCGCCCAGTCGTTCAACTTCGTGCACGTCTACGACGACACGGTCGTGCACTCGGTGGTGCCGATCGACGCGCCGACGACGCTGGAGTACACCGACGCCGGCGAGGCCCAGCGGCGACTGGCCGAGGCCGGGATCGCTCCCGTCAGCGCTTCACGCCGGAGCGCGCCGCCGACGCGTCCCGTACCCGTCCTTCGCTGACGGCCGGGATCTCCCACGGCGCCCGGATCGGGAACATCCGCTCCAGCACGTCGCGCAGCGACGCCACGCGGATCTCTTCGGGTACCTCGGTCTCGCCGCCGTCGTTCAGGCAGAACATGTCGATGTCGCGGCGCTTCGCGAGACGCTCCATCCCGGCGAGCGAACGCGCGAGGGTGGTCTGCACGTACCGTGTGCGCGGCACCGACGTCGGCAGTGCACGCCCGGTGAACATCGCGTAATAGTGGTACAGCGAGTTCGTCACCGAGATGTCGGTCGCGGCGCGGAAGCGGGATGCCGCGGTGCGGCGGAAGTCCTCGGGGAAGGTCTCCTCGAGCTCCTGCATCACACTGCGGCGCAGCGGAGCGGCGCAGTGCTCCAGGTCGCGGACGATGACGCGGCCGAACCGCTCCTGCAGGAGGGCACGGTTGACGCGCAGGCCGTTGTCGTGACCCGACCGCTCGAGCCGCGGGTCGCCCGAGCCGATGCGGACGTCGCATTCGACGAACGACGAGACGCCGCCGGGCGAGAAGAACAGCTCGGGGTGCACCGGGCGACCGAAGAACATGTCGTCGTTCGAGTACAGGAAGTGCTCCGCGAGCCCCTCGATGCGGTGCAGCTGCGCTTCGACGGCGTGGGAGTTGTGCGTCGGTAGCGTAGACGGATCGGCGAAGAACTCCTCGCTGCGAACGATCGTCACCTTCGGGTGGTCGGCGAGCCATGCGGGGGCGGGGGAGTCGGTCGCGATGAAGATGCGGCGGACCCAGGGCGCAAACATGTGGACGCTGCGCAGCGCGTAGCGCAGCTCGTCGACGTGGCGGTACCGGGCCGGGCCGTCGTCGCCCTCGCCGACGACGTACTCCGACAACTGCGCCGCGCGCTGCCGCTGGAACTCGCTCGCCGAGCCGTCGACCCACGAGAACACCATGTCGACGTCGTGGGTGATCTCGCGGGGGTGGGGGTCGAGCATGCCCGCGACGGTCTGCCACTCGCGGCCGTACCGGGTCGCCGTGACGATGTCCACGTCCTGAGCGGGCGTGATGCGCCGCATGAGCGCGTTGGCCTGCGGGGCCTCCACGGAGGTCTCGCCGAAACGCCAGAACTCCACCCGCACGCCGTACTCGTGGTCGTAGCGCCGGCCTCCCGTCGCGGTCACGCGCGGACGGTACGCGCGGAGGGCGTGCGGCGCGGAGTCGGGGATGACGGCGTCGGCAGCGAACACCGGAGCCGTTCCCTTCGCCTTCAGATACAGCGGCTCGCGCCGACCGAGAGTGCGCAGTGCCGTCGCCGTCCGCTCCGCGTCCGCGAGGTCGATCGCGAGCGCGGGGGTGTGGAGATCGTGACGGATCATCAGCACGCGGATGCCGGCGGCGTCGAACGCCTCCGCGAGCAGCAGCAGATCCGCGGTGCGGGCGGCTTCGGGCGTCGTCGTGTCGTGGACCAGGCGCAGAACGCCCTCGTCGAAGACGACGTCGTCGCGTTGCGCGGGCAGGTCGATCCAGGGGTTCTCGCGGCGGGGCAGAGCGGAAAGGGCCAGGGTTTCCTCCTCGGGGAAAGATGTCTTCTTAGGCAGAGTAGACATTCTCCGTTACATCGGTGTTTCCGTGCACCTCGGATATCCCTGCGGGGGCGGGGCTCGGCCCGACGAGCTGTCGATAGGCTCGGATCGTGACCGCCTCGCCCCGCTTCCCCGCTTCGCGCGGCGGAGACCTGCACCGTCCCTACACCGCAGCACCCGATCGCTACGAGAGCAGCGGGTACCGCCAGGTCGGCTCGTCCGGACTGTTCCTGCCCCCGATCTCGCTCGGGCTGTGGTGGAACTTCGGCGACAACATCCCCTTCGACCGCCAGCGCGAGGTGCTGCGTCACGCCTTCGACCGCGGCATCACGCATTTCGACCTCGCGAACAACTACGGGCCGCCCTACGGCTCGGCGGAGACGAACTTCGGCCGCATGATGCGCGAGGATCTCGCCCCCTACCGCGACGAGCTCATCATCTCGTCGAAAGCGGGATACGACATGTGGGACGGCCCGTACGGCAACCACGGGTCGCGGAAGTATCTCATCGCGAGCGCCGAGCAGTCGCTGAAGCGGATGAGCGTCGACTACGTCGACATCTTCTACTCCCACCGCGAGGACGACACGACCCCGATCGAGGAGACGGTCGGCGCGCTCGACGCGCTCGTGCGTCAGGGCAAGGCGCTCTACGTCGGGATCTCGTCGTACTCGGCGGAGAAGTCCGCGCGCGCCGCCGCGGTGGCACGCGACCTCGGCACGCCGCTGGTGATCCACCAGCCCTCCTACTCGATTCTCAACCGCTGGATCGAGGACGGCCTCACCGACCAGTTGCGGACCGACGGGATGGGTGCCATCGGCTTCATGCCGCTGCAGCAGGGACTCCTGACAGGGCGATACCTCGATGACGGCACGTCGGAGCGGTCCATGCAGCGCTTCTCGCTGCCGGACGACGGGCGGCTGTCGGCATCGGCGCTGGCAGGGCTGCGCGAGCTGGGCGACCTCGCCCGCGAGCGCGGGCAGACCCTCGCGCAGCTCGCCATCCGGTGGACGCTGCGCGACCCCGTGGTCGCGTCGGCTCTCATCGGCGCATCGCGCACGGCTCAGCTCGACGAGAACCTCGCCGCCCTCGATGGTCCCGACCTGACCGACGACGAGCTGCGGCGCATCGACGACATCGCGGCTCGCATCGGCTCGATCTGGGACGGGCCGGACGGGTCATGAGCCTCAGTGCCGTCCCCGACCGCGTGCGTGTGCGGGCACCCGGCAAGATCAACCTGTTCCTCGACGTCGGCTCGGTGCAGGACGACGGGTACCACGACGTCGCCTCCGTCTATCAGGCCGTCTCGCTCTACGAGGACCTGGTGGCCACCCCGGCGGACGACTTCACCGTGAGCGTCCGCGACGAGACCGGCGCGCCCGTGCCCGGCGTTCCGCTCGACGATCGGAACCTCGCCCTGCGTGCTGCCCGCATGGTGGCGCGCGAGGTCGGCTATCTCGGCGGCGTGCACCTCGACATCCGCAAGGCCGTCCCGGTGGCCGGAGGGATGGGCGGGGGCTCGGCGGACGCCGCGGCCGCACTGGTGGCGTGCGACGCCCTGTGGGGGGCGGGGCTGACCTCGCCCGCTCTGCAGGAGATGGCGTCGCGCCTGGGTGCGGACGTCCCCTTCTCGCTCATGGGCGGCAGCGCCGTCGGCACGGGACGCGGGGATCGACTGAGCCCGGCGCTGGGGCGAGCGCGCTTCGACTGGGTCCTCGTCATCGCCGACGGCGGCGGTCTCTCGACCCCCGAGGTCTACGCCGAGCTCGATCGGCTGCGCGCCGATCGCCGTCCCGACATCGCGCCGCGTCCCGAACCGCCGGAGGTCGACCCTGTCGTGCTGCAGGCCCTGCGGTCCGGCTCTCCCGACCTGCTCGCGACGGCCCTGCGCAACGACCTGCAGGAAGCGGCATGCGAGCTGCGTCCCGACCTGCGTGAGCTGCTCGATCGCGCCGGCGAGTTCGGCGCCCTCGCGGGTCTCGTGTCCGGTTCCGGGCCCACCCTCGCCTTCCTGGCGGCCGATGCCACCGCCGCGCAGAGCATCGAGCACGACCTGTCCGCGATGGGCCACCGGGCCCGTCATGTCTCCGGCCCGGTGACGGGCGCGAAAGTGATGACACGATGACCGAAACCCCGAACCCCCTCCTGCATCGCGACGTCGACGAGGCGTCCCGTCGTTCCCTCGCCGAGCGCGGCCTGACCTATCGGACCGTGCCCCCGCACGAGCGGGCCTTCGAGGGGTGGATCCAGGCGGTCTCGCGCGGCTTCCAGGACGGCGAGCGCTCGGCCGAGCAGATCGCGGGCGCGCGCGGTCGCAACAGCGCGCGACGCTTGACGGGCGTGTTCGACGAGAGCGGTCCGATGCCCGAGGTCGCCGTCGGCACGATCGCGTCGTGGCCGTCCGAACTCACGGTGCCGGGCGGGACGATCCCCGCGGGCGCCATCAGCGCCGTCACGGTCGCGCAGACGCACCGCCGCCGCGGCATCGCTCGCGCCCTCCTGGAGGGCGAGGTCCGCACCGTCGCAGCGGCCGGGCTGCCGATCGCGATGCTCACGGTGACCGAGTCCACGCTCTACGGCCGCTACGGTTTCGCGTCGGCGGCATCGGCCGCGATCCTCGACATCGACACCCGTCGGGTGCGCTGGGCGGGTCCCACGCCCGACGGTCGTCTCGACTTCATCGACCGGACCTCCGCGCGCGACGTCGTCGCAACGCTCCACGAGCGCACGCGTCGCCGCACCCCGGGCGACATCGCGCTGCCGCCGGGACACGGCGATCGCTTCACCGGCACCGACCCCGATGCCAAGGACGGCGGCGACATCCGGTGCGTGCAGTACCGTGACGCGGCGGGCGAGGTGCGCGGCATCCTCACCTACGCGCTCGCGCCGCACGAGCGCGACATCGTCAAGGGCACCGCGAAGGTCACGATTCTCATCGCCGAGACCGACGACGCCTACGCCGCGCTCTGGCGGTTCCTGCTCGAGCTCGATCTGGTGGCCCACGTCCGCGCGGAGCTGTGCTCGGTCGATGAGCCGGTGCTGTGGATGATCGGGGACCGGCGGGCGGCGTCGGTCTCGGTCTTCGACCACCAGTACCTGCGCATCGTGGATGTGCCTGCCGCCCTCCGTGCGCGCACCTATGGTGCCGCGGGTCGCCTGCTGCTGCGAGTGAGCGATCCGCTCGGGATCGCTACGGGGGAGTACCTCCTGACGATCGATGACGGCGGCGCGGGCACGGTGTCGACGGCGGCGGATGCCGATACGACCGGCGCCGATGTGCTCGACCTGTCGGTCGTCGAGCTCGCCGCCGTCTATCTCGGTGGTGTGTCGCCCGAGACTCTCGGGCGGGCCGGCCGACTGACGGGCACCGACCTCGCGGCATCCACGCGGATGTTCGCGTCGACGACGGTGCCGCGCGTCGGTCTCTGGTACTGACCGCCGGGTCGGGATGCGCTGCTTTAGTCCATTTCGCGACATGACGCAACACGGCCCGGGTGTCGGCTCCGAACGCTAGCGTGAGAGACCACAACGGGAGGGCGGCGCCATGCGTGCACGACTGGGCGACACGATCATCGCCGAAGCCGACGAGAGCGATCTCGTCCGGATCGAGGGCAACTGGTACTTCCCGCCGCGGAGCGTCGCGCCGGGAGTCCTGACCGAGAGCGACACGCCCTATACGTGCGCCTGGAAGGGTGACGCCCAGTACTTCGATGTCGCCGGCTCGCCCGACAAGGCATGGTCGTACCCGACGCCCTATCCGACCGCGATCGAGCGCGTGGGCACCGACTTCTCGGGATACGTCGCGTTCGACCGCTCGGTCGTCATCGAGAGCTGAGCGCGTGATCGAGTTCCGCGACGTCGTCAAGGAGTTCCCCGACGGCACCCGGGCGGTGCAGGACTTCTCGCTCGTCATCCCCTCGCACAAGACGACCGTCTTCGTCGGATCGTCCGGGTGCGGCAAGACGACGCTCCTGCGCATGATCAACCGGATGGTCGAGCCGACCTCCGGTGCCATCGAGATCGACGGCGAGAGCGTCGCGACCGGATCGCCGGTGCAGCTGCGCCGCCGTATCGGCTACGTCATGCAGAACTCGGGTCTGCTGCCGCACTTCACCGTCGCGGACAACATCGCCACGGTGCCCGTCCTCACCGGCACGAGCCGGCGCGATGCGCGTCGCCGGGCGCTCGAGCTCATGGAGACGGTCGGCCTCGACACGCGCATGGCCGACCGCTATCCGAGCCAGCTGTCGGGCGGTCAGCAGCAGCGCGTGGGGGTGGCCCGGGGCCTCGCCAACGACCCCAACATCCTCCTCATGGACGAGCCGTTCGGGGCGGTCGACCCCATCGTGCGAGACGAGCTGCAGCAGGAGCTGCTGCGTCTGCAGCGCGAGCTCGGCAAGACCGTCGTCTTCGTCACCCACGACATCGACGAGGCTTTCCTCCTCGGCGACCAGGTCGTGATCCTCGCGGCCGGTGCCCACAAGCTCCAGGTCGGCTCGCCCAGCGAGATCATCCGCGACCCGGCAGACGAGTTCGTCGCGAGCTTCATCGGCGTCGACCGGGGCAAGCGCGCCCTGCACGTCGAGCGGACGGCCAACGGTGCGGTGCTCGTCGACTCCGAGGGGCGCACGCAGGGCGCCCTGGTCGAAGGAGACGCCTGAGGTGTCGTGGATCTGGTCGAACCTCGACCTCATCTTCTCGCTCGCCCTCGATCACATCCGGCAGAGCGTCATCGCGATCGTGCTGGGACTCGTGCTCTCCGTGCCGCTCGGCTGGGTCGCGTGGCGCTACCGCCTGCTGCGCGGGTGGGTGATCACCCTCACGGGACTGCTCTACACGATCCCCTCTCTCGCCCTGCTGGTGCTGCTTCCCAGTGCACTCGGATACGGCATCCGCACCGAGACCAACCTCATCGTCGGCCTGACGATCTACGCGATCGCGATCCAGACCCGTTCGGTGGCCGACGGGTTCGACTCGGTCGACCCGGGCGTCCGGCAGGCGGCGACGGCCATGGGATACGGCGGGTTCCGCCGGTTCTGGGCGGTCGACCTGCCGCTGTCGGGCCCGGTGCTGCTCGCGGGCCTGCGGGTCATGGCCGTCTCGACCGTGTCGCTCGCGACCGTCGGCATCCTCGTCGGCGTCACGAACCTCGGGTATCTCTTCACCAACGGCATCCAGCGCCGTCTGCTCGAGGAGGTGTTCGCGGGCATCCTCGCCGTCGCGATCATCGCTCTCGTCATCGACGCGCTGCTCGTCGTCATCGGACGCGTCGTCATGCCGTGGGCGCACGCCGGATCGGTCCGACGCGACCGCCGCGCGCGCCGCCGACGGGAGGCGACCGCATGAACGTCTTCGTCGACGCGATCGCCTGGGTGCTCGACCCCGCTCAGTACACCGGCAGCAATTCGGTGCCGTTCCTGATCGGCCAGCAGCTGTTCTACACCTTCGTCTCAGTCGTGATCGCCGCGCTCATCGCGGTGCCGATCGGCTGGGCCATCGGTCATACGGGCAAGGGACGCGAGTTCGCCGTCGCCGTGTCGGGGGCTGCGCGGGCCATCCCGTCGTTCGGACTGCTGATCCTGCTGATCCTGCTGCTCGGCGTCACCCAGAAGACCGAGGCGGCGTTCATCACCTTCGTCGTGCTCGCGATCCCGCCGCTCCTCGCGGGCGCGTACAGCGGGCTTCAGGCGATCGATCGACGCACGATCGACGCGGCTCGCGCGGTCGGCATGACCGAGTGGCAGATCCTCTGGCGTGTCGAGGTGCCCCTCGGCCTGCCGCTGCTGATCGGCGGGCTGCGCTCGGCCGTGCTGCAGGTCGTGGCGACCGTCACGATCGCCGGGTACACCGACCTCGGCGGGCTCGGCTTCCGCATCATCCAGGGCATCGACCTCCGCGCGATCGACCAGGTGCTCGGCGCCGCCCTGATCCTCGCGCTGCTCGCCCTCCTGCTCGACGCCGTCTTCGCCCTCCTCCAACGCCTCAGCGTGCCGCGTGGCGTCCGTGCCGCCGACGCCCCGCAGCGCCGCCGCCGGCCCGTCGCCGCGACCGCCTGACCGACCATCCCGACCCACAGCACCGAACCTTCGCATCACCGAAAAGAGGAACCCATGTCCCGCTTCACCACCCGCCGCCTGTTGACGGCCGGTGTCGGCGTGCTCGCCGCCACCACCCTGTTCGCCGGATGCGCGAGCTCCGACCCGCTCGCGGAGGGCGGCGGCGAGTCGGCGGCCCCGGCCGACGGCACCATCGTCATCGGCTCCCAGGACTACTACTCCAACGAGATCATCGCCGAGATCTACGCGCAGGCCCTCGAGGGTGCCGGCAAGACCGTCGACCGTCAGTTCACGACCGGTCAGCGCGAGGCGTACCTGCCCGAGCTCGAGAGCGGGTCGCTGACGCTGTTCCCCGAGTACACCGGCAACCTGCTGCAGTACTTCGACGAGGACACCACCGCCCGCACCTCCGAGGACGTGTACGCCGCTCTCGCCGACGCGCTCCCCGAGAACCTCACGGTGCTCGATCAGGCGACCGCGAGCGACCAGGACTCGTACACCGTGACCGCGGCGTTCGCCGAGCAGTGGAACCTCACCACGATCGCCGATCTCGCGAACGTGACCGAGCCGCTCACCCTCGGCGGTCCTGCCGAGCTCGAGCAGCGTCCCTACGGCCCGACGGGTCTCGCCGACACCTACGGCATCGAGGTCGGCTTCCAGGCCACCGGCGAGACGACGGTCGACGACCTCGTCGCAGGCACGGTCAACGTCGCGAACGTCTTCACGGCCGACCCGCGCATCCAGACCGACGACCTCGTCGTGCTCGAAGACCCCGAGGGCCTCTTCCTCGCCTCCAATGTCGTCCCGGTCGTGAACAAGGACCTCGCGGGCGAGGTCGAGGACACCATCAACGCCGTCAGTGCGAAGCTCACCCCCGAGGCCCTGGTCGCCCTGAACGTCCAGAGCACGGTCGACAAGCTCGAGCCGGCCGCGATCGCGAAGAAGTTCCTCGAGGACAACGGACTCGTCTGATCCCGCACGAAGCCCCCGGTGCGCATCGCGCCGGGGGCTTCGTCGTGCGGTGCGCAATCAGCCGTCGATGGCCTCGCCGAGCTCGAGCCAGCGCTCCTCGAGCGTGGCCGTCTCGGTGACGAGCTCGTCGCGTCGTCGCTGCAGCCCCATGATCCGCTCGAAGTCGTCGTGTGCATCGGCGAGCTGCGCATCGACGGCCGCGATCTCGCCCTGGATCTTCTCCAGTCGGCGATCGATGGCGGAGATCTCCTTCTCGGCGGCGCGGCGCTCGGCTCCGCTCAGCGTCGGAGCCGCCGGGCTCGTCGATCCTGTGCCCGAACCCGAGGAGGGGGCCGAGGTCGCAGCGTTCGCGCCGGTGCGCTCAGGCTGCTCGCGCCGCAGACGGAGGTACTCGTCGACGCCGCCGGGAAGGTGCCGCAGCCGTCCGCCGAGGATGGCGTACTGCTGGTCGGTCACGCGCTCGAGGAAGTACCGGTCGTGAGAGACGACGATGAGCGTGCCCGCCCACGAGTCGAGGAGGTCTTCGATCGCCGCGAGCATGTCGGTGTCGAGGTCGTTGGTCGGCTCGTCGAGGATCAGCACATTGGGCTGGTCGAGCAGGATGAGCAGCAGCTGCAGACGCCGCTTCTGTCCGCCCGAGAGGTCTCTGACGGGCGTCGACAGCTGCGCCGAGCTGAAGCCCATCCGCTCCAGCAGCTGCCCCGGCGTCAGCTCCTGCGCCTTCGACCCCGATCCGACCGTGTAGCTGGTGCGGAGGTTCGAGATGACGACGCGGACGGGCTCGTCGAGATGCTCGTCGAGCTCGCTCATGCGCTGCGAGAGGGTCGCCACCTTGACGGTCTTGCCGTGCTTGACGCGTCCCGCGGTCGGCTCGACGGTGCCGGAGATGAGCCCCAGGAGGGTCGATTTGCCGGCGCCGTTCACGCCGAGGATGCCGGTGCGCTCGCCCGGCGCGATGCGCCACTCGATCTTCTCGAGCACGACCCGGTCGCCGTAGCTGACACCGGCGTCGAGGACGTCGACGACATCCTTGCCCAGTCGCGACACCGCGAGCGACTGCAGCGCGACCCGATCGCGGATCTCGGGGACGTCGGCGATCAGCTCGTTCGCGGCGTCGATGCGGAACTTCGGCTTCGACGTGCGGGCGGGGGCGCCGCGGCGCAGCCAGGCCAGTTCCTTTCGGGCGAGGTTCTGCCGCCGGGCCTCGATGGCGGCTGCCTGCCGGTCGCGCTCGACCCGCTGCAGGATGTACGCCGCGTAGCCGCCCTCGAACGGTTCGACGATCCGGTCGTGGACCTCCCACGTCGCGGTGCAGATCTCGTCGAGGAACCAGCGGTCGTGCGTCACGACCAGGAGCGCACCGGAACCCGCCGACCACCGGCGCTTGAGGTGCTCTGCGAGCCACGAGATGCCCTCGACGTCGAGGTGATTCGTCGGCTCGTCCAGGAAGATGACGTCGTGATCGCCCGCGAGGAGCGCGGCGAGGGAGACCCGGCGACGCTGACCGCCCGAGAGACCACGGATCGGGCCCTCCCAGTCGAGATCGCCGAGAAGCCCCGCGATGACGTCGCGCACCCGGGCGTCGCCCGCCCACTCGTGATCGGCCAGGTCACCGACGACGGCGTCGCGCACCCGGAGGTCGTCGTCGAGGTCGTCGGCCTGCGCCAGGACCCCCACGCGGATGCCGCCGCGGACGGTCACCCGGCCGGAGTCGGGCTCGACGAGCCCCGCGAGCATGCGCAGAAGGCTCGACTTGCCGTCGCCGTTGCGGCCCACGATGCCGATGCGGTCGCCCTCGTCGACACCGAGGGAGACCCCGTCGAACACCACTTTGGTCGGATACTCGAGGCGAAGGCCCTCGGCTCCCAGAAGATGCGCCATATTGCTTCCAGGCTAGGCCACCGCTGCCGGGCGCACGCTGTCAGCGAGGCTCGGACACCTCAGGCGGACGGTGGCGGGGGAGTGCCGTCGAAGCCCAGCGACAGTTTGCGCAGGAGTGAGGCGAGGCGGTCGCGGTCGCTCTTCGACAGACCGGCCAGGAGCACCGCCTCCGCGTCGACGAGGCGCGTGATCGCGGCATCCACGCGGATGCGTCCGTCATCGGTCAGGGTGACCAGGACGCTGCGCCCGTCACCCGGGTCGGACTCGCGCCGCACGAGCCGGCGGGCGACGAGCCGGTCGATGCGATTGGTCATCGTGCCGCTCGAGACCAGGGTCTGCTGGAGGAGCTGCTTAGGGCTCAGCTGGTAGGGCTCGCCGGCGCGGCGGAGGGCCGACAGGACGTCCCATTCCCAGGGCTCGAGATCACTGCGGCGGAAGGCTTCGCGACGCGCGCGGTCGAGATGGCGCGACAGTCGATCGACGCGCGAGAGCACTTCGAGCGGCGAGAAGTCCAGGTCGGGACGCTGCAGCGACCACGCACCGACGATGCGGTCCACCTCGTCGGTCTCGTGTGCCATGGCCCCATTATCGCGAACCGGGCGCGCGACACAGGCGCCGCGGAGACGGGGCGCCGTGCGCTCTGGCAGACTTGTCGGGCTGCACCTCGGTGCGGCGGTCCGCCGTGGTGTAATGGCAGCACGACAGCCTTTGGAGCTGTGAGGTCTAGGTTCGAGTCCTGGCGGCGGAGCATGAGCGACACCCAACTCGATCCCCGTCTCGCCGTCGTGATCCTCGCCGCGGGCCAGGGGACGCGGATGAAGTCGTCCCTCCCGAAGGTGCTGCATCGCATCGGGGGCCGTCCGCTCGTCGGTCATGTGCTCGACACGGCCCGCGACCTCGCCCCCGCCCATGTGCTCGTCGTCGTCCGCCACGAGCGCGACCGCGTCGCGGAGGCCGTGCTCGGCGTCTCTCCCGAGGTCGTCGTCGTCGACCAGGACGAGATCCCCGGCACGGGACGGGCTGTCGAGGTCGCGCTCGACCAGCTCCCGGAGTTCGCGGGCGACGTGCTGGTGCTCAGCGCCGACGTGCCTCTCCTCGACGACGGCACGCTCCGCGACCTGCTGCGCACG
This sequence comes from Microbacterium sp. AISO3, assembly GCF_002204305.1. Classification (NCBI taxonomy): domain Bacteria; kingdom Bacillati; phylum Actinomycetota; class Actinomycetes; order Micrococcales; family Microbacteriaceae; genus Microbacterium; species Microbacterium sp. AISO3. Next base: position 439,442 of record NZ_NHRF01000002.1, on the reverse strand, counting down.
CACCGCTCGACCGGCGCCGCGGCCACGATGCTGAGCGCACGGTTGTCCGACCCCACCGGCTACGGCCGCGTCATCCGCGATACCGCCGGCGGCGTCGACCGGATCGTCGAGCACAAGGACGCGACGGACGCCGAGCGAGCCGTCGACGAGGTCAACGCCGGGGTCTACGCGTTCCAGGCGGGGCCGCTGCGCGAACGTCTCGGCCGGATCAGCACGGCCAACGTCCAGGCCGAGAAGTACCTCACCGATGTCGTGGGGATGCTGCGCGCCGACGCCCTCGCCGTCGCCGCACAGCCGGTGGTCGACCCGACCCTCATCGTCGGCGTCAACGACCGCGTGCAGCTGGCCGAGGCCGGACGCCTCCTGAACGCGCGCACGGTGCGCCGCTGGCAGCTCGAAGGGGTCACCGTGCAGGACCCCGCCACGACGTGGATCGACGTCACGGCTACGCTCGCCCCCGATGTCACCGTCCTGCCGAACACGCACATCCTGCGGGCCACCGCGATCGCGGAGGGTGCCACGGTCGGCCCCGACACGACACTGACCGACTGCGAGGTCGGCGCGGGCGCCTCGGTCACCCGGAGCGACGCGACGCTCGCCGTCATCGGGGCGGGGGCGACCGTGGGGCCCTTCTCGTACATCCGGCCGGGCACGCAGCTGGGAGAGCGCGGCAAGATCGGCACGTTCGTCGAGACGAAGAATGCCGTCATCGGCGAGGGCAGCAAGGTTCCGCACCTGTCGTACGTCGGCGACGCCGAGATCGGTCGCGGCGTGAACCTGGGCGCGGGCGCGATCACCGCGAACTACGACGACCTGGCCAAGCACCGCACCGTCATCGGCGACGAGGTCCACGCCGGCTCGCACAACGTCTTCGTCGCGCCCGTTAAGATCGGTGAGGGCGCCAAGACCGGCGCCGGAGCGGTCATCCGCAAGGACGTGCCGGCCGGTGCTCTCGCGCTCAGCGTCGCCCCCCAGCGCAATGTCGCAGGGTGGGTCGAGAAGAACAGACCCGGTACTGCAGCCGCCGCAGCAGCGGCACGCGTGCGGTCTTCACAGGAAGCGGACGATGGCTCGCAAGAAGAACACGGTTGACCTCGACGTCTCGCGGGGTATCGCCCCGGGACTGGTCGCCAAGACCAAGAAGCGTCTCGTCGTGGCATCCGGTGGCTCGCACCCCGCGCTGTCGGCCGATGTAGCCACCCAGCTCGGCACGGAGCTCGTTCCCACCGAGCACCGCACGTTCGCGTCGGGCGAGATCCTCACCCGCTTCGAGGTGTCGATCCGCGGCTGTGACTTCTTCCTCGTCCAGTCGTTCGGTCCGCCGGTCAACGAATGGCTGATGGAGACGCTCATCATGCTGGATGCGGCGAAGCGCGCATCCGCGAAGCGCATCACCGTCGTCGCGCCCTACTACCCGTATTCGCGTCAGGACAAGAAGGGCCGCGGACGCGAGCCCATCAGCGCCCGCCTCGTCGCGGACCTGTTCAAGACCGCCGGCGCCGACCGCGTGATGAGCGTCGATCTGCACGCCGCGCAGATCCAGGGCTTCTTCGACGGCCCCGTCGACCACCTGTTCGCCAAGCCGGTCCTGCTCGAGCACTTCGAGCGCACGCTCAGCCCGGAAGACCGCGACAAGCTCACCGTCGTGTCACCCGACACCGGTCGCGTTCGCGTCGCGGACACGTGGTCCGACAGCCTCGGCGCCCCGCTGGCCATCATCCACAAGCGTCGCGACCCGAACGTCGCCAACCAGGTCACCGTCAACGAGATCGTCGGCGACGTGCGCGGACGTGTCTGCCTGCTGGTCGACGACATGATCGACACCGGCGGCACCATCGTCAAGGCCGCGCAGGCCCTGAAGAACAACGGCGCCGAGCGGGTCATCGTCGCGGCCACGCACGCGGTCTTCAGCCACCCGGCGGTCGAGCGACTCCAGGACGCCGCGATCGACGAGGTCGTCGTCACCGACACGATCCCGCTCGGTGAAGACAAGCGGTTCCCCGGCCTCACCATCCTCCCGATCGCCCCGCTTCTGGCGCGCGCGATCAAGGAGGTCTTCGAGGACGGATCGGTCACCAGCATGTTCGACGGCGCCGCCTGACTCGACCTGACCCCGGCAGGGTGACCCCGGCGCTGCATCGAGCGTCGGGCTCGGGACGGGGCCGCACCGGGATGTTCTCCGGCGGCCTCCGGTGTACCGCAAAGCCGCACGCCGTAGGATCGGCCCCATGGCTGCCCCTGTCTCCGAGGCGGATCTCGAGTCGCCTCGCTCGTACGCCCGTCCCGTCGACGAGGTCGCCGCGGCTCTCAGAACCAGCGCCGACGGCCTGAGCTCGGATGAAGCGGGGCGGCGCCTCGACGCGGTGGGGCCGAACGTCCTTCCCGAGGCCAAGCGCACGCCCGCGTGGCTGCGGTTCCTCTCGCACTTCAACGACACGCTGATCTACATCCTGCTGGCCGCCGCCGCGATCAAGGCGGTCATGGCGGACTGGCTCGACGTGTGGGTCATCCTCGCCGTCGCCATCATCAACGCGGTGATCGGGTATGCCCAGGAGGGGCGCGCCGAGAAGGCTCTCGCGGGCATCCGCGGCATGCTGTCGTCGGATGCGAGCGTGCGCCGAGACGGCTCGTGGCGGAGTGTGCCCGCCGCCGAGCTCGTGCCCGGCGATGTCGTGCGCCTGTCACCGGGCGACAAGGTTCCGGCCGACCTCCGGCTCGTCCAGGCGAGCCAGCTGCGCATCGACGAGGCGGCGCTGACCGGCGAGTCGGTACCGGCGTCGAAGCATACCGATCCGGTCGACGCGGATGCCGGCGTCGGCGACCGGGCGTCGATGGCGTTCTCCGGCACGATCGTGTCGGCGGGACAGGCCCGCGGAATCGTCACGGGCACGGGCGCTCGTACCGAGATCGGCAAGATCCAGGAGCTCGTCGGGGGCGCCGGAGCCCTGACGACGCCTCTCACGAAGCAGCTGGACGCGTTCGGGCGGGTCCTGACCCTCGTCATCCTCGGGATGGCGGCCGCCATGATGCTCATCGGCCGATTCGTGCACGGGATGCCGTTCGGCGAGCTCGTCTCGGCCACGATCGGTTTCGCGGTGGCGGCGATCCCGGAAGGGCTGCCGGCGCTCGTGACGATCACTCTGGCGATCGGTGTCCAGCAGATGGCCCGGCGTCGCGCCATCACGCGGAAGCTTCCCGCTGTCGAGACGCTGGGCTCGGTGACGACCGTCTGTTCCGACAAGACGGGCACGCTGACGAAGAACGAGATGACGGTGCGGCGGATCGTCACCCCGGTCGCGCGCTACGACGTCTCGGGGCTGGGCTACGAACCGGCGGGCGAGATCGAGCGGACCGATGGGGACGGGCGTTCCGGCGGTGATCTGTCGGCCGTCCTCGCCGTAGCGGACCTCTGCAACGACGCGAACGTCGTCTCGGATGACGACGGTTGGAAGCTCGTCGGTGAGCCGACCGAGGGTGCGCTGCGCGTCGTCGCGATGAAGGGCGGACACGACGGTGAGGCAGAAGGCGTCCGGCGCGTGGACGTGCTCCCGTTCGACTCGGAGAACAAGTTCATGGCGACCCTGAACGAGGGCGCCGACGGGTCGCGCGCTCTCCTCGTCAAGGGCGCGCCCGACCGGCTGCTCGACCGCTCGACGCGCCAGCGCGGGGCCGCGGGGCCGGAGGAACTCGACCGCGAGTTCTGGGATGCGGTCATCGCCGAGCTGAGCGCCGAGGGCCTGCGCGTGCTCGCCGCCGCGCGCAAGCCGTCGCGCCTCGACGAGGTCGGGATCGACGACGTCGACGAGCTGGAGTTCCTCGGCCTCTGGGGCATCCTCGACCCCCCGCGCCCCGAGGCCGTCGAGGCGATCGCCGACTGCCACCGGGCCGGCATCCGCGTGAAGATGATCACGGGCGACCATGCGGGAACGGCCGTCGCGATCAGCCGTGAGATGGGGCTGGTGTCGGATGACGAACCCCGCGTGCTCACCGGCGGCGAGCTCGAGTCGCTCAGCCAGGAGAAGCTGAAGGATGTCGTCCGCGACGTCGACGTCTACGCGCGGACGAGTCCCGAGCACAAGATCCGTATCGTCCGAGCGCTCCAGTCGCACGGCGAGGTGGTCGCGATGACCGGTGATGGCGTCAACGACGCCCCCGCGCTCACCCGCGCGAACGTGGGAGTCGCGATGGGGATCAAGGGCACCGAGGCGACGAAAGAAGCCGCCGAGATCGTGCTCGCTGACGACAACTTCGCCACCATCCGTTCCGCGATCCGCGAGGGGCGCCGGATCTACGACAACCTGCGCAAGTCGATCGTGTTCCTGCTGCCCACCAACGGGGCCCAGTCGCTCGTGATCCTCGTCGCCGTCGTCTTCGGGTTGGCGCTGCCGTTGTCTCCCGTGCAGGTGCTGTGGGTGAACATGGTCACGGCGGTGACGCTCTCGCTCGCCCTCGCGTACGAGCCGGCCGAGCCGGGGATCATGTCGCGACCGCCCCGGTCGAGCGGCGGGTCGATCATCTCGCTGCGCGAACTTCTGTTCGTCCTCATCGTGTCGGTGATGATCGGGGGAGCGACGCTCGCGGCGTTCGCGATCGTTCGAGCAACGGGCGCCGAGCTGGATGTCGCCCGGACGGTCTCGGTCTCCGTACTTGCGCTCGGCCAGCTGGCGTTCCTGTTGAACTGCCGGTTCTTGCGCCGTTCGAGCCTGACCCGGGATGTCCTGCGCGGCAACCGGGTGATCTGGTGGTCGGCTGCAGCCCTCGTCGGCTTGCAGCTCATCTACACGTACGTGCCGTTCATGAACGCGCTGTTCGAATCGCGGCCGCTCTCGGCGCAGGCCTGGCTGCTTCCGCTGGGGTTCGCCGTGGCGATCTTCTTCGCGGTCGAAGGGCTGAAAGCGCTGTGGCGCGCGCCGGAACTCGATGCAAACGCATAGGAACGACAGAGGGGAGCCATGGCGACGGGCCGCTAGCGTGAGATCAGCCCACCTCCCCCCGGAGGGGCACGACACAGGAGGACCCATCATGATCCGCGCCACTGCCGTACCCCGTTCGCTCCGCGTGACCGCCGCCGCGGCGTCCGTCGCCGGCCTCGCGCTCCTCGCCGGCTGCGCGGGTCAAGCCGAAGGCGAGCAGCCCGCATCAGGCACGGCGCCCTCCGCCGACGCGACGACCGGAACCGGTTCGAGCAGCTCGAGCGGTTCGTCGGGGACGACCGGCGGCACTTACACCGACGGCACGTACACGGCCGAAGGGACCTATCAGACCCCCGAGGGCCCCGAGACGATCACCGTGACGCTCACGGTCGAATCCGATGCCGTGACCGCGGTCGAGGTCACCGGTGAGCCGACCCGTCGCGAGAGCAAGCAGTACCAGTCGCAGTTCATCGGCGGCATCTCGGATGCCGTCGTCGGCAAGAGCCTCGACGACGTGAAGGTCGACCGCGTGGCGGGCTCGTCGCTCACGAGCGGTGGTTTCAACGCGGCGGTCGAGGAGATCCGCACCGACGCGGCAGCATGATCGTCGCGACTGCCGGCTTCGGGCGGTGGGAGTTCGGCGCCATCGGAACCGCGTGGTGCGTCGACAGCGAGGTGCCGCTGCGTGACGGCGATCGGTCAGCGGTGATGTCGCTCGTGGAGTCGTTCGACCGGGACTGGTCGAGATTCCGCACGGACTCGACCGTGAGCCGGCTGGCGTCGGGCGGATCGGTCGCGGCGCCTCCCGACGCCGCGGCCATGCTGGCGCTGTACGGCGACCTGGCCGACGCCACGGACGGCGCGGTGAACCCGCTCGTCGGTGACGCACTCGCCCGGCGCGGTTACGACGGCTCGTACTCCCTCCGCGATCGCGGGGCGATGGCCGCGCCGGACCTGTGGCGCGATGTCGTCGAGCTGGCGGACGATCGACTCACGCTTCATAGCCCGGCGACGATCGATGTGGGCGCGGTGGGCAAGGGTCGCCTCGTCGATCTCGTGATGTCGGAGTTGCGGCGGCGCACGGCCGGCTGGCTCGTCGTCGATGCGAGCGGCGACCTCGCGATCGACGGGGTGCAGCAGCGTGTCGCGCTCGAGCACCCGTATGACGGGTCCCGGGCCGTCGGAGTCTGGACGCTTGACGCCGGGGCGCTGTGCGCCTCCGCGACCAACCGTCGAGCGTGGGGCGATGGTCTGCATCACGTTCTCGACGCGCGCACGGGCGAACCGGTTCGGGAGTACGCGGCGACGTGGGCGGTCGCTTCGGACGCCATGACGGCGGATGCCGTCGCCACAGCCCTCTTCTTCGACGGCGGCCCTCGCTTCGCGGAGCGCAGTGAGGCCTCGTGGGTGCGGATGCGCACCGACGGTTCCGTCGAATGGTCACCCCACTGCGAAGCGGAGTTGTTCGTATGACATCCCTGACGGCCCTTCGAAACCGAGCCGTCGGCGCGCTCGGACGCGTGTCGATGTACCGATTCGTCCTCATGGCCCTCTCCCTGCTCGCGGTCATCGCCTTCGTGCTGACCGTCGCCGGTCAGATCGCGGGCGATCCGCTGGCTCTCCCGGTGTCGCTCGTCGTCCTGGCCGCCGCGATCATCGTGGTGGATGCTGTAGCGCAGCGGCTGCTCGGCCGAACGTGGCGCATCGAATCGGCGGTCATCACCGCGCTCATCCTGCTGTTCGTGTTGCGTCCGACGCTCGATCCGGCGGGGATCGCGGGGCTCGCGGTCGCCGGGGTGGTCGCCTCCGCATCGAAGTACCTGCTGGCCTGGCGTGGGCGACACATCTTCAATCCCGCCGCGGCCGGAGCAACGGTGCTCACTGTGCTCAGCATCCCGTTCCCCGACCTGGGCGCGTCGGCTTGGTGGGTGGGGTCGCCCGTTCTCGCGGTGCCCGTCATCCTTCTCGGCGGTCTTGTGCTCGTGCGCACGGAGAAGGTGCGGGTGGTCGCGGTCTTCCTGGTCGTCGCGGTCGCTGTCGCGCTCGTGCGGACGTTCGTGCAGTACGCCCAGGTCTCGCTCCCCGTCGATGCGACCGTCATCGGGCAGGTGCTGTGGTCGTCGCCGTTCCTCTTCCTCGGTGCGTTCATGCTGTCTGAGCCGCTGACCCTTCCGCCGCGTCGGAAGCAGCAGTACGCGGTCGCTGCGCTGGTGGGCGCGCTGGCGGGCTGGCCGATCCTCATCGGTGACGTCAGTCTCGGACAGGAGCGCGCGCTGCTCATCGGCAACCTGCTCGCGTTCTTCTTCGCCTACCGCGCCGCGGTGCGCCTGACGTTCGTCGAACGCACAGCGCTGACCCCCTCCGTGCGGGAGCTGACGTTCCGCGCTCATCGCGGCTTCCGATTCCGTCCCGGACAGTACCTCGAGCTCGAGGTGCCGCACCGTCGCCCCGATGCGCGGGGGACGCGGCGCGAATTCTCGATCGTTTCGGCGCCCGCGGAGCTGCCGGAGGTGCGGATCGCCATCCGCGAGGGGTCGCAGTCGAGCTACAAGAAGGCGCTCGCGCTGGTCGAGCCCGGTCGCGATCTTCCCGTCACCGGCGTGTGGGGCGATTTCGTGCTCCCCGCACGGACCGATGCCAAGGTGTTGCTCGTCGCGGCCGGTATCGGGGTGACGCCCTTCGTCTCGCAGTTGCGCGAGATGCGTCTGGCGGGGGAGCGGCGAGATGTGGTCATGGTCTATGTGGCGTCGGACGCCGAGGAACTGGCCTTCCGCGACGACATCATCGCTGCGGGCATCCCGGTGATGGTGGTGACGCGGGATGAGCCGCGGAATCTTCCCGACCACTGGACGTGGACCGGCGGGGCGCGGCTGACCGCGGCATCCCTCGCCACGCTCGTGCCGGATCTCAGCGAACGGCACGCCTTCATCTCCGGGCCGCCTCGACTCATCGCCGACCTCGCTCCCGCCCTCTCGAGGGCGCGATCGCTCACCACCGACGCGTTCGCCGGGTATTAGTCTGGCGGTCGGCCTGGATCGGACGTGCGGCTGGGCGCTCGTCGATTCCGTCAGCACGGTTCGGTTTCCGTCCCTCTTCGCGGCCCGCATCCAGATCGCTCGATTCCTCAGAACGGTGTCGGTTCATCGGGCGGAGGTGGCCCGCCGGCTCCGTCCACCGGTGGCGGGTTCGCGGTTTCGCTGGTGAAGCAGACTGCCGGTATGGGGACGTCTTCGCGGTAGACCCGCCCGAGGGGTGAGGTCCATTCGAGGACCCCGCCGCCGACCTGCCGGACTTCCCACGTGGTGAATTGCTTCACGGAGTGGTGTCGTTGGCAGAGGTGGGCGAGGTTGAAGATGTGGGTGTGCCCACCCAGGGCGTGATCGATGGTGTGGTCGATCTCGCAGCGAGTCGCGGCCCTGCGGCATCCCGGGAACCGGCAGTGCTGATCCCGGGCCATCAGCAGTTTCTTCATCGATGCGGTGGGCCGGTAGGTGTCGATCTCGACCGGCGTCCGGGTGACGGGGTCGATGAAGAGCCGGTCCCACTCGCTGACCTGCCTGGCGAGCTGTCGCGCCGTGTCGGAGTCGATCAGCCCGGCGCCCACAGCTTCGGCGGGGTTCTCGTCACGCCCCGTCAGCGTCTCGGCGGTGACAGCGACCTGCACCCGGGCTCGGATCGCGCCGAGTCCACCGGCCCGGTCGGTGCCGTAGAACGGATCCACCACGGGCGCGCCTCCGAGGACGAGGTCGCCGAGGATGTCGGCCCGCAGCTGGTCCATCGTCCGGGTATCAGCCGCCTCGTCTGCGCTCGCGGCATCCGGCCCAGCAGCCGCCCCAGCGCCCACCCCCGCGCCCGCGACCCGGGCGTCCTTCACGGACTGTCCCATCTGCATGAGCCGGTCGAGCATCCCTACTGCGATCACGGTCGGGACTGTCGCGGTGACATCCGACATCCCGTCCGCGCCGTGTGAGACCCGCACGCACCGTCCTGCCGTGGCGTCGCGGTGCCGGTCGGTGAACGTGCGCTCGTGCAGCCTCTCAGCCAGGGCCCGCAGGGCCGGTTTCACCCGGGTCGCGATGTCACGCTCGCACACCGCGATCGCGGCGATCTCGAACTCGCCCCGCACCTCGTCGGGCAGCCCGGTTCCCGCTTTCACGACCACGTCGACGTGGTCGCGGGTGATCCGCCGCCCCTCCCACGCCGCGAACACGGCCGGGTACTCGTCGACGATCGTCAGCGCATGATCGATGTCGGCCTGCAGGCGCCGGTCGGTCCGCCGGGCCAGGCCCGCCGCTTCGGCCGCGACCGACCGCAGCTCCATGTCCGACGCCAGCCCCCGCACACCATCACGGTGCGCCTCACGCAACGCCGACCGGCCCAGCTCGGCCAGAGCCCGCACCGACGCGACCTCCGCGTCATGCACCACCGCGAGCGCCTCGCCGTACGCCGCGATCGCGGGACCGTGCGGCGAGACCACGCCGCCGTCCGGACCACCACCGCCGTTCGCTGCCATGTTCCCATTGTGGCAGCAGGGGCAGACGATGTATTAGAACAAAGCTTCTGTACGCGGGACCGACCAAGCATCGCCCCCCGGGAGGAACAGACGACCTCAGCCGTTTGCCCGACCGCGTCGGGCGATCTCAGAACGCTGGTGTTCGACGGCGCGTGCGATGTCGTCCACCGCGCGCCACAGCGCCGTCAATACATCCGTCGGTGACGGGTGGGCATCCCCACGGAGACGGCGCTTGAGGAGACCCTTCGCTTCAGCGCGTTCGATGTCGGCGGGAAGCTCGAAGGCGAGAACGTCGAAGTCGCGCTCCGCGTATCCATCGACGGTCGCGCGCACTCTTCCCAGCTGCGCATCGTCGCTCTCGAGGTGCAGGTGAGTGCGAAGCACGGGGTCGTACGGTGTCGCACCGACGTAGGTGATGTCGCCCGTCGCCCCGTCGACCCAGACATAGATCCATGAGCCGGACGGCTGCACGCGCCCGTGGCGCACCGCGACGACCCGCGGCTGGCGGAGCGTCATGTTGTGTCCTCGGCTCCGCCCGCGTGCTCAGGCGCGATCGGGCCCGGCCCGGCACCCGCCCCGGCGCCCGGCCCGGCACCCGACCCCGTCCCGGCATCCGACTCCGCGTCGGTCTCCGCGATCGTACCCGCCGATCCGGGATCGGCCGGTCGCGCCGTCAGCCGCAGCTCGAACGTGGTCGATCCGGGTTCGCTCTGCACCGTGAGCGAGCCGCCGTGCGCCGCGACGATGGCGCGGGCGATCGAGAGGCCGAGGCCCGTGCCACCCGTCTGCCGCGCTCGCGAGCTGTCGCCTCGCGAGAAGCGCTCGAAGATCTCGTCGACGACGGCGGGGTCGATCCCCGGGCCGTCATCGTGCACCGACAGGATCGCCGTTCCGTCGGCGACGCGCACCGCGGTGGTGACGGTCGTCCCGGCGGGAGTATGGACGCGGGCATTGGCCAAGAGGTTCGCGACCACCTGCGTGATGCGGGTCGCGTCCGCCGCGACGACGACCGGTTCGTCGCCGACGTCCAGCCGCCACTCGTGGTCCTGTCCCGCTGCGCGCGCATCGGCCACGGCGTCGATGGCGAGTGCGGTCAGGTCGACGGTTCCGTAGACCAGCTCCTGCCCTTCGTCGAGACGTGCGAGGAGCAGCAGGTCTTCGACGAGGCTCGTCATGCGCAGCGACTGCGCCTGAATGCGCTCGAGAGCGGCGGTCGTGGTCTCCTCGACTCCGGGCACGCCCTGGCGCATCGCTCGGAGCGAGAGCTCCGAGTACCCGCGGATCGAGGCGAGCGGGGTGCGCAGCTCGTGGCTCGCGTCCGCGACGAACGACCGCATGCGCTCCTCGTTGCGCTGTCGTGCGACGAGGGACTCATCGACGTGGTCGAGCAGCGTGTTGAGGGCAGCGCCGACGCGGCCGATCTCGTCGTGGTCGTCGGTCTCCTCCGCGGGAACCCGCTCGGTGATCGAGACGGCGCCCTGCGACAGGGGGAGCGATGCCACCCGGGTCGCGGTGTCGGCGACGACGCGCAGCGGCCGCAGCGAACGCTGGATGACGACCGCGATCGCTGCGCTGAGCAGCAGCAGGCCCCCGATCGTGACGATCGCGATCGTCGTGACGACGGTCGCCACGCTCTTGTCGACCTGGGCGAGCGGAAGGGCACCCAGCCCCGTGATGTCGCCCGCTTCGAATGAAACGACGCGGAACGCGCCGAGATCACCGATCTCGATCGTGGCGGGAAGGGCGCTGAGGTCTGTCGAGGCCAGATCGTTCACCTCGGCGGCGGTGAGGCTGCGCACTCCCTCCTCGCCGTCGAAGGTCGCGCCGGTGACCGGACCGCGCGGATCCTGCACGAGAAGCGTGTAGCCGTAGGGGAGTCCCGGTGTGCCCGCGATCGTCTCTTCCGCCGACCGCGCTCGCACGACGTAGCCGCTGCTGTCGAACAGCTTGAGGCTGCGGGTGAGCGACTCGGTGTTCGTGTCGACGGTGGAGACCAGAACGGTCCCGATGGTGGTGGCGAGTCCGACCGCGCTCGCGATCAGCGTCAACGCGACGACGCTGACCACCGTCAGCATGAGCCGCGTCTGCAACGTCCAGCGCTTGCGGGGCTGCCTATCGGTGCGCCCGCGCGCGCCGGCGCCATGCGGGGAGGGCGTCACTGCGGAGCTTTGATCATGTAGCCCACACCCCGGACGGTGTGGATGAGCGGCTCGCGACCGGCGTCGATCTTCTTGCGCAGGTACGAGATGTACAGCTCGACGACCGAGGAGCGGCCGCCGAAGTCGTAGTTCCAGACGCGATCGAGGATCTGCGCCTTCGACACCACGCGCCGCTGGTTGCGCATGAGGTAGCGCAGGAGCTCGAACTCGGTGGCGGTGAGCTCGATGCTCGTCCCGGCGCGCTCGATCTCGTGCGAGTCCTCGTTGAGCGTCAGGTCGCCGACGCGCAGCACGGGGTCGGCGCCGCCGGCGGTCGCGGTTCCGGCGCGCCGCATGAGGCCCCGCAGCCGCGCGACGACCTCCTCGAGGCTGAAGGGCTTCGTGACGTAGTCGTCGCCGCCCGCCGTAAGCCCCGCGACGCGGTCGCCCACGGAATCCTTCGCGGTGAGGAACAGCACGGGAACATCGTCACCCGACTGGCGGAGGCGCTGCAGCACCGACATCCCGTCGAGGTCGGGCATCATGATGTCGAGCACCATCGCGTCGGGTTCGAACTCCCGCGCCATCGCGAGGGCCTCGAAACCGGATGCCGCCGAGCGGACCTCCCACCCTTCCATCTTGAGCGCCATCGAGAGCAGATCGGTGAGCATCTGCTCGTCGTCGACGACGAGGACGCGCAGCGGAGAGCCGTCGGGACGCTGCAGGGTGGCGGGTGCTGGGGTGGTCATGATGCCATTGTGAGGCGTTCTCTATGGAGAAGCTATGGGCGACGCTATGTCTGAGCTGTGAGCATCCGAGGTGGCATACGGTGACCTCATGACGAACGTTGAGACCGTGGTCTACGTCGACGGTGCGGTGGCGGGTGACGGTCTCCCGCCGGGAGAAGCGGCCGCGCTCGCACGAGAGCGGGGCGGGTTCGCGTGGATCGCGCTGATCGACGTCGACGCCGCGCAGATCGAGAGCCGCGCGGACGAACTCGGCCTGCCCCCGATCGCCGTCAAGGAAGCCCTCCGGCCGCACCAGCGGTCGATCTTCGAGCGCACCGGGGATCACGCGTTCGTGGTGCTGCAGCCCGCGCACTACGACGACGCGTCCGAGACGGTCCGGTGCGATGAGATCGACGTCTTCCTCGCACCTCACCTCATCGTGACCGTCACGCGGTCGGATCGCATCGACCTCAGCGAACTCCGCGGCCGTCTCGACGGCCACCGCGACCTGCTCCGCCGCGGCCCGGCATCCGTCATGTGGGTGCTCGCGGAACTCGTCACGACCGGGTACCGCGCGGTGCTCGACGGCGTCGAGAACGACATCGACGAGATCGAGGACCAGCTGTTCGGCGACGACCCCGGAGTGTCGCGGCGCATCTTCGACCTGCAGCGGGAGGTGATCGACCTCGCTCACGCCACGACGCCCCTGCCGGACGTCCTGACGCGGCTCGGGACGACCCTCACGGACGCCGCCGCGGGCGCTGAACCGGCCGGGTGGGACGATGTCCGGGGCCGTGCGCAGTACGTGGCCGAGCGCGTGCAGTCGATGCGCCACACGCTCGACGATGCGTTGACGATCCACGCGACGCTCGTCAATCAGCGGCTGGACGAGAAGATGGCCGACCTCACCGTCGTGCAGGTGCGCCAGAACGAACAGGTCAAGAAGATCTCGTCGTGGGCGGCGATCGGGTTCGCCCCGACGTTCGTCGCCAGCGTCTACGGCATGAACTTCAGATTCATGCCCGAGCTCGCACAGCCGTGGGGCTACCCGATGGCGCTCGGGCTGATGGTGCTCCTCAGCGCCGGCCTCTACGGGATCTTCAAGCGCAACGACTGGCTCTGACGTCCCCTCGTCGCGAACAGCGAAGGCCCCGCCGAGCGGAGATGCTCGGCGGGGCCTTCGTCGACCCAGGAGTCGGGGTCAGTGCGTGTCTTCGGCCTCGACCTCGGAGCGGTCGCCCGACCACAGCGTGTGGAAGGTGCCGTCCTTGTCGATGCGCTTGTAGGTGTGCGCACCGAAGAAGTCGCGCTGGCCCTGGATGAGGGCCGCGGGCAGGCGCTCCGCACGCAGGCCGTCGTAGTACGACAGCGACGAGCTGAAGGCGGGAGCGGGGATGCCGGCGCCGGCAGCGGCCTGCACGACGTGACGCCAGGCGTCCTGAGCGCGGCCGAGCGCCTCGACGAAGTACGGCGCGGTCAGGAGGACGGGCAGCTCGTCGCCCGTCGCGTACGCATCGGCGATGCGGTTGAGGAACTGCGCGCGGATGATGCAGCCACCGCGCCAGATCTTCGACACCGCACCGAGGTCGATGTTCCAGCCGTACTGCGCGGCACCGGCACGGATCTCGTCGAAGCCCTGCGAGTACGCGACGATCTTCGAGGCGTAGAGCGCGAGACGCACCTGCTCGATGAAGGCATCGGGGTCCTCGACGGTGAACGACGCGTCGTCGGGCCCGGGCAGCGAGCCCGAGACGTCGCGCTGCTCGCGGTGGCTCGAGAGCGAACGCGCGAACACGGCCTCCGCGATGCCCGAGACGGGAACACCGAGGTCGAGCGCCGTCTGCACGGTCCACGCACCGGTTCCCTTGGCGCCGGCCTGGTCGACGATCACGTCGACGAGCGGCTGGCCGGTGGCGGCATCCGTCTGGCGCAGCACCTCGGCGGTGATCTCGATCAGGTACGACTCGAGCTCGCCGCGGTTCCACTCGGCGAAGATGTCGGCGATCTCGGCGGGCGACTTGCCCGTGCCGCGGCGGATGAGGTCGTAGGCCTCGGCGATGAGCTGCATGTCGGCGTACTCGATGCCGTTGTGCACCATCTTCACGAAGTGGCCGGCGCCGTCGTGGCCGACGTGCGTCACGCATGGCTCGCCCTCGGCGACCGCAGCGATCGACTTCAGGATCGGGCCGAGCGTCACCCACGACTCGTCGGGGCCGCCGGGCATGAGGGACGGGCCCAGGAGGGCGCCCTCCTCGCCGCCGGAGACTCCCATGCCGACGAAGTTGAAGCCGGCCTCGCGGACAGCCTTCTCTCGGCGAATGGTGTCGGTGAACAGAGAGTTGCCGCCGTCGACGATGATGTCGCCCGGCTCGAACACCCGCATCAGCTCGTCGATGACGGCGTCGGTGGGGCGACCGGCCTTGACCATGATGATCGCGGTGCGCGGCTTCTGCAGGTTGGCCGCGAACTCCTCGTACGAGAAGGCGGGGATGAAGCCCGCCTCGGGGTGCGCCTCGATGAGCTCGTCGGTCTTCGACCGCGACCGGTTGAACACGGCGACGGTGTTGCCCTCGCGGCTGGCGAGGTTACGGGCGAGGTTCGAGCCCATGACGGCGAGTCCGACCACGCCGATGTTGGCGGCGCCGGAACCGGCCTCCGCGGGAGCAGCGCTCTCGTCGGGGGTCGGGCGGTCGACCTCCTCGGGACGCGGAGCGCCCTCGTGAGCAGTGGCCGCTTCGTGCGGCGCCTGATCCTGATCGGTCGAGGGTCCTGTCGGTGAGGGGGTCGACGCCATGCGTAGCTCCAGGTTCGCGTGCGGGTGGAATGGCAGGGACTGCGAGAGAGCCCGGCTCTCTCGCCACTTTATCCGTTCGGCAGACCGGCCGGAGCGGCTTGCGACGAGGCCGCGACGCGTGCGACGGCGTCGGATGTCGCCCGCACGATGGGCGCCGCGTCACGTGCCTCGACGGCGTCGCGCGGCAGCATCCACGAACCGCCGACGGCCATCACCCGGGGGTGGGCGAGGTAGGAGTCGAGGTTCGTGGCGTCGATGCCCCCGGTGGGCACGAAGCGCACGTCGCCGAAGGGGGCCGCGAGGGCGCGGAGGGCGGGGAGGCCGCCGGAGGTCTCGGCGGGGAAGAACTTCACGGTCGTGATGCCGGCGGCCAGCGCCGCCATGATCTCCGAGGCGCTGATGGCTCCGGGGGTGAGGGGAACCCCGCGCTCCGCGGCGCGATCGGCGACCGCCGGGTGGAAGCCTGGGGAGACGAGGAAGCGCGCTCCCGCGTCGACGGCGGTATCGACCTGCGCGGGCGACACGATCGTGCCGGCACCGACGAGGATGTCACCCCGTGCCGCGATCGCCGCGATCGCGTCGGGTGCTGCGGCGGTGCGGAAGGTGATCTCGGCCACCGCGAGCCCGCCTTCGGCGAGGGCATCGACGATGAAGGAACCCTCGGCGACGGAATCGGCCACGACGACCGGAACGAGTCGGTACCGGGCGATCTGATCGAGAACAGCGGCCATGATGTTTCTCCTCGGGGTGTTCATCTTCGACCGAATGATCATATCATTGGGTCTCGGCGACGCTGCTGCCCGCCGGACACCCGACGATGGGCCCTCATGAAGATCCTCGCTCTCGAAGCCAGCACCACCTCGGCGAAGACCATGCTCTTCGACACGGACACCGGCGCGGTCGCCGTCCGCAGCCGGAGGTTCGAAGTCGACGGACCCGATTCCGCGGTCCGGGACGCCGATGCGATCTACATCCAGCTCATGGCCCTCGGTCGCGAGGCCGCGGCCGGCCAGCGGATCGACCTCATCGTCCTGAGCGGCACGTGGCACGGCCTGACCCTCCGCTCCGACGACCTCTCGGCAGTGACCCCGGTGATGGAGTGGCCCTACACCGGGGCGCAGGATCTCAGCGCCGCGTTGCGCGCGGACGACGACTTCACGTGGTGGTTCTACGAACGCACCGGTTGCATGGTCAACGCCATCTACCCCGTGTTCAAGCTCCAGCACCTCCGCTCGCAGGGGCTCGACATCGACGGACTCCTCGCCCTCGACCAGGCGAGCCTCATCTTCGCCCGGATGACGGGTGAGGTCTGGACGAACGATTCCCTGGCCTCCGGCAGCGGGCTGCTCTCGGCCACCGATGCCACATGGGACCGCGAGGTCATCGACCGGTTCGACCTCGGCCGGGTGCGGCTGCCCGAGCTGCACGAGACGACGGCGACAGCGCCGCTGTCGGCCGAGGCGGCGGTGCTCCTGGGGCTCGCGGCGGGCACCCCGGTGCTGACACCCGGTCCGGACGGGGGTCTCAACCAGGTCGGCGACCTCGCGACCGAACCGGGGGAGATGACCTTCTCGATGGGGACGAGCGGCGCGCTCCGGGTCGCCTCGCGCCACCCGGCGTTCTCACCCACCCTCAGCACCTGGTCGTACCGCTCGCCCCTCGGAGCGCTCAGCGGCGCCGCCACCTCGGGATGCGGCAACTGCGTCGACTGGGCGCGCGATCGCCTCTTCGGCGCGTCGACGGACTACCTCGACATCGAGCCGTCGCTGTCGACCGACCGTGTCGACCTCCCGGTCTTCCTGCCTTTCCTGTTCGGCGAGCGGAGCCCCGGCTGGCAGGACCAGCGTCGCGGCGGCTTCGTCGATCTCGCGCCGGCGCACTCGCGTGTGGACATGTACCAGTCGGTGCTCGAGGGCATCGTCTATTCGCTCTACCACTGCTACAAGGAGCTCACGGCGCTCGGCGGCACTCCACGACGGATCATCCTCTCGGGCGGCGTCCTCTCCTCGCCGTTCTGGACGCAGCTGACCGCCGACGTCTTCGGGGTCGAGATGCAGGTCTCGGCGCAGCAGCACACCTCGATCGTCGGTGCGGTGCGGATGGGGATGCTCGCGAGCGGGCTCGACCTGCGGCATCCGGCCTTCGACGACGTGGAGGTGCGCACGATCGCACCCCGGACGGAGTACCGCGACCGCTACGACGAGGGCTTCGCCCGCTACCTCGACCAGTATCAGCGGACGGTGCCCGGGTCGCAGGGAGCGGCGCGATGAAGGTCCTCGTGACGCCGACCTCGCTGTGTCGTGATCCGCAGGGCGCGTCGCTCCGCAGGCTCCGCGACGCGGTCGGCGAGGTCGTCCTCAATCCCCACGGACGCCCGCTCACCGCGGCCGAGCTCGTCCCGCTCGTCGCTGACGTCGACGGCATCATCGCCGGCCTCGACGAATACGACGAGGCCGTCCTCGCCGCCGCGCCCCGGTTGCGCGTCCTCGCGCGGTACGGCGTGGGCGTGGACCGGGTGGACCTGGATGCCGCGGCGGCGCGGGGGGTCATCGTGACGCGAACCCCCGGTGCCAATGCGATCGCCGTCGCCGAGCTCGCGATCGGTCTCGTGCTCGCCGCGGCGCGGGGCATCCCCCGGCTCGACGAAGCGGTGCGAGCGGGGGAGTGGCCGCGCCTCGAGGGCAAGGAGCTCACGGGCGGCACCGCGGGGGTCGTCGGGTTCGGGGCGATCGGCCGCCTGGTCGCCGAGCGTGCGCGGGGTCTCGGGATGACGGCGATCGCCTACGACCCGATGCTGCCCGACGAGGCGTTCGCGCAGGCCGGGGTCGAGCGGGTCGAGATCGACGAGCTGTGCCGCCGCAGCGACGTCGTCAGCCTCCACGTCCCGCTGCTTCCCGAGACCCGTCATCTGCTCGACGAGCGCCGGCTGGGGCTGCTGCCGCCGGGAGCGATCGTCATCAACACCGCTCGCGGCGGCCTGCTCGACGAGGCCGCGGCGCGCCGTGCGCTCGACGAGGGGCGCCTTCATGGCGTCGCGGTCGATGTCTACGAGACCGAGCCGCCCTCCAGCTCGCCGCTCGTCGGGCATCCGGGCGTGGTGGCGACACCGCATGCGGGAGGCCACACCGGCGGCGCCGTGCAGCGGATGACGGATCAGTCGATCGATGCGCTCGTCACGGCGCTCCGCGGCGGCCGGCCCGACGGGCTGGTCACACCAGCGCCCGCACCTCGCTGAGCACGGCGTCGACGTAGCCGCGGGTGTGGCGCTCGGCTCCTTCGGCATCGCCGCGCGCGATCGCCGCGGCCGTCTGCACGTGGTTGTCCAGGGCCTCTTCGTAGGGGACCGCGGGCGTGAGACCCACATCGGAACGCCCCGCGATGACGGCGGCGATCGCGGCCTTGTTCGCGGCGAGCATGAGGTTGCCGCTCATGTCGAGGATGAGGTCGTGGAACTGGATATCGACCTCGAGGTACTCCGGCGAGGCGCCGCGCCCGCTGTGGCCGAGCTCTTCGAGGCGTGCCGCGAGCCGCAGCAGCTCGGACCGCTGGACGTCGGTGCCGCGCTGCGCGGCCAGGCGCGCCGCGATCGGCTCGACCGCCGAGCGCAGCTCGTTGACCACGACGATCTGATGATCGCGCCGGGGAGAGGCGAGCTGCCAGCCGATGAGGCGGGTGTCGAGCGCGCTCCACTCGCTCGTCGGCGTCACGGTCAGGCCGACCCGGCGGCGGGACGAGAGCATGCCCATGGCCTCGAGGACCCGGACCGCTTCGCGCACGACCGTCCGGGAAACGCCGAACTCGGCTTCGAGATCGGCGAGGGTGCACACCGATCCCGGTGCGAGCTCACCCGATGCGATACGCAGCCCGAGAGCGTCGAGCACGGATCCGTGGGATGCCTGCGCCATGACGCCTCCGAAAAATACGATCAGTGGTTGTAAAAGATACGATCATTGTGCGAGGATCGCTCTGCTCCGCTGCCGTGGCACGGGGCAGCTCGAATACTAACGCGGGACGATCCGCGGGGCTCGGCCCCCGGTCGTCCGCTTCCCGACATCAACGGAGATACCGATGGAAGACTGGACCCAGACCCTGGGTGCCGGACCGCTGCTGCTCATCGCAGTCGGCGCGATCGCCCTGATCCTGTTCCTGATCATCGTCTGCAAGGTGCACGCCTTCCTGACGCTGATCATCGTGTCGCTGCTCACCGCGTTCGTCGCGCAGGTGCCGGTCTCAGCGATCGCGAAGACCCTGACCGACGGCTTCGGCGGAACACTCGCCGGCGTCGCGCTCCTCGTCGCCCTCGGTGCGATGCTCGGCAGGCTCATCGAGCACTCCGGCGGCGCCAAGGCGCTCGCCGACAAGTTCGTCGAGGTCTTCGGCGAGAAGCGAGCGCCCTTCGCGCTCGGCATCGCCTCGCTCATCCTCGGCTTCCCGATGTTCTTCGACGCGGGCCTGGTGATGATGCTCCCGATCATCTTCGCGATCGCCCGCCGCGTCTCGAAGGCGAACGTCCTGCTCTTCGGCATCCCCGCCGCCGCGGCGTTCTCCGTCATGCACGTCTTCCTGCCGCCGCACCCCGGCCCCGTCACGGCGACCGAGGCGTACGGAGCCAACCTCGGTCTCGTCCTGCTCCTCGGCCTCGTCATCGTCTTCCCCGTCTGGTACGTCTCCGGTTACCTCTGGGGCAAGTTCATCGCCGCACGCATCCCGCTGCCGGTGCCCGTGCTCTTCGGAGAGAAGGACGACGACCAGCCGGCGAACCCGCCGCGTCCGCGCACCGTGATCCTCCTGCTGCTCCTGCCGATGCTCCTCATCTTCATGAACACGGGGCTCACGACCCTCGCCTCTGCCGGTGCCGTGTCGACGGACGACCTGTGGGTCCAGGTCCTGGTGCTCCTCGGCAACTCCTTCGTGGCGCTGCTCATCACCGTCCTGGTCGCGACGTTCGTCCTCGGCACGCGTCGGGGCGAGAACGGCACGGCACTCGAGAAGGTCGTCGACTCGGCCCTCGGCCCGGTGTCGTCCGTCATCCTCATCACCGGCGCCGGTGGCATGTTCGGTGGCGTGCTGCGCGCCTCGGGCATCGGTGACGCGCTCGCCGACACGCTGTCCGACCTCGGGCTCCCGGTCATCGTCGCGGCATACGTCATCGCGGTGATCATCCGTCTCGCGCAGGGCTCGGCCACCGTCGCCCTCGTGACCGCCGCAGGCCTCGCGGCTCCCGCAGTGGCCGCGGGCGACTTCAACCCGCTCCAGGTGGCCGCGATCGTCCTGGCCACCGCGGCCGGCTCCGTGTTCGCCGGACACGTCAACGATTCCGGCTTCTGGCTCGTGGGGCGCCTCATGGGCATGGACGTCAAGACGACGCTCAAGACCTGGACCGTGCAGCAGACGATCGAGTCGGTCCTGGCGTTCGTGCTCGTGCTCGGCGTCTTCGGCCTCGCGTCGCTGATCTGATCCGCCCTCTTGACGACAGGAGATCCGATGTCTTCTCTGTTCGATGTGACCGGCCGCGTCGCCCTCGTGACGGGCTCGTCGCGCGGGCTCGGGCGATCCCTCGCGCTCGCCCTCGCCCGGGAGGGCGCACGTGTCGTCGTCCACGGCCGTGATGCCGAGGCGGTCGAGCGCACGCGGCGGGAGGTCGCTGAAGCCGGTTCGCCGGAACCGGTGGCGGCGGTCTTCGACGTCACGGATGCCGCTGCCGTCGAGGCGGGGGTCGCGGCGATCATCGCCGAGGTCGGAGTGCCCGACATCCTCGTGAACAACGCGGGGATCCAGCGGCGCGCGCCGTTCACGGAGTTCCCCGTGGCCGACTGGGACGAGATCGTCGCGGCGAACCTCAACGGCGTCTTCTACGTCGCACGGTTCGTCGCCCCCGGCATGGTGGAGCGCGGATCGGGCAAGATCGTCAACATCGCCTCGGTGCAGTCGGCGCTCGCGCGCCAGACGATCGCGCCCTACTCCGCGACCAAGGGCGCTGTGGCGCAGCTGACGAAGGGGATGGCGGCCGACCTCGCCCGGCACAACGTGCAGGTCAACGCACTGTCGCCCGGGTACTTCGCGACGGAGATGAACCGGGCGCTCGTCGACGACGCCGACTTCAGCGCGTGGCTCGCGCAGCGCACGCCGGCGCAGCGGTGGGGCGACTTCAGCGAGCTCGACGGAGCCCTGCTCTTCCTCTGCTCGGACGCCTCGAGCTTCGTGTCGGGACAGAACATCTTCGTCGACGGCGGCATGACCGCCGTCGTCTGACCCGGAAGGACGGTCATGCGCGCAGCACACATCCACGGCAAGCAGCACATCGAGATCTCGGAGGTCGCCGAGCCCGAACCCCGTGACGGGGAGGTGCGGATCCGCGTCGACTACGTGGGCATCTGCGGGTCGGACCTGCACTACTACTACGAGGGCGCGAACGGGGCGTTCGTCGTGCGGGAGCCTCTCATCCCCGGGCACGAGCTGAGCGGCCGCATCGATCTCGACCCCACGGGGCAGTGGCAGCCCGGCACGCCGGTGACGCTTCACCCCGCCACCTTCGGGCGGAAGGTCGAGGCGATCGCCGACGACCCGCACCTCTGGCCCGGCGGAGCATATCTGGGCAGCGCCTCGACGACTCCGCACACCCAGGGCGCCCTCGCCGAGCTCATCGTCGCCGATCGGTCCATGGTGCGACCCCTCCCGCCGACGCTGCCGGTCCGTCGCGCCGTGCTGGCCGAGCCGCTCGCCGTCGCCCTGCACGGGCTGAGCAAAGCAGGCGACGTCGCGGGTGCACGGGTCCTCGTGACCGGTGCCGGGCCGATCGGACTGCTCGCAGTGGCAGCGGCGACCGCCGCCGGGGCGGCGGAGGTGCACGCCACCGACGTGCTGGCCGGACCCCTCGACCGTGCGAGCCGACTCGGCGCGACCCGAACGTTCGACGTCACTACGGAGCAGCCTCCCGCTGACGCCTATGACATCGTGCTGGAGTGCTCGGGTGTCGCGGTCTCGGTGTCTGCGGCGCTGCGCGCGGCGCGGCCGGCCGGGCGCGTCGTGCAGGTGGGAATGGTCCCGAACGAGCCGCGACCGATCAACCTGGCGCCCTTCATCTCCAAGGAAGTCGTCTACGTCGGCACCTTCCGTTTCAAGGACGAGATCGACGAGGCGGTCCGGCTCCTCGACGAGCGCCCCGAGATCGAGCAGGTCATCACCCACGTCGTCGACGCCGATGGCATCGTCGAGGCGTTCGCGACGGCCAAGGACTCGGAGGCCTCCGGCAAGGTCGTCGTCGCGGTCTGGCCCGCCTGAGCTCGACGCGAAAGCGCGAGGCGCGGCCCCTCACCGGGTGGCGCGCCTCGCGCTTCGTCGATCGGGGCGTCGCGTCGACGCCCGGGTCTGGTCAGCCCTTGCGGTAGCCCTGTCGTCCCATCGCGAACAGCGCGAGGCTGACCGAGACGATGGAGCCGAGCGTCATCGCACCGATGACCCACAAAAGCACGTGTGAGAACCAGCCGTAATCCATTTTTCCTCCGGGCGTAGACGACGTCTCAACCACCCTACCCAGCGCTGGTAGAGTGGGGGTGTACTTCGGCGAGGGATGCCGCGTGCCCGCTGTGCGGGAACCGGGATCCGTGATCGACGAGGGTGTGTGCAGGACGTTTCCTCTCCACGCGCTCGCGTTCGCGTCGAACCCGCATACCGCTGAGCCGGGCCTCGGGCCCACAAGGAGAAACGCATGTCCACGGAGACCGACACCAAGGTCGTTGCAGAGACGCGCACCAACTTCGGCAAGGGCTTCGCCCGCCGTCTGCGTGCCGCCGGTCAGATCCCCGCCGTCATCTACGGCCACGGCACCGACCCCGTCCACGTCGCCCTGCCGGGCCACCAGATGCTGCTGCTCGTCCGCCGCGCCAACGCCGTCATCGAGCTGTCGATCGACGGCAAGGAGCAGCTGGTGCTCGTCAAGGACGTCCAGCGCGACCCCGTGCGCCAGATCATCGAGCACATCGACCTCCTCGTCGTGAAGAAGGGCGAGAAGGTCCAGGTCGACGTTCCCGTCGTCGTCACCGGCGAGCCGTTCTCGGGCACCATCGCGACGCAGGACGCGTCGTCGATCACGCTCGAGGTCGAGGCGACCCACATCCCGACCAACGTCGAGGTCGACGTCGAGGGCCTCGAGGACGGCGCCCGCATCACGGCCGCCGACCTGACGCTGCCTCGCGGCGCCGCTCTGATCACCGACCCCGAGACGCTCGTCGTCGCCGTGTCGGTCCCCGCATCGACGCTGGCCGCCGCCGACGAGATCGAGGCCGCCGACGAGGCGACCGCCGCCGAGCAGGCCGACGAGGCCGAGGGCGACGAGAAGTCCGAGTAAGACTCATCCACGCGGAGCCCGTTCTCACCTCGTGAGGACGGGCTCCGTCGTTCGAAAGGCGCGCCATGGCGGACACCTGGCTCATCATCGGTCTCGGCAACCCCGGGCCGCGTTACGAGGCGACTCGGCACAACATCGGCCAGATGGTCATCGACGAACTTGCGAGCCGGCGCGGTGAGACCCTGCGATCGCACAAGGCCAACGCCTGGGCAGCCGAGTCGTGGCTGCGCCCCGGAGCCGCCAAGATGGTGCTCGCCAAGCCGAAGACGTTCATGAACGTCTCGGGTGGCCCGGCCGCCGCGCTGGCCTCCTTCTACGGCGTCGACCCCGGCCGCGTCATCGTGGTCCACGACGAGCTCGACATTCCCTTCGACACCATCAAGCTCAAGACGGGTGGCGGCCACGGTGGACACAACGGCGTCCGTGACATCGCCAAAGCCCTCGGCACTCCCGACTTCGCCCGCGTCCGTGTCGGGATCGGACGTCCCCCGGGCGCGCAGGATCCGGCGGACTGGGTCCTCGACCCGTTCTCGTCGGCCGAACGGAAGACCCTCGGCATCCTCGTGTCGGATGCCGCTGACGCGGTCGAGACGGTCGTGGGCGAGGGGCTCCTCGCCGCGCAGCAGCGCTTCCACGCGCCGCGCTGAGCCCGCCGCGCAGTCCGACCCGGGCGCCCGTGTCGGCGGCCGGCGGTAGGCTTCTGTGGTGACAGTTCCCGGGATCGTGCGCGCCCTTTCGCAGGCTGACTCCTTCCGGGAGGCGGTGACATCCGGAGCCGTCGGCAGTCTCGACTACTCGCTGGTCGACGGGCTCGACGCCCCCCTCCTCGCGGCTCTGCTCGAGCAGCGCCGCCGCGACGGTCGACCCGCTGTCGTGCTCGCCGTCGCTCCCACCGGTCGCCGCGCCGAGACCCTCGGTGCCGCGCTGCAGTGCCTCGTCCCCGAGGCCGAGATCGTGCACTTCCCCGCCTGGGAGACCCTGCCGCACGAGCGGCTGAGCCCGAGCCCCGAGACCGTCGGACGCCGTCTCGCCGTGCTTCGCCGTGCGGCCGCGCACGACGGCAGCGCACCGCTGGTCATCACGGCCTCCGTCCGCGCGGCCCTGCAGCCGCTCGCGGCCGGTCTGACCGACGCCGACCCGGTGTCGCTGTCGGTCGGAGCGCGGGGGAGCGACCTCGAACAGGTGGTCCGGCGCCTCGTCGAACTCGCCTATCACCGGGTCGACATGGTCTCCCGTCGCGGCGAGTTCGCAGTTCGCGGCGGCATCCTCGATGTCTTTCCGGCCGCGGCCGACCACCCGCTGCGCATCGACTTCTTCGGCGACGAGGTCGATCAGATCCGCGCGTTCTCCATCGCCGACCAGCGATCACTGCCCGGCGAGGTCGGCGAGGCCGTGCTCCTGCCGGCGCGTGAGCTGCTGCTGACGCCGGCCGTCCGCGAGCGCGCTGCGGCGATGGCCCCGACCTTCCCGAGTCTGACGGGCATGCTCGAGAAGATGTCGCAGGGCATCCCCGTCGAGGGGATGGAGTCGCTGCTGCCCGCGCTCGCAGAGGGCATCGTGCCGCTCGTCGACTATCTGCCCCGCGGCTCGGCGATCGCTCTCGTCGACCCCGAGCGCTCGCGCACGCGGGCGCGCACCCTCGGTGAGACCAACCGCGAATTCCTCGAAGCGGCCTGGAGCGCGGCGACCGCCGGGGCTGACAGCCCCGTCGATCTCGGCGCTGGCGACTTCCTGACCCTCCCCGCTTTGCGCGACGCGATGCGCGAGCGCTCCGGGGTGTGGTGGACCCTCAGCGCCTTCGACTCGGGAGCAGCGGATGCCGCCGGCGAGGGGCTGACCGAGACCGGCGACGACCTGCGTGTCGACGGCAGCGCGGTGCCCTCGTTCCAGGGCAACGTCGACGGTGCCACCGCCCACATCGGCGACCTGCTGGCGCGCGGCTGGCGCGTCGTCGTCTGCGCCTCGGGTCCCGGGCTCGTCGACCGGGCCCGCGACGTGATGGCCGAGCGCGGGATCGCCGCCCGCACGAGCGATGGCGTCGCCGAGCTCTCCGACGAGGCCGTCGCGGTCTGCGTCGTGGCATCGCTCGAGCGCGGTTTCGAGTCGGCCGAGGCGAAGCTCGCCGTCCTCACCGAGAGCGAGTTCTACGGCCGCACGATCGGCAGCGACGGCCGAGTGGTGAAGAAGCTCGCGACGCGGCGACGCAACGTCGTCGACCCGTTGCAGCTGAAGCCCGGCGACGTCGTCGTGCACTCGACCCACGGCATCGGCAAGTTCGTCGAGCTCGTTCAGCGCGAGGTGTCGAGTGGCGGCCGCAACGCGGTGAAGACGCAGCGCGAGTACCTCGTGCTCGAGTACGCGCCCGCCAAACGCGGCTATCCCGGTGACAAGCTCTTCGTGCCGACCGATCAGCTCGACCAGCTCTCGCGCTACGTCGGCGGCGAGGCGCCGGTGCTGTCGAAGATGGGCGGCAGCGACTGGGCGGCCGCGAAGGGCAAGGCGCGCAAGGCCGTCCGTGACATCGCCGTCGAGCTCGTCAAGCTGTACTCGGCCCGCATGGCGTCGAAGGGTCACGCGTTCGGGCCCGACACCCCGTGGCAGCGCGAGCTCGAAGAGGCGTTCCCCTTCGCGGAGACGCCCGACCAGCTGCAGACGATCGACGAGATCAAGGCCGACATGGAGAAGCCGATCCCGATGGATCGCCTGCTCTCGGGCGACGTCGGTTTCGGCAAGACCGAGGTCGCCGTCCGCGCCGCGTTCAAGGCGATTCAGGAGGGGAAGCAGGTCGCGATGCTGGTCCCGACCACGCTTCTCGCGAAGCAGCATCTCGAGACGTTCACCGAGCGCTTCGCCGGATTCCCGGTGAAGGTGCGCCCCCTGTCGCGGTTCCAGACCGCGAAGCAGGCCCGCGAGACGGTCGACGGGCTCGCCGACGGCACCGTCGACATGGTCATCGGCACCCACCGCATCCTGACCGAGAAGGTCGCCTTCAAGGATCTCGGGCTCCTCATCATCGACGAGGAGCAGCGTTTCGGCGTCGAACACAAGGACTCACTGAAGAAGCTGAAGACCGGCGTCGACATCCTCGCGATGAGCGCGACGCCGATCCCGCGCACGCTCGAGATGGCGGTGACCGGCATCCGCGAGATGTCGACCCTGGCGACCCCGCCCGAGGAGCGGCATCCGATCCTCACCTACGTCGGACCGCGCAGTGACAAGCAGATCGCGGCCGCCATCCGGCGCGAGCTGCTGCGCGAGGGCCAGGTGTTCTTCGTGCACAACCGGGTGCAGTCGATCCAGCGGGTCGCGGCGCAGCTCGGTGAGCTGGTGCCCGAGGCGCGCATCGCCGTCGCGCACGGCCAGATGGGGGAGCACCAGCTCGAGCAGGTCGTGGACGACTTCTGGGAGCGGCGTGCCGACGTCCTCGTCTCGACGACGATCGTCGAGACGGGGCTCGACATCTCCAACGCGAACACCATCATCATCGACCGTGCCGACAAGTACGGGCTGAGCCAGCTGCACCAGCTGCGCGGCCGGGTCGGGCGCGCGCGCGAGCGCGCGTACGCGTACTTCCTCTACGACGAGAACAAGCCCCTCAGCGAGACGGCCGCCGACCGCCTCGAGACGATCGCCGTCAACAACGACCTCGGCTCGGGCATGCAGGTCGCGCTGAAGGACCTCGAGCTGCGCGGCGCGGGCAATCTGCTGGGCGCCGAGCAGGCCGGCCACATCGCCGGGGTCGGGTTCGACCTCTATCTGCGGATGATCGGCGAGGCCGTCTCGACGTTCCGGGGCGAGGAGGTCGACGGGCCGGCCGAGCTGCGGCTCGAGCTGCCCGTGGCCGCGCGCATTCCCGAGGACTACATCGACAGCGAGCGCCTGCGCCTCGAGGCGTATCAGAAGCTCTCGGCGGCGGCAGCCGTCAGCGCCAAGGACGATGCGATCGACCTCGTGGTCGAAGAGCTCACCGACCGGTACGGGCGCCCGCCGGCCGAGGTGGAGGGTCTGCTCGCGGTCGCCCGGCTGCGCCGCCGCGCAGCCCAGGCCGGGCTGACGGACGTCGTTGCGATGGGACCGAATCTTCGGGTCGCGCCGGCCCGGCTGCCCGAGTCGATGCGCATCCGGCTGCAGAGGCTGTACCCCAAGGCCAAACTGCTCGCCGGCGGCGAAGCCCTCGTGGTCCCGCTGCCGACCGCCGGCGGTGCCGCGCTCGGCGATGCCGACCTCATCGCGTGGACGGGTCAGCTGCTCGACCAGCTCTTCCCGGTCGCCACGACGGCAGCGTCGCCCGCCGCATCCTGAGGTTTGCGCGGCGGGTCAGATGCTGATCTGGCCCGTTGCCAGCAGCACGACGGCGCTCACCGCGCCCAGGACGGCGGCGGCGAACACCAGCCACTCCACTCTCGTGAAGACACGCGCACCCGCCTTCCTGCGCGCCACGGCGAACAGCGCGGTCCCGGGCACGATGATCAACAGCGACAGCAGAAGGTAGTGCGCGCCCGCCGCGATCAGGAGGAAGAGGGTGTAACCGGTCGCGATGACGGCGACGATCAGGTCGCGTGACCGTGCGCGGTCGCCCGGGCCGTACGTCTCGCCGGTGAGAGTGAGCTTGAGGGCGTAACCGGCCGAGAGGACGAAGGGGATCAGCACGAGCGCGCTCGTCAGATCGAGCGCCACCGAGAAGGCGTTCTCGGCGAACAGGACGACGACCAGCAGCACCTGCACGAGCGTCGTCGACAGCATGAGCGCACCCACCGGGGTGTCCTGGGCGTTGGTGCGCGAGAGGAACCGCGGCAAGTCTCCGGACCGCGAGGCCTCGAGCAGCACCTCGGCGGCCATGAGCGTCCACGAGAGGTACGCGCCGAGCACCGCCACGATGAGCGAGACACCGATGAACACCGCACCGGCCGGGCCCACGATCGTCTCCAGGACTCCGCCCAGCGACGGCTCGGGGAGCGAGGCGATCTGTTCGCGTGGCAGCACGCCGAACGAGACGATGGTCACCGAGGCGAAGACCGCGAGCACGCTGAGGAAGCCGAGGAGTGTCGCGCGCCCCACGTCACGGCGCGAGCGGGCGTGACGAGAGTTGACGCTCGCCCCCTCGAGGCCGATGAAGACGAAGACGGTGACGAGCATCGTGGCGCGGATCTGGTCCCACAGCGGCGCTCCCGACGGGCCCGCCCAGTTGGCGGCGAACACCGCGGGATCGAAGACCGTCGCGCAGAGCACGACGAACACCACGATCGGGAGCGTCTTGGCGATGCTGACGACGCGGTTCACCGCGGCCGCGGAGCGGACGCCCCGCCGGATGAGGATGAAGAACAGCCAGAGCCCCGCCGACGACACGGCGACGGCAGCGACGGTGTCGCCGGCTCCGAGCGCCGGGAACACCGCGCCCAGGGTCGAAGTGATGAACACCCAGTAGAAGACGTTGCCCGCGCACGCGCTGGCCCAATATCCGAACGCGGAGAAGTATCCGAGGTACCTCCCGAAACCGGCGCGTGCGTAGCTGTAGACGCCCGCGTCGAGGTCCGGCCTGCGGTTGGCGAGCAGCTGGAACGCGAAGGCGAGGGCGAGCATCCCGCCTCCCGCGACCGCCCACGCGACGAGCGTCCCGGCGACACCGGTCTCGGCGGCGAAGCCGGCGGGAAGGGAGAAGACCCCCGCGCCCACCATCGAGCCGATGACGAACGTCGAGAGGGTGAGCATCGACACGGTCGCGGGTCGGGTTCCCGGACGCGTGACACCAGACTCCGTGGGGGAGGAGGGATCGGAAGGCACGGGGTGAAAGCCTAACCCGGCTCGCGCTCCACCCGGCTCCCGGCCGGCGTCAGATGACTCCCTGCGCGAGCATCGCGCGCGCGACGCGCTCGAAACCGGCCGCGTTCGCCCCGACGACGTAGTCGCCCGGACGTCCGTAGCGCTCGGAGGCGGCGAAGGCCGCGTCGTGGACGTTCTTCATGATCTCGCGCAGCTTGTTCTCGCTGTCGGCGAAGCCCCAGCGCTGGCGCGACGCGTTCTGGCTCATCTCGAGCGCGGAGGTCGCGACGCCACCCGCGTTCGCCGCCTTGCCGGGGCCGAACAGCACCCCGGCGGCGCGGAACGCGTCGACCGCCTCTGGAGTCGAGGGCATGTTGGCGCCTTCGACCACGACGCGTACGCCGCCGGCGACGAGAGCGCGCGCGTCGTCGCCGTCGAGCTCGTTCTGCGTCGCGGACGGAATGGCGACGTCGACCGCGGTGCGCCACGGACGGCCACCCTCGACGTACGTCGCGCCCGGCCGGTGATCCAGGTACGCCGAGATGCGGCGGCGGTCGATCTCCTTGACCTGTTTGAGTATGGCGAGGTCGATCCCGTCTTCGTCGACGATCGTGCCGGACGAGTCGGATGCCGTGACCGGCGTCGCACCGAGCTGGTACGCCTTCTCGATGGCGTATGTCGCCACGTTGCCCGAACCCGATACGGCGACGCGCTTGCCGTCGAGCGAGTCGCCCTCGACGGCGAGCATCTCCTGCGCGAAGAAGACCGCGCCGTAGCCCGTCGCCTCGGTGCGGACCTCGGCGCCGCCCCACTGCACACCCTTGCCGGTGAACATGCCCGACTCGTGACGGTTCGTGATCTTGCGGTACTGCCCGAAGAGGTAGCCGATCTCACGCGCGCCCACGCCGATGTCGCCGGCGGGAACGTCGGTGTGCTCACCGAGATGGCGGTACAGCTCGTTCATGAACGACTGGCAGAAGCGCATGATCTCGGCATCCGACCGGCCGTGCGGGTCGAAGTCGCTGCCGCCCTTGGCGCCGCCGATCCCCTGACCGGTGAGCGCGTTCTTGAAGATCTGCTCGAAGCCGAGGAACTTCACGATCGACAGGTTCACCGTCGGGTGGAACCGCAGTCCGCCCTTGTACGGGCCGAGCACCGAGGAGAACTGCACACGGTAGCCGCGGTTGACCCGGACGGTGCCGGCGTCGTCGAGCCACGGCACGCGGAACATGATCTGCCGCTCGGGCTCGACCAGCCGCTCGAGGATGCCGTCGCGCGCGAGCTCGGGCTGCGCCTCGACGACCGGTGCGATCGCCTCGAGCACCTCGTGGACGGCCTGTTGGAACTCGGGCTCGTGCGGATTGCGCTGCAGGACGGTGGCGAACACCGACTGGACGGATGAGGGCAGGGGAGCGTGTTCGGTCATGGTGGAGCTTTCTGGCCGAGCGGGCGGGACCCGATTCACGCTAGCGGGCGCAGCGGCGCCTGCCCGGCCATATGACGATCGGGACGATGACGAGCGTCGGTCGGTGACCGCGATCACCGACCGACGCGTCATCCGGTGTTCTGCAGACCCGCCGCTACGCCGTTGACGGTGAGCAGCAGCAGGCGCTGCCACTCGGGCGGGGTCGGTGCGTCATGTTCGGTGGAGCGGAGCACCCGCAGCGCGCGCAGCTGCAGCAGCGACAGGGCATCCACGTAGGGGCTGCGCATCTTCACCGCGCGCTGCAGCACGGGCTTGTTGGCGAGCAGACCGTCACCGCCGGCGATGCGCACGACCCAGTCGCGGGTGAGCAGCATCTCGTCGACGACGAGCTGCGCGAGGTCGTCGCGGTCGGCCAGCGCGAGGTGACGACGCGCCATGCGCGGGTCGGCCTTCGCGAGGCTCATCGCCACGTTGTCGATGACCGTCCGCAGGAGCGGCCACTGCTCGTACGCCTCGCGCAGCAGGGCTTCGTCGCCGACCGCCTCGAGCGCGGTCCCGAGGCCGAACCAGCCCGCGAGGTTGATGCGCGCCTGCGTCCAGGCGAAGACCCACGGGATCGCGCGGAGGTCTTCGAGCGACTCGACGGACAGCCCCCGGCGCGCCGGGCGCGAGCCCAGGGCGAGGAGTCCGATCTCCTCCATCGGCGTGACGGCGGCGAACCACGGGGCGAAGCCCGGTGCCTTCACGAGCGAGAAGAAGCGCTCGCGCGAGGCGGCATCCATCGTCGCCGCGACGTCGGCGTACCGCTCCGCGGCGCGGCTGTTGCGCTCTTCGATCGATGGCGCCGACGCCAGCAGGATCGCCGCGGCGACCTGGTCGATGTGGCGCAGGGCGATGTCGGGGTCGCCGTAGCGGGCGAAGATGACCTCGCCCTGCTCGGTGAGCTTGAACCGGCCGTCGACGGAGTGCGGGGGCTGCGCGAGGATCGCAGAGTTCGCGGGGCCGCCTCCGCGGCCGAGCGCGCCGCCGCGCCCGTGGAACAGGGTCAGTTCGATCTGCTGCTCCTGCGCCCAGGCCGCGATGCGTGCCTGGGCCTCATAGAGAGCGAGGTTGGCCGCGACGGGTCCGACGTCCTTCGACGAGTCGGAGTAGCCGAGCATGACCTCCAGCCGCCGGCCGGTCGCGTCCAGGCGGGCGGCGAACGCCGGGTGGTCGACGATCTCCGCGAGGATCCCGGGCGCCGCCTGCAGATCGGCGAAGGTCTCGAACAGGGGGATGACGTCGAGCACGGGGGGCGTGCCGTCGGGGCCGACGGCCTGGCGCGCGAGGGCGTGCACGTTCGCGAGGTCGTCCGCCGACTGCGTGAACGACACGATGTATCGGCCGGCCGCTCGCGGACCGAAGCGCTTCTGCACCTGCGAGATGGTGCGGAAGACCTCCAGCACCTCGACCGCGAGATCGCTCAGGTCGCCGCCGGCCTCGCACTCGGCGAGCACCTTGGCGTGGACGGCGGAGTGCTGGCGGACCTCGAGCTCGGCGAGGTGGAAGCCGAAGGTCTCGACGGCCCAGATCAGCTGTTGCAGCGCGCCGAACGCCTGACGCTTGGCCCCGGCCTCGTCGAGCGAGCTCTGCACGACGCGCAGGTCGGCGAGGAACTCCTCGGGGTCGCTGTAGGCGAGATCAGCGTTGCGCGCCCGGGTCGCGCGGATGCGCCGTGTGAGCAGCATCATGACGCGCTTGTGGTGCTCGCCGGGTGCACGCTTGACGGCGTCGGCCGCGCCTTCGTCGTCGGATGCCGCCAGGCGATCCCAGAGAGCCCGCAGTGCGCTGCTCGGCGGGGTGGTCTCTCCCGACATCGTCAGCCCGCGGCCGACGCGCTCGGTGCTGCGCTCGAGTCCGAGCAGGACGTGCTCGGCAGCGATGCCCGCCGCCTTCTTCGTGACCGACGCGGTGACGAAGGGGTTGCCGTCGCGGTCGCCTCCGACCCACGTGCCGAGGCGAACGAACGGCGCGACGACCGGGGGCCGGCTGCCGGCGACCTCGCCCTGCAGCGCGTCGTCGAGGCGGCGGTATACCAGGGGGATCGTCGTGTAGAGCGTGTCGTCGAACACCGCCATGACGGCCCGCACCTCGTCGGTCGGCGTCGGCTTCTCCGCGCGCAGCGGCGAAGTGCGCCACAGGGTGTCGATCTCCTCGAGCATGCGCCGATGTGCGCGGCGGTGCTCGGCGCCTCCGGCAGCAGAGTTCTCGAGCGTCTCGAGCAGGGTCACCAGTCGTCGAATGCTCTGCGACACCGCGCGCCGCCGCGCCTCGGTCGGGTGAGCGGTGAAGACGGGGTGGAAACGCAGCTCGCGCAGACGCCGAGCGGCTTCGTCCTCGCCGACCTCGCTCGAGAGCTGGGCGTAAGCGGCGGGGATCGAGTCGCTCGCGCTGTCCTGGTCGGAGACGCCGGCGCGCTCGCGCAGGAGCCGGACGCGCTGGTGCTCCTCAGCGAGGTTGACGAGGTGGAAGTAGACCGTGAACGCGCGCGCGACCTCGTCGGCGCGGTCGACGCTGAACGATTCGGCGATCGCGGCAGCCCGTTCGAACGCCTCCGGGGAGTCGTCGGTGTAGGCCTGGATGGTGGCGCCCCGCAGCCGTTCGACGTCGTCGAAGAGACCGGGGGAGCCGCTCTCTCGCAGCACCTGTCCCAGCATCGAACCGAGCATGCGCACGTCGGAGCGCATCGCCTCGGGAATCTCCTGCTCGGCCTCGTATCGGCCGACGAGATCGATCGCTTCGGTTCGGGTCAGCTCGCGCATGCCTCCCAAATTACTGGCACCCGCGGGGTCTGATTGACACGGTCGTCGTACACATGCCGCTCGGCCCCGCTGTGTTACGCCGGACTACCCTGGGACTCCCCGTCCGAAGGAGCCCGATGTCCGATCCGCTGCGCGCTGCCGCCGACACGATGCGCGCCGTCCGCGACCGATGCGTGTGGACGGCGCAGATCTCCCATCGCGACCTCGTCCCGTACCTGATCGAGGAGTCGGCGGAGGTCGTGGATGCCGTCGAGGCCGGTACCGCTGCGGATCTTCGCGAAGAGCTGGGCGACCTCCTCTGGCAGGTGCTGTTCCATGCCGAGATCGCGTCGCGCTCGGCATCCGACCCCTTCGACATCGACGACGTCGCCCGGGGCCTCACCGAGAAGATGGTGCGGCGGCATCCGCATGTCTTCGGCGACGAGACGGCGGAGACGCCGGAGCAGGTGCTCGTGCTGTGGAACGCGGCGAAGGCGGCCGAGAAGCGAACCCGCACGAGCGTGCTCGACGGCGTGTCCGTCCACATGCCGACGCTCGCTCTCGCGCAGAAGATGCTCGCCAAATCGGCTCCTGTCCTGTCGGCGGCGCTGCCGCTCCCCGCGGAGCCGCCCGCCGACGAGGCCGAGCTCGGCGAGGCGTTGCTCGGCCTCGTCGCGCACGCCCGCGCCCAGGGATGGGATGCCGAACGCGCGCTTCGCGAACGGCTGCGCATCCTCGACGCCGACATCCGCGCGGCCGAAGGCGCCGGTGACTCCGCCGCCGACCTGGAAGGATAGGACGGTGCCCACCGTGAACCCGCCGCGCGGCATGCGCGACTTCCTTCCCGCCGACAAAGCCCGCCGCGAGCGCGTTCTCGCCGTCGTCCGCGAGCGCTATCGCGCGCACGGCTTCGACGAGATCGAGACGCCGGTCATGGAGGAGTACGGACGTCTCCACGCCGGCATCGGCGGCGACAACGAGAAGCTCGCCTACAACGTCCTCGCGCGCGGACTCGACGCCGACGGCATCCGCGCCGCGGCCGACGACCCGGCCGCGCTGACGGACCTGGGGCTCCGCTACGACCTGACGGTGCCGCTCGCCCGCTTCTACGCCTCGCACCGTGCGGAGCTGCCGACGGTGTTCCGTGCGATCCAGATCGCGCCGGTGTGGCGCGCGGAGCGGCCGCAGAAGGGCCGTTACCGGCAGTTCGTGCAGTGCGACATCGACATCATCGGCGACGCGACCCCGCGGGCGGAGGCTGAGTTGATGGCGGCGAGCCTCGACGCGCTCGACGCGCTCGGACTAACCGGAGCCTCGGTCCGCGTCAACGACCGGCGCGTGCTCGACGAGATGCTCGCGACGTTCGGTTTCGCCGAGGCCGAGCGCCCGGGCGTGCTCATCACGATCGACAAGCTCGACAAGCTCGGCACCGACGGCGTCGTCGCCGAGCTGCGCGAGCGCGGCGCGACACCGGCCGCCGCTGATGCGTTCGAGGCGTTCCTTCGACGTCCGCAGGCGGATGCCGCGGGGTTCGACGCCGACGGCATCCGCTCGCGACTGCCCGAGGGCGTGGGCGACGACGTCATCGCCCACCTCGTCGGCATCGGTGAGGCCGTGCGCGCGGCGCGCGGCGGCTCGGCCGAGGTGCCGCTGGTCTTCGACCCGTTCCTCGTGCGCGGCATGGGCTACTACACCGGCACGATCTTCGAGCTCGCGCACCCGTCGGTGTCGTACTCGCTCGGCGGGGGCGGTCGCTACGACGGCATGATCGGCCGGTTCCTCGGCTCGGACGTGCCGGCCGTGGGCTTCTCGCTGGGATTCGAACGGCTCGTCGACCTGCTCGGCGCGTCCGCGGGCGATGATCGCACCGGCATCGTCCTCGTCCACGATCGTGACGTGCCGCTTCCCGAGCTCCTCGCCGCGAAGTCGCACCTGGTCGAGACCGGCTCCCGGGTGCGGCTCGAGCAGCGCCCGAAGAACCTCAAGGCGCTCCTGGAGCGCGCCGCCGCCGACGGCTACGCCTCGTTCGTCACGCTGCGCGCGGGGGAGGATGTCCGCTCGGCCGAGCCGCGCTCCATCGACTGACGATGATACTCCTCGTCAACGGGAGGTTGACGTTCTTCGATGTGTCAACCTAGTGTTGACGCATGGAAGAGCGCACCTCACGTCGGCAGATCATCCGGTTCCGATGGGCGGCGGCCGTGGCCGCCATCGCGGGATCCGTCCTCGCGATCCTGGCCATCGGGTTCGACTTCTCGGGCTTCTGGGGTGGCTTCGTGCTGGGCACAGGGGTCGGGTCGATCGTGCTCGCCGCCTACCTCTCGGGCCTCGTCACGGGGATGAGCCGCGCTCTGTCGGCTCCGACGTGGCTCCCCGCTCGCGAGACCGGGTCGGTGTGAGCCCTCACCGCGTCAGCGCTCCCGTCGGCGGTGCCAGCACCGCTCCAGCTGGCATCGACAGCATCGGCGACGACATCGGTCGCATCGTCCTCGATGCCGCAGGGGTGCAGGAGGCGGAGGGACTCGACGCCGAGGGGCACGTGCAGCTCATCGCCGCCAGCGCCGCGGCCGAGCGGGCGGCGCGCACACTTCTGCATCGGTCGGTCGTGGCGGCGCGCGCCGGCGGAGCCAGCTGGTCGCGCATCGGTGCGGAGCTCGGGATGTCGCGTCAGGCTGCGCAGCAACGCTTCGGAGCTGATCCGTCGGCGGGGGAGGAGTCGGCGGAGGAGCGATGGCTCGGACCCGTCACCGCGTTCGACGAGCTGCCCGAACTCGAGGCGGCGGGGCGGCAGGGGTGGCGGACCGTGGGAGCCGGGATGCTCGCGCACCGGATGCGACGCACCGACACCCAATGGGAGCATCGCCGCATCCTGTGGCGGGTGTCGCTGGATCGGGAGCGTCAGGACGGCTGGGAGGTCGGCTGCCGGGCGTTCCCCTGGATCTACCTGGTGCGGGATCTCGGCATCCCACCCGTCGCCGACTGACCCTCCGCGGGCCCGTTCGCGTGAGCGTCGGACGGTCTTCCGCGTTCGTTCACCCGGCGGTGTTGTGCTGGCGCCATGACCACACCTGCGGTGCGCATCGCCGCTGCCGTCGGCGGTGCCGTTCTCTCGGCCGGGGCCGTCGCGCTCACCTCGCGCGTCGTCCTCACCCGGCAGGCCGCGCTCGCGCGGGAGCGGATCGGCAAGCCCCTGGGCGAGCTCGCACTCGACGCGGACCGGCTGTGGCGCCGCTCCTACGCCGGCGAGCCGGTGCGTCTGGTGATGCTCGGCGATTCGCTCGCCGCGGGGCTCGGGGCGGAGCGTCGGAAGGACACCCTCGGCGGACGGCTCGCCCGGGGACTGGCGAAGCGGGCGCGCCGCCCCGTGCGGCTTCGCACGGGCGCCGTCGTGGGCGCGGAGTCGGCGACGCTGCCGGACCAGATCGCAGCGCTCGGCGACGATGCCGCCGCAGACGTCGCCGTCATCGTCGTCGGAGGCAACGATGTGACGCACCGGATCCCGCCCGGCGACGCCGCCCGCAGCCTCGCCGACGCGGTCGAGGCGCTCCGCTCCCGAGGATGCGCCGTCGTCGTCGGCACCTGCCCCGACCTCGGCGCCCTCCGTCCGGTTCCGCAGCCGCTGCGGAGCTTCGCATCGCGGGCGTCGCGGGCGCTCGCCGACGCGCAGGAGACGGCGGCGCGGGCAGCCGGTGCACGGGTCGTCTCACTCCGACGCGCCGTGGGGCCGGTGTTCGTCGACCGCCCGGACGAGATGTTCTCCCTGGACCGGTTCCACCCCAGCGCCCTCGGTTACCGGCGCACCGCCGACGCGCTGCTCCCGGCCGTGTTCGCGGCCCTCGACGACGCGACGGCGGCGCGGATGCTGGCGCGCGCGGACGTCGTGCGGTTGGCTGAGAGCATGACGACCGACCCCACTCCCGATAGCTGGAGACGCACCGACGCGTACCTGACGGCCACCCTCGTGACACCCGATCCGGATCTGGATGCCGCTCTTGCGGACCAGCGTGCGGCGGGACTCCCCGCGATCGAGGTCTCGCCGCTCAGCGCCAAGCTCCTGCAGCTGCTCATCCGGATCGGTGGCGTACGGCGGGTTCTCGAGATCGGCACGCTCGGCGGGTTCTCCACCATCGCGATGGCCCGCGCCCTGCCGGGGGACGGGCGGCTGCTGACGATCGAGGCGGAGCCGCGCAACGCCGAGGTCGCCCGCACCAGCATCGCGCGGGCCGGGGTCGACGACCGCGTCGAGGTGCGGGTCGGTCGAGGCGCCGACGTGCTCCCGGACGTCGACGAGGAGTTCGACCTGGTCTTCATCGACGCCGACAAGGAGTCCAACACGATCTACCTCGATCACGCGGCGCGATTGACCCGCCCCGGTGCGATCGTCGTCGTCGACAACGTCGTGCGCGCGGGACGTGTCAGCGATCCCGCGACGGAGGACGAGCAGGTGGCGGGCACCCGGCGAGGACTCGAGATGCTCGCCCGTGATCCGCGTTTCGACGCGACCGCGCTGCAGACCCTCGATCTCAAGGGCTGGGACGGCGTCGCGATCGCGCTGCGGGTCGACCCCGCGTCATAGTCCCGGCAGGCCCGGTGGCGGCGGCCCCGGTCATCACTAGACTCAGAGTGGACCGACGACGCTCCACGACTCACCCTCCACAAGCAAGGAGTACCCCTGTGGCACTGATCGAGGCTGTAGGCGCACGCGAGATTCTGGATTCGCGTGGCAACCCGACCGTTGAAGTGGAGGTGCTCCTCGACGACGGCATCGTCCAGCGTGCGGCCGTCCCCTCCGGCGCATCCACCGGCGCGTTCGAGGCGTACGAGCTCCGCGACGGCGACAAGAGCCGCTACGGCGGCAAGGGCGTGCTCAAGGCCGTCACGGCCGTCATCGACGAGCTCGGCCCCGCCATCGAGGGCGTCGACGCGAGCGAGCAGCGCATCATCGACGAGATCCTCATCGAGACCGACGGCACCGAGAACAAGTCGCGCACGGGCGCGAACGCCATCCTCGGCGTCTCGCTCGCCGTTGCGAAGGCCGCGGCCGACTCGGCAGACCTGCCGCTGTTCCGCTACCTCGGCGGACCGAACGCGCACGTCCTGCCCGTCCCGCTGTTCAACGTCATCAACGGTGGCGAGCACGCCGACAACGGCATCGACATGCAGGAGTTCTTCCTCGCGCCGATCGGCGCAGAGACCTTCAGCGAGTCGCTGCGCTGGGGCACCGAGGTCTACCACGTCCTCAAGGGCGAGCTGAAGGCCGCCGGCTACGCCACCGGCCTCGGCGACGAAGGCGGTTTCGCGCCCGACCTGCCCAGCAACCGCGAGGGCCTCGAGTTCCTCGTCAAGGCGATCGAGAAGGCCGGTTTCAAGCCCGGCTCCGAGATCGCCCTGGGTCTCGACGTTGCGGCGACGGAGTTCTTCAACGACGGCGTCTACCGCCTCGACAACAAGGACTGGAACGCCGAGCAGCTGACGGACTACTACGTGCAGCTCGTCAACGACTTCCCGATCGTCACGATCGAGGACGCCCTCGCCGAGGACGACTGGGACAACTGGACCGCCCTCACCGAGAAGCTCGGCGACAAGGTGCAGCTGGTCGGCGACGACCTGTTCGTCACCAACCCGGCGCGTCTGGCCGACGGCATCCGCCGCAAGGCCGCCAACTCGCTCCTGGTGAAGGTCAACCAGATCGGCACGCTGTCCGAGACGCTCGACGCGATCGCGGTCGCGCACCGCGCCGGCTACACCACGATGCTGTCGCACCGCTCGGGTGAGACCGAGGACACGACCATCGCCGACCTGTCGGTGGCGGTCAACGCCGGTCAGATCAAGAGCGGCGCGCCCGCGCGCTCGGAGCGTGTGGCGAAGTACAATCAGCTTCTGCGCATCGAGGAGGAGCTGGGTGACGCCGCGGAGTTCATCGGCCGCGCTGCGTTCCCGCGATTCCAGGGCTGATCAGCGCTGAAACGTGACGAGAGGGGGAGCCGTGGTCAAGACGACGGCTCCCTCTTCTCGTTCCCGGCGGCGTGTCGACGTCCGCGAGTGGATGGGCGGCATCCGGGTGTCGGGCTTCGCCTTCATCATGCTCGGGCTCGTCGTTCTCGCGGCCTGCGTGCTGGTCCCGTCGGTCAGCACGTACCTCGACCAGCGCGCGCAGATCGCCGCGCTGGAGGAATCGGTGCGCGTCGGTCAGGACGAGGTCGACGCTCTCTCCGCCGAGCGCGAGCAGTGGCGCGATCCGGCGTTCATCATGACGCAGGCGCGCGAGCGGCTCTATTACGTTCGTCCCGGCGAAGTCGTCTACCTCATCGACGACGATCTCCCGGCATCCGCGGTGCCCGATGATCCGGCGGCAGTCTCGAGCGACGTCGAACGTACCCGCACCGACTGGATGTCGCAGTTCGTGCGCTCGGTCGTGACCAGCGGATCCGCGCGTACGGCCGCCACCGCCCCGTGAGCACCGGTGCCGTGCCGCCCCAGGAGTCAGCCGGCGGCGGACGGTAGCCTGTCAGGGTGACTGCTCCCGCTCTGACGCCCGCGACCGACGCCGACCTCGAGGTCATGCGCGAGCAGCTGGGACGCCCGATGCGCGGCGTGGTGGGGATCGCGGCGCGGTGCGTGTGCGGCAATCCGACGGTCGTGTCGACCGAGCCGCGGCTGCCCGACGGCACGCCGTTCCCGACGTTCTACTACCTCACCCACCCCGGTGCCACCGCCGCGATGTCGGCGCTCGAGGCGACCCATGTCATGCGGGAGCTCTCCGACCTGCTGGCCGACGATTCCGACGTCGCCGCGGCCTATCAGCGCGCCCACGAGCAGTACCTCGCCGACCGCGCCGCGTACGGGGAGGTCGAAGAGATCGCTGGCATCTCGGCCGGGGGCATGCCGACGCGCGTCAAGTGCCTGCACGCCGTCGCCGCCCACGCCCTCGCGGCAGGGCCCGGGGTCAACCCCATCGGCGACCTCGCGCTCGAGCGATCCACCTGGTCGCCCGAGCGGTGCAGCTGCGCGAACCCCCGGGTGGCCGCGTGACCCGGCGCGTCGGGCGATTCCTGCGCGCGACGGTCGTCGGCGTGCTCGTCGTCACCGCGGCGACGGCGGGGGCGGTGGCGCCTCCGACCGACCCGGCGCGCCAGGCGGAGTATTGGCTCGACGACTACGGCATCCGCACGGCGTGGCAGACCACACGCGGTGCGGGTACGACGATCGCGGTCATCGATACCGGCATCGGACGTGGGCCGGCCGAATTCGAGGGGGCGGTCAGCGCGGGAGCGGACTTCTCGGGCTCGGGCAGCGCCGACGGCCGCACTCCGGTGGGAGGCGACGACCGCGACCACGGCAGCTGGGTCGCCTCGCTGGCGGCATCCCGCGGCACGGGTCCCGACGCCGGGATGATCGGGGTGGCACCCGAAGCGAAGCTGCTCTCGCTGTCGATCGGATTCGGCGGCGCCTCCGACATCCCGTTCGCCAGGCAGGTCGCCGACGCCATGACGTGGGCCGTCGACCAGGGCGCCGACGTCATCAACCTCTCCTTCACGACGAACCTGCTCGAATGGGACCCGTCGTGGGACACGGCATTCCAGTACGCGTACGACCACGACGTCGTGGTCGTCGTCGCCGCCGGCAACCGGGGGACCGGCACCGACCGCGTCGGGGCGCCGGCGACGATCCCGGGTGTTCTCACCGTCGGCGGTGTCGACCGCGGCGGAGTCGCGAGCCAGGAGGCGTCGACGCAGGGCATCACGATCGGCATCTCGGCGCCGAGCGAGGGCCTGCTCGGGGTGTCCGCCGACGGCCGGATCGTGGTGTGGGACGGAACCAGCGGGGCAGCCCCGATCGTCGCGGGCGTCGCGGCGCTGGTGCGCTCGGCGCACCCCGGGCTCGACTCGAACAACGTCATCAACCGCATCATCAAGACGGCCCGCGCGGTGCCCGGCGTCTCGGCGAAGCCCGACCCGCTCTACGGATACGGGCTGCTGGATGCCGCGGCCGCGGTGACCGCCGCCGTTCCGGCCGTGTCGGAGAACCCGATGGGCGATCTCGCGGAATGGGTGCGCATCTACCGCCGGGCGGAGCAGGCGCCCGCACCGCAGCCCACGACCTCGCCGATCGCGCTTCCGGAGCTCCCTGCCGCGGACCCTCCGTCTGAAGCCGGTTCGCCGCTGCTGCCGAGCATGAATACGCTGCTGTACGGGACCGTCCCGCTCGTGGGTGCGACCATGGCCGCTATACTGGTGGCGCTCGGCGTCACTGCTGCTGTCCGGCGCATCCGATCGGCCCGCGCGTCGCGCTAGCCGAGCCCCCGATCAAGGAGTTCTTCCGAACGTGTCCACATCTGTGCCCCAGATCCTCGTCGTCGGTGGCGGCTACGCCGGCTTCTACACTGCGTGGAAGCTCGAGAAGCACCTCCGTAAGGGTGAGGCCGAGGTCACCATCGTCGACCCGCTGCCGTACATGACCTACCAGCCGTTCCTCCCCGAGGTGGCCGCCGGTGAGATCGAGGGCCGCCACGTCGTCGTGGGTCTCCGCCGTCACCTCAAGCGGACGAACGTCGTCAACGCCAAGGTCACGAAGATCGACCACGCGAACAAGGTCGCCACGATCACGCCCGCTGAGGGCGAGCCGTGGGAGCACCGTTACGACCAGATCGTCGTGACCGCCGGCGCCGTCTCGCGCACCTTCCCGATCCCGGGCATCGCCGACAACGCGATCGGCCTGAAGACGGTCGAAGAGGCCATGGCGATCCGCGACCGCATCCTCACCAACTTCGACCGCGCGGCGAACCTGCCGGCCGGTCCCGAGCGTGACCGTCTGCTGACGGTCGTCGTCGTCGGCGGCGGCTTCGCGGGCATCGAGGTCTTCGCCGAGCTGCGTGCGATGGCGTCGTCGCTGCTGAAGAGCTACCCCCAGCTGCGCTTCGAGGACACGCACTTCCACCTCATCGAGGCCATGGGCCGCATCATGCCGGAGGTCTCGCTCGAGACGAGCCAGTGGGTGCTGAAGGACCTCGCGAAGAAGGGTGCCAACGTGCACCTCGACACGCAGGTTCAGGGCGCCGAGGGCGGCAATGTCGCCCTGTCGACCGGCGAGGTCATCCCGACCGACGTCATCATCTGGACCGCCGGTGTGATGGCTAACCCGACCGTCGTCCGCGGCAGCGACCTGCCTGTCGAGGAGCGCGGCCGCATCCGCACGCGCGCCGACCTCCGCGTGGGCACGCCCGAGGAGATCGTCGAGGGCGCCTGGGCCGCCGGCGACATCTCGGCCGTTCCCGACCTGAGCGGCGGCGGTGTCGGCGGGTACTGCGTTCCCAACGCGCAGCACGCGGTCCGTCAGGCGAAGCTGCTCGCGAAGAACCTCGTCGCGGTGCTCCGTGGTGAGACGCCGCGCGAGTACTTCCACAAGAACCTCGGTGCCGTCGCAGGTCTCGGCCTCGGCAACGGCGTGTTCCAGTCGGGCAAGATCGCGATCAAGGGCTTCTTCGCCTGGGTCGCGCACCGCGGCTACCACGGCCTCGCGATGCCCTCGTGGGAGCGCAAGTGGCGCGTCGTCGGCGACTGGTGGATGAACTTCTGGCTCGGTCGCGACAACGTGGCGCTCCAGGGCACGCTCACCCCGCGCGCCGCGTTCGAGGAGTTCGCCGCGCGTCCGCGCCCCGCGCAGCCGGCCGCGGAGAACCCGCAGCCGCCGATCGACCCCAAGAGCGTGGCGAAGGACGAGGGCGCCGCAGCGGTGGCCCCGGCCGAGAAGGACAACAAGGTCAACGCGAGCTGACACCCAGCTGCCATGAGGCCCCCGCACCGCACGGTGACGGGGGCCTCATCGTTTCTGCTCAGGGGCCGGCTGCGGGTTGGGTTGGCAGGTTG
Source organism: Microbacterium sp. AISO3 (assembly GCF_002204305.1). Taxonomy (NCBI): domain Bacteria; kingdom Bacillati; phylum Actinomycetota; class Actinomycetes; order Micrococcales; family Microbacteriaceae; genus Microbacterium; species Microbacterium sp. AISO3. The sequence continues at coordinate 396,177 of NZ_NHRF01000002.1, read as the reverse complement.
CGCCCCTTCGCGGGTTGTGAGTGGGCGTGTGCTGCCAGGTGAGGGGGTGGTGTGGGGCCGGCTGCGGGTTGGGTTGGCAGGTTGCGCCCCTTCGCGGGTTGTGAGTGGGCGCGAGCTTTCAGGCGAGGGGGGTGGCGCGGGGCCGGTAACGTGGGGGCGGGCCCCCGTAGCCCAATGGCAGAGGCAGGCGACTTAAAATCGCTTCAGTGTGGGTTCGAGTCCCACCGGGGGTACGGGCGTCGCTTTCGGGCGCGGCTGCGCCACAGCGGCGGTGACCGATGCGAGCACCGCCACCAAGCCGACGGCTTGCAGCGCGCTCAGGGTCTCTCCCGCGACGATCAGCCCGAGCAGCACGGCCACGACGGGGCTCAGCAGTCCGACGAAGGCGGGCAGGCGCGTCGGCAGCGATCGGACGCCCCGGAACCACAGCACGTAGGCGAGGGCGGTGCCGATGAGCGTGAGGTATGCGTAGGCGCCCAGCTCGCTCACCGAGGGGAGCGCGTCCGGGAGCGGCTCGACGAGAAACGTGAGCATCGCGAGCATGAGCCCGCCGGTCACCAGCTGCCACGCCGTCATCGCGAGGGGCGGCTGGCCGGAGCCCCAGCGCTTGGTCAGCACCGTCCCGACAGCCATCGAGACGGCCCCGCCCAGCGCCGCCGCGATGCCGACCGGGTCGAGGTCGGCGCCGCCCGGCGCCACGATGAGCCCGACGCCGACGACCCCGGCGGCGCCTGCGACGACCGTGACGACGGTGAGGCGCTCCGACAGCATCCGCCACCCGAGCACCGCCACGAGGAGCGGCTGGATGCCGCCGACGACGGCGGCGACACCTCCAGGAAGCCGGTCGGCGGCGACGAAGAGGCACCCGAAGAACGCGGTGAAGTTCAGGGTGCCGAGAACCCAGGAACGCCACCACCACGATCCGGTGGGCAGCCGCCGGGCGGCGAGGAGCAGGATCAGTCCCGCCGGCAGGGCGCGCACCGTCGCGATCAGCAGGGGATGCCCCGGCGGGAGGAACGTCGTCGTGGTGAGGTATGTGGTTCCCCAGACGACGGGGGCGATGGCGGTCAGGGCGACGAGAACGACACGATTGCTAAGCACTTAGCCACTATAGCGAAGCGCTTAGCGACTAGGATCGCGGGATGGACCATGTGGATCGGATCCTCGAACAATGGGCGCGCGAGAAGCCCGGCCTCGACGTGAGCCCGATGGCTGTCATCGGGCGACTCGGGCGGGCCGCCGCATCCGTCGACGCGCGGCTCGCCGCGACCTTCGCGAGCCACGGCATCGACGCCGCGACCTTCGACGTCCTCGCGACCTTGACCCGGCAGGGGGCGCCCTATGAGCTGACGCCGGCCGCACTCGCCGCGGATGCCATGATCACCTCCAGTGCTGTCGCACAGCGGCTGAACCGACTCGAGGGCCTCGGCTACGTCAGCCGCCATCCCGACCCCGCGGACGGCCGTGGCAAGATCGTCCGGCTGACCGCGCACGGTCGCGCCGTCGTCGAACGCGTGCTCCCGGACCATCTGGAGACCGAGCGTGCGGCGCTCGCGCCGCTCTCGGACGACGAGCAGGCGCAGCTCGCCGAGCTGCTCTCCCGACTCGCCCCCGGTGGGTAAGACCTGCGAGTTCCGCCGCGCGGCGGATTCGGCCCGAGGCGCGCTGGTTAGACTGGTCGCAGAGAGAGGGGACATGCAATGGAGTGGCTGATCCCGGTCATCGTCGTCGTCGCGCTGCTTGCCATCGTCGGCATCTATCTGTGGGCGACGTACAACTCGCTCGTGGCGCTGAACGTCCGTGTCGACGAGGCGTGGAGCGACATCACGGTGCAGTTGAAGCGCCGCGCCGACCTCCTCCCCAACCTCATCGACACGGTTCGTGGCTATGCCGCTCACGAGAAGGCGGTGTTCGAGAACGTCACCCGTGCGCGCGCGGAGATCCTGTCGGCGAGCGGACCCGCCGAGGCGGGCGTGGCGGAAGGCCACGTGCAGCAGGCTCTGAAGTCGCTCTTCGCGGTCGCGGAGGCGTACCCCCAGCTACAGGCCAGTCAGAACTTCCTCCAGCTGCAGCAGGCGCTCGTCGACACCGAAGACAAGATCCAGGCCTCTCGCCGCTTCTACAACGGCGGCGTGCGCGAGCTGAACACGAAGATCAAGGTGTTCCCCAACAACCTGTTCGCCCGCAGCCTCGGATTCACCGAGCGCGAGTTCTTCGAGGTAGAGAACGGGGCGGCGATCGCCGAGCCCCCGCGCGTCCAGTTCTGAGCACCCGCTCTGAGACGGCTCCGGGCGGTCGGGCGGGCGCGCCCCGGAGTCTTAGACTGACGGGATGAGCGACGACAAGGTCGGGCGGTCGTTCCTCGACGCCCTGCGCAACCGGACCGTTGCGACCGAGACGTCGACGAGCATTCCTCGCGGCCTGCGTCTGGCGACGGCGTACTCGTGGCGGCTGCTCGTGGTCGCGGCCGCCGCCGGCGTGGCCATCTGGATCATCATCCAGTTGAAGCTGCTCGTCATCCCGCTGCTCATCGCCATCCTCATCGCCGCCCTCCTGTGGCCCGGACTGCTCTGGATGCTCGAGCACCGTGTGCCGCGCTGGGCAGCGATCGTGCTGAGCGTGCTCGCGACGATCGCCGTGATCTCGGGTCTGCTCTGGCTCGCGATCTGGCAGATCAGCCGGCAGTGGGCGTCCGTGCAGGCGCGCACGGTCGAAGCGGTCGGTCAGCTCCGCCAGTACCTCATCGACGGACCGCTCCATCTCACCTCGACGGAGATCGACGGCCTGTTGAAGCAGGGCTGGGGCTTTCTCGAGCAGCAGGCCTCGCTCCTGTGGTCGGGCGCCCTCGCGATCGGATCCACCGTGGGTCATGTGGCCACCGGCGCGCTCTTGGTGCTGTTCATCCTGCTGTGCATCCTCGCTGACGGCGGTCGCATCTGGCGCTGGGTCGTCCGCCTCTTCCCGCGTCAGGCGCGGCCCGCGGTCGACGGCGCGGGTCGCACCGGATGGCGCACGGTCGTGACCTACGCCCGCACGCAGCTGCTCGTCGCGACGATCGACGCGACGGGCATCGGCCTGGGCGCGCTGTTCCTCGGCGTGCCGCTGGCCGCTCCCATCGCGGTGCTGGTGTTCCTCGGAGCGTTCATCCCGTTCGTCGGCGCCGTTGTCACGGGAGCTCTCGCCGTCTTCCTCGCGCTCGTCTACAACGGCCCCTGGATCGCCCTGTGGATGCTCGTGATCGTGCTCGGTGTGCAGCAGCTCGAGGGGCACATCCTGCAGCCGTTGCTGATGGGGTCGGCTGTGAAGGTCCATCCGCTCGCCGTCGTCATCGTCGTCGCCGGCGGAGCGATGATCGCGGGCATCCCGGGCGCGCTGTTCGCCGTGCCGCTGGCCGCATTCGTCAACGTCGTCGTGCTCTACATTTCGCGACGATCGTGGGAGACCGGGGTCGCGCCGCGACCCGATGAGATGATCTGGAGCACTGTGCCCCGAGACCGGAGGAAGAACGCATGACCGGACCCACTCCGGCCGATCTCGACGCCGCGGCAGCCGTGCTCGACGGCGTCGTCACCCGCACGCCGATGGAGTACTCCGAGCACCTCTCGGATCTCCTGGGCGTGCCCGTGCACCTGAAGCTCGAGAACCTGCAGCGCACCGGGTCGTTCAAGATCCGCGGCGCGACCTACCGCCTCTCCCGGCTGACCGCGGAGGAGCGCGCTCGCGGTGTGGTCGCGGCCTCGGCCGGCAACCACGCGCAGGGCGTCGCGCTCGCAGCGCAGAAGCTCGGCATCCCGGCGACGATCTTCATGCCGCTCGGGGTTCCCGTTCCCAAGCTTCTCGCTACTCGCGGCTATGGCGCGGACGTCGTGCTCGAGGGAGCGACGGTCGAGACGCCGCTCCGCCTGGCGGCGGAGTTCGCGGAGCGGACGGGTGCGGTGCTCATCCATCCGTTCGACCACCCCGACGTCATCACGGGACAGGGGACGCTCGGGCTCGAGCTCGTCGACCAGGTGCCCGACATCGAGACGCTTCTGGTTCCCATCGGGGGAGGCGGGCTCATCGCCGGTGTCGCGGCCGCCGTGAAGGGCCGCGCGGCGGCCGAGGGGCGACGGGTGCGCGTGATCGGCGTTCAGGCCGAGAACGCCGCCGCCTATCCCTCGTCGCTGGCGGCGGGGATGCCGCTGGCGGTCGAGACGACGCCGACCATCGCCGACGGCATCGCGGTCGCGCGTCCCGGTGACGAGACGTTCGCGGTGATCCGCGAGCTCGTCGACGAGGTCGTGACCGTCTCGGACGACGACATCGCCCGCGCGCTCCTGGTGCTCCTCGAGCGTGCGAAGCAGGTCGTCGAGCCGGCGGGCGCCGTCGGCGTCGCCGCGATCCTCGCGGGCAAGGTCACGTCGTCGGGACCGACGGTCGCGGTCCTCTCCGGCGGGAACATCGACCCCCTGCTGCTGCAGCGGGTGGTGTCACACGGACTCGCGGCATCCGGACGCTACATGACGCTGCAGATCCCGCTGCCCGACCGTCCCGGCCAGCTCGCACGCGTCTCGGAGCTGTTGTCGGTCGCGGGGGCGAACGTGATCGAGGTGCTGCACACCCGCCACGGGCAGGGGCTGCAGATCAGCGAGGTCATCCTCCAGCTCAGCGTCGAGACGCGGGGCGAGGAGCATCGCGCTCAGGTCATCTCGATCCTCGAGGATGCCGGCTTCGCGCCGAAGGTCGTCGCCGATTGACGAACGACGGCGCGAAGCCGAGAGGTCACTGACCCGAGTAGGTCTCGACCTTGACGATCTCGACGGAGATCTCGCGTCCGTTGGGCGCGGTGTAGGAGGTCTTGTCGCCCTCCTTGAGGCCGAGGATCGCCTCGCCGAGCGGTGAGGCCTCGCTGTAGACGTCGAGCTCGGAGCCGGCGGCGATCTCGCGGCTGCCGAGCAGGAAGACCTCCTCGCCGCCCGCGACGAGCGCGGTGACGACGGTCCCCGACAGCACCGTGCCGTCGGACTCGGGGGCCTCGCCGACGGTGGCGTCCTTGAGCAGCTGCTGGAGCGTGCGGATGCGCGCCTCCTGCTTGCCCTGCTCGTCCTTGGCGGCGTGGTAGCCGCCGTTCTCCTTCAGGTCGCCTTCCTCGCGAGCTGCCTCGATGCGCTTGGCGATCTCTTCGCGGCCCGTCGTCGAGAGGTGTTCGAGCTCCGCGACGAGACGGTCGTAGGCGTCCTGCGTGAGGAAGGTGACGGGAGCGTCGTTCGACATGTGATCTCCTTGGACTGGCGCGGCGCACAGCCGCCTATGGCGAACGCCCCGGCATCCGACCGGGGCGCACAAGAAATGCCTAGACTACGGGATCCAGCAGGAGGTCACCAAACCATTCGTCGCGAGGGCGACGGTGGGGATGGTCTCGGTGAAAGCTCGCGAGACGCCGTCCGCCGCGGGGTATTCCACGACGCGCCAGCCGACCACGCCGTGCTCGGTGTCCTGCGCCTCGAGCGCACAGGCGAGCGGCTTGTCGCGCGCGCCGCTGACTTGGAACGAGACGACGACGGAATGCTCGTCGATCACCTCGAACCCGGTGGCGTCGGTGTCGACGGAGGTGATGGCCCCGCTGACCGTCGTCCACGCCACGAGTCCGAGGATGCCCGCGCCGAGGACGCCCGCGACGGCGATCAGGATGCGGCGGGAACGCTTCTCGCGCGTCCGACCGTAGCGCTGGTCGAGCTTGAGCTGCGTCGTCATGGTGGCGGTCTCCGAGGGGGTTCTGACGGGATTAGGCTGGTGTTTCCAGGCTAAGCGCTTCTCGCGCAGATCGAGGAACCATGAACTCCCTCCTGTGGCTCACATCGGCGGCGACTCCGATCCCCGAGATCACGGTCGACCCCACGTCGGTCACCCCCGGTCCGTGGGGCTTCGGAGCGATCGTGATCCTGACGATCGCGGTGGTGCTCCTGCTGCTCGACATGCTGCGACGGGTCCGGCGCGGCCGGTACCGCGCCGAGGTGCGCGAGCAGCTCGACGAGGAGGATGCCGCCGCTCGCGGCGAGCAGGACGCCGACACCCGCTGACCCCGGGCGCCGGCCTCAACCCGCGTGGTATGCGGGCTGGAGCGCGATGAGCAGGCACGCCGTCCAGTGGCAGAGGAACGCCAGGACCGTGCACACGTGGAAGATCTCGTGGAATCCGAAGTGTCCCGGCCAGGGGTTCGGCTTCTTCAGCGCGTAGACCACGGCGCCGCCGCTGTAGAGCAGACCACCGACGATCACGAGGATCATCATGGCGGCGTTGGCCTGGAACAGCGGCACGATGTACATCACGGCGGCCCAGCCCAGTGCGAGGTACAGCGCGACGTAGAGCCAGCGCGGCGCGTGTATCCAGAACACGCGGAAGAATATCCCCGCGATCGCGCCTCCCCACACCAGTGAAAGCAGCAGCACGGTCTGCTCGGTGGGAAGCGCCAGCACCGCCAACGGCGTGTAGGTTCCGGCGATCAGAAGCAGGATGTTCGCGTGGTCGATCCGCTTGAGGATCGCCTTGGTGCGCGGTTTCCAGTCGAAGCGGTGATAGAGCGCCGAGTTGCCGAACAGAAGCAGCGAGGTGGTCATGAACACGGCGCTCGCCCACTTGGCCGGCGCGCCCTGTGCGAGGACGATCAGAACGATGCCGGCGGCGATCGCCACGGGGAAGGTTCCGGCGTGGATCCAGCCCCGCCACGACGGGCGCAGCTCGATCTGAGCGCTCGCAGCAGCGGCGTCCAACAGGGGGAGCTGGGGCATCTCGACGCCCTCATCGGGTGCGGGTCGGGTCACATTACGAGAGTACGCGCCGCCATATGCCAGCGTTCACATGAGGGCGGGGAGTAACGTAGGGGAGTGGCTGCGAACCGCGGACGAGGACCCCTCTATCGCCTGTATGCGTCCCGGCTGCGCCGGCACCTGACGCCGGAGACCGTTCCGCATCACGTCGCCATGATGATCGACGGCAATCGCCGGTGGGCGCGCCAGGCGGGCTACCCGACTCCTGCGGAGGGGCACCGCGCCGGGGCGGCGAAGATGTACGAGTTCCTGCGGTGGTGCGACGAGCTCGGCATCCGCGTCGTGTCGCTCTACCTGCTCTCCCACGACAACCTCGCCAAGCGCGACTCGCGTGAACTCGCCGACCTGCTCGAGATCATCGCGGAGCTGGCCGAGACGCTCTCGAGCGAGCCGGGCTGGCGCGTGCAGCACGTGGGCCGTGCGGCGCAGCTGCCCGAGGACCTCGCCCGCGTTCTCGCCAAGGCCGAGGACCGCACCCGGGACAACACCGGTCTGCACGTCAACCTGGCGGTGGGATACGGCGGGCGGGGCGAGATCGTCGACGCCGTGCGCAGCATCATCACGAGCCACCACGAGCGGGGCGGATCGATGGAGGAGCTCGCGGAGAGTCTGACGCCCGAGCAGATCGGCGAGCACCTCTACACCGGTGGGCAGGCCGACCCCGATCTCGTCATCCGCACATCGGGTGAACAACGCCTGAGCGACTTCCTGCTGTGGCAGTCGGCCCACAGCGAGTTCTACTTCGTCGAGGCGCTCGGTCCGGACCTTCGCGAAGTGGACTTCCTGCGCGCAATCCGCGACTTCGCGACGCGCGACCGCCGCTTCGGCGGCTGACGCGCCTGGTCCGCAACGCAGAGTTCACCGTCGCGAAATGTTCGCGGGCGTGTCGCGCTGGTGGCGCGCAGGTCGGCCGCCGTACTGTCGTCGCAACGGGCACGGCGCCCGTTCGAGTCGGCCTTCTCACGACTCGTGACCCCTGGTCGACTCGTGTGAATCGGGTGAGACACCCGAGGCGGGGAGTGGGTTGTGGCCGCACGAGCAACAGAGCAGCAGCGTCGCGTCATCCACGGCGGAGGTGAGGAGCTCGACCAGGAGCTGCGCACCTACGTGCTGGACACGTCGGTCCTGCTGAGCGATCCGCGAGCGTTGTTCCGCTTCGCCGAGCATTCGGTGGTCGTCCCCGTCGTGGTCGTCACCGAACTCGAGGGAAAGCGGCACGATCCCGAGATCGGGTACTTCGCGCGCCAGGCGCTGCGTCACCTCGACGACCTGCGGGTCGAGCACGGCCGTCTCGACTTCCCGGTGCCGGTCGGTGAAGGCGGCACATTGCGCGTCGAGCTGACGAACACCGACCCCTCTGTGCTTCCGGCGGGGATGCGGCTGGGCGACAGCGACACCCGCATCCTCGCCGTCGCCATGCACCTCGCTCAGGAGGGTCAGCCCGTCACGGTGGTGTCGAAGGACCTGCCCATGCGCGTCAAGGCGGCCTCGCTCGGCATCAGCGCCGAGGAGTATCTCGCCGAGCAGGCCGTGGACTCCGGATGGACCGGGATCGCCGGCATCGATCTCTCCGGTGACGAGATGAGCGACCTCTACGAGAGCGAGGTCGCCACGAGCGACGAGGTGCGCGGGGTGCCCGTGAACACCGGACTCGTGATCCACTCCGAGCGCGGCTCCGCGCTCGGGCGGGTGACGGGCCCGGGCTCGTTCCGCCTCGTACGGGGCGACCGCGACGTCTTCGGGCTGCACGGACGTTCGGCCGAGCAGCGGATCGCGATAGACCTCCTGCTCGACCCCGAGGTCGGCATCGTCTCGCTCGGCGGCCGAGCCGGGACCGGCAAGTCAGCCCTCGCGCTGTGCGCGGCCCTGGAATCGGTGCTCGAGCGGCAGCAGCAGCGCAAGATCATCGTGTTCCGCCCCCTCTTCGCCGTCGGCGGGCAGGAGCTCGGGTATCTTCCCGGCGACGCCCAGGAGAAGATGAATCCCTGGGGCCAGGCCATCTTCGACACGCTCGGGTCGGTCGTCTCCGCGAACGTCGTCGAGGAGATCATCGCGCGCGGGCTGCTCGAGGTGCTGCCGCTCACCCACATCCGGGGCCGCTCGCTCCACGACGCGTTCGTCATCGTCGACGAGGCCCAGTCGCTCGAGCGCAACGTGCTGCTGACGGTGCTGAGCCGCATCGGTCAGAACTCGCGTGTCGTGCTCACCCACGATGTCGGGCAGCGCGACAACCTGCGGGTGGGACGCCACGACGGCATCGCCTCGGTCATCGAGACGCTCAAGGGACACGACCTGTTCGGGCACGTGACGCTCATGCGGTCGGAGCGTTCGGCGATCGCTGCGCTCGTGACCGATCTTCTCGAGGCGGGGGAACTCAGCTAGTCCCGGATGGGGCCGGCCTCGGGAAGACCGGGGCCGGCCTCACTCCCAGCGGTAGCCCTCGCCGCGCACCGTCACGATGCGCGATGCGCCGACCTTGCCGCGCAGATAGCGAACGTACACGTCGACGACGTTGGAGCCCGGGTCGAAGTCGAGCTCCCAGACGCGGCTGAGCAGCGTCTCGCGGCTGAGGACCTCCCCGGCATGGCGGAGGAACTGCTCCGCGAGGGCGAACTCGCGCGCCGACAGGTCGATGTCCCGACCATCGACCGTCGCGCGGCGGGTCAGCATGTCGAGACTGACCCCGTCGCGGGTGATGACGGTGGCCGGGCCCGCGCTCTCGCGCAGTCGCGAACGCACACGAGCGAGGAGCTCGGCGACCACGAACGGCTTCGGCACGTAGTCGCTCGCACCGGCATCCAGCCCCTCGACCGTGTCGTTCGTGCCGCTGCGCGCGGTCAGCATGATGACGGGTACCGCCGAGCCCGACGCCCGGATGCGGCGCAGCACGTCGAAGCCATCGATGCCGGGGAGCCCCACGTCGAGGATGATCAGGTCGACCTGCTCCGCCTCGAACAGCTCGAGCGCCGTCTCGCCGTCCTCGGCGACGAGGGATTCGAGCCCGTCGGTGCGCAGCGCGCGCTCGAGGAGGGCGATGATGTGGGGCTCGTCGTCGACGAGCAGGATGCGGGTCATCCGATCTCCTTGCGCTGCAGGACGACTTCTCCCGCCCTCACCGGCGCCGGAAGACGCAGGCTCGAACGGAGCGGAATCGTGATGGTGAAGGTCGCGCCGCCGCCGGCGGTGTCGGTGACGGCGCAGGATCCGCCGTGGCCCTTGGCGATCGCGTCGACGATCGCGAGGCCGAGCCCCGAGCCGCCCGCCGATCGGCGACGGCCGCCGCGGTCGAACCGGCGGAAGATGCGGTGGCGAGCCGCCGGCGGGATGCCCGGGCCGTGGTCGCGCACCCAGAGGTGGAAGGCTCCGGCGTAGACGCCGCTGCCGAGCTCGATGGCCGTGCCGGCCGGGGTGTGCTTCGCGGCGTTGTCGGCAAGCTGAAGCCACGCCTGCAGCAGGCGGTCGGCGTCGCCGTGGATGATGCCGCGCTGCGTGGCCTCCACCGCCCATTCGTGGCCGGGGATGACGGTGACGAGGTCGACCACCCGCTGAGTGAGGCCCTCGATGTCGACCTCGTCCATGGCGAAACGCTCTCCCTCGACCGAGGCGAGCAGGTCGATGTCGCCGATGAGGCGCGTCATCCGGTCGAGCTCGCCGATCGCGATCTCGCGCACGGTGTCGACATCCGCGGGGTCGGTCGCGTCGACGAGCTCGAGGTGCCCCCGCACGATGGCGATCGGCGTCTTGAGCTCGTGGCGCACGTCGTCGAGCAGCCGTCGCTGCGACTCGACCGCCGCATCGAAGGCGTCCTGCGCCGCCGCCTCGCGCGGCGGGGTGGCCAGGAGAGGCCAGCCCACGAGCCACAACGTGACGAGGGTGCCGACGCCGACGGCGGCGAACACGAGGACCGCTGCCCAGGGGAGCTCTGCTCCGAGCAGGAGGAAGACCAGCAGCGAACCGATCGCGGCGACGACGAAGCCGGCGCACACGATCACCAGGACGATCCCCAGGATGCGTGCGCGCCGGGCCTCCGACCGCGACGGGTTCACCCTCCGATTATCAACCAGGGTGCGTCATCGACAGCAGGTCGAGCTTCTCGTCGAGCTGCGCCTCGGTCAGCTCGCCCCGCTCGACGTAGCCCAGGTCGAGCACGGCCTCGCGAACCGTGATGCCCTTGGCGACGGAGTGCTTGGCGATCTTCGCGGCAGCCTCGTATCCGATGAGCTTGTTCAGCGGGGTGACGATCGACGGCGACATGCCGGCGAACGCGGCGGCACGCTCGACGTTCGCCTCCAGGCCGGCCACCGTCTTGTCGGCCAGTACGCGCACGGCGTTCGAGAGAAGGCGGATCGACTCGAGCAGCGCGGTGCCCATCACCGGGATGGCGACGTTCAGCTCGAACGAGCCGGATGCTCCGGCCCACGCGACCGTGGCGTCGTTTCCGATCACCCGGGCGGAGACCATCAGCACAGCCTCGGGCACGACGGGGTTGACCTTGCCGGGCATGATCGACGACCCGGGCTGCAGGTCGGGGATGTGGAGCTCGCCGAGGCCGGTGTTCGGGCCCGAGCCCATCCAGCGGATGTCGTTGTTGATCTTCGTCAGCGACACGGCGATGGTGCGCAGTGCGCCGGACGCCTCGACGAGGCCGTCTCGGTTGGCCTGGGCCTCGAAGTGGTCCTTCGCCTCGGTGATCGGCAGTTCGGTCTCGGCCGCCAGCAGCTCGATGACCTTCTGCGGGAAGCCGAGGGGCGTGTTGATGCCCGTCCCGACGGCGGTGCCGCCGAGGGGGACCTCGCCGACGCGCGGCAGCACGGCCTGGACGCGCTCGATGCCGAGCCGCATCTGGCGCGCGTAGCCGCCGAACTCCTGACCGAGGGTCACCGGCGTGGCATCCATGAGGTGGGTGCGACCGGACTTCACGACGTCCTTCCACTCCTCGGCCTTCGTCTCGAAGGCGACCGCGAGGTGGTCGAGGGAGGGGATGAGGTCGTCGATGAGCGCCTGGGTCACGGCGATGTGCACCGAGGTGGGGAAGACGTCGTTGGAGGACTGCGACGCGTTGACGTGGTCGTTCGGGTGCACCGTGCTGCCGAGCGCGCGGGTCGCGAGGGTGGCCAGCACTTCGTTCATGTTCATGTTCGACGAGGTGCCGGAACCGGTCTGGTACGTGTCGACGGGGAAGTGCGCGTCGTAGCGGCCCGTGACGACCTCATCCGCTGCTCCGGCGATCGCGTCCGCGATGGCGGGGTCGAGCGTGCCGAGCTCCTTGTTGGCGAGCGCCGCGGCCTTCTTGATCCGTGCGAGAGCGGCGATCTGGCTCGACTCGAGCCCCGAGCCCGAGATCGGGAAGTTCTCGACCGCGCGCTGGGTCTGCGCGGCGTAGAGGGCGTCCTTCGGGACGCGGACCTCTCCCATGGTGTCGTGCTCGATGCGGTACTCGATGTCGGTCACGTCGTTGTTCCTCTCTCGGTGTGATGTCGTCAGGATGCGGCGTCGTCGTGGACGTCGCCGAGGATGATGGAGGCTTCGGCGGCGCCCTCGCCGAGGCGGTAGTTCGCTCCGATGATCGCCAGTCGCCCCTCGGCGACGGCCGTGCTGATGAGCTCGGACGCGTGGAGGAGCTGGCCGACGGTGTCGCGCAGGTGCTCGCGACCCACGACCTCGGGGTCGACGGTCTCGGGCGTCACGCCGGCGTCGGCTCCGGCTCGCAGGACGCGGCGCACGGCGGGCACGATGGGGGAGATCTGACGCCAGATGAGCGGCGGCAACGGGGGAGCGTCGATGCCGGTGCTGTCGATCGCGGCACGCACCGCGCCGCAGGCGTCGTGGGCGAGGACGACGATCAGCGGCACGTTCAACACCGCGACGGCGTACTCGAGGCTGCCGACGACGGAGTCGGAGATGACCTGGCCGGCGTTGCGGATCACGAAGAGGTCGCCGAGGCCCTCGTCGAAGATGATCTCGGCCGCGAGGCGCGAGTCGGAGCAGCCGAAGAGCGCGGCGCGCGGAGTCTGCGAGCCGGCGATCTCGTGGCGTCGCTCGACGTCCTGCCGGGGGTGACGCGGGGCGCCCTCGACGAATCGGATGTTGCCCGCGCGCATCTCGTCCCAGGCCTCCTGGGGCGTGGGGGATGCCGGAGCGGCCGCGGTCGACGTCATGGTGTCTCCTCCTGCAGTTCGACGATCTGGGTCGCGAGGCCGCGCGCAGCGGTGCGGACGGTCTCGGCGTCGATGGCCCCGCCGCCGTAGACGAGGATGGTGTCGGCTCCCGCCTGCGTCGTCAGGGCGTAGGAGATATTCCCGGCGCGCGCAGGGTCGGGGATCTCGAAGACCTCCCACGACACACCGTCGATGGTCTCGGTCGAGGTCGTGCGCGCGCCGCTGATCTGCCGCGATGCCCAGCCGGCGTCGGCGTCGAACGCCTGCTGCACGTTGACGTACCCGCTGGCGGGCGCGTAGACGATCTCCCAGGTCTGGACGTCGTCGCCGGCGAGCTCCGCCTTGTTCACGCGCCACGACTCGGGGACCTCGGGAGCCACGAGCTCGCGGCCGATGCCCGAGCCGACGTCGGCCGCGACCGCAGCGACGTCGATGCCGGGCTGCTCGGGGACCGAGCCGCGCGGCACCGCGAAGACGATCACCGCCACGACGGCGACCGTGACGATGAGCGCCGCGAGCAGGTTCCGGACGTTCTGGCTCGAGCGGTAGACCTGTGACGACGCGGCCTTCCGCGCCGCTGTCTCGTCGGGTGTCTCGGGCCGCCCCAGCTCGGCGACGACGCGAGGCCCCTTGGCCATCACGCGTCGTCCGCGCGCGTGGCGCGCGCTTCGTCGAGCCGGCGTTTGGCGCCGAGCAGCCATTCCTCGCACCGAGCTGCGAGCTGCTCGCCGCGCGTCCACAGGGCGAGCGACTGCTCGAGGGTCGGCGCCCCCTGTTCGAGCTCGGCCACGACGCGGACCAGCTCGTCGCGCGCCTGTTCGAAGCTGAGGGTCTCGACGTCGGCGGAGAGCCCTTCGGCCGGCGGAGTCATGTCAGCCATTCTAGGACGGGTCCGCCGGTGAGCCCGCCGCCTCCGCTGGCGCGGCCCCATCGTCGACGACGCCCTCGGACCGCGCCGCGAAAGCGCCGCGACCGACGGTGACGGTGACGTGCACGCCCGCCGGGGCCTGCGCCGCGTCGCGGATGATGACTCCCTCGTCGAGATGGGCGATCGCGTAGCCGCGGTCGAGGGTCGCTCCCGGGGAGAGCGCGCGCAGAGTCGCGCGGAGACGGGACACCTCGTGTCCCGCGGCGTCCATGCGGCGCGTCACGACGTCGCGACCGCGCGCCGTGAGGACGTGGAGTTCGTGCGCACGGGTCGTCATGAGCGATTCCGGATTGCGCAGCACCGGCCGCGATCGCAGCTGCTCGAGCTGCGCGAGATCGTGCGAGACGCGCTGGGTCAGTCGCGTGCGGGCGCGGCTGCGCAGCTGCTCGACGAGCGCGCGCTGCTCCGCGACGTCGGGCACGACCCGCTTGGCGGCGTCCGTCGGCGTCGAGGCGCGAAGATCGGCGACGTCGTCGAGGAGCGGATGGTCGTTCTCGTGTCCGATCGCCGAGACCACGGGGGTGGTCGCCGCGGCCACGGCGCGCAGCAGCCGCTCGTCGCTGAAGCCGAGGAGCGTCTGCGGGTCGCCGCCGCCGCGCGCGATGACGATCACGTCGACTTCGGGGTCGGCGTCGAGGGTGCGCAGCGCCGCGATGGTCTCGGGCACGCACCGGTCGCCCTGCACCGCCGCGTGGACGGTGCGGAAGGAGACATGGGGCCAGCGCAGCTCGGCGTTGCGGTGCACGTCGCGCTCGGCGTCGCTGCGCTCACCCGTGATCAGTCCGATCGTGTGAGGGAGGAACGGCAGGGTCCTTTTGCGCGAAGGGTCGAACAGCCCTTCCGACCGCAGCTTCGCGCGCAGACGCTCGAGCTGGACGAGCTGATCGCCGAGGCCGGTCGGGCGCATGGCCGACACGGTGAAGGAGAAGTCGCCGGACTTCACGAAGTAGTCGCTCTTGACGCACGCGACGACGCGATCGCCGACCTGGGGGCTCGCGCCGAGCCGCTGCAGCGTGCTCGACCAGAGGCGGAACGACAGCGCGGCATCCGCCTCGGCATCCTTCAAACGGCCGAAGACATGACCGCCGCGGAGGTTCCACGACGTGATCTCGCCCTCGACCCACACGGCGTTCCATCGCTGCACGAAGTCGCGGATGGTCTCGTTGAGCCGCGAGATCGAGGTCGGCGTCTGCGGTGAGGAGTCGCGGGGGTGGACGGCATCCGGCGGCGGCGTCTGATCGGGCGCGGTCTCGAACGACGGCATGGGGCTCCTCACGGCCGGTTCCGAGCGGCCGACAGGATGCGCCTCGTAGAATCGAGGAGTGAGCACTCCCGCCGTCCGGCTGCCCGTTCCCCGCGTGCCGGGGCGTCACGGCCGTCTCCAGGATATCCCTGTGGGCGCCGCCAAGCGGGTGCTCCTCGCGGCCCCGCGCGGCTACTGCGCCGGGGTGGACCGTGCCGTCGTCGCCGTCGAGAAGGCGCTCGAGCGCTTCGGCGCTCCCGTCTACGTGCGCAAGCAGATCGTGCACAACATCCATGTTGTGCGCGAGCTCGAGGAGCGGGGAGCGGTCTTCGTCGACGAGGTCGACGCCGTGCCGGAGGGGGCCCACGTCGTCTTCAGTGCTCACGGCGTGTCGCCCGCCGTCGTCTCGGCGGCCTCCGAGCGGAGCCTCCAGGCGATCGACGCGACGTGCCCGCTGGTGACCAAGGTGCATCGTGAGGCCGTGCGGTTCGCGCGCGACGACCGCGAGATCCTGCTGATCGGCCATGAGGGGCATGAGGAGGTCGAAGGGACCGCGGGCGAGGCGCCCGAGCACATCACGATCGTGACGTCGCCCGAGCACGCCGACACCGTCGAGGTGCGCGATCCGTCGCGGGTCGTGTGGCTGTCGCAGACGACGCTGTCGGTCGACGAGACGATGGAGACCGTTCGGCGCCTGCGCGTCCGGTTCCCCGAGCTGCAGGATCCGCCGTCGGACGACATCTGCTACGCGACCCAGAACCGGCAGGTTGCGATCAAGAAGATCGCGGCCGAGACCGACCTCGTGATCGTCGTGGGGTCGGCGAACTCCTCCAACAGTGTGCGGCTCGTGGAGGTCGCGCTCGAATACGGCGCTCGTGCCGCGTACCGCGTCGACTACGCCGACGAGATCCGCCAGGAGTGGCTCGACGGCGTCCGCACGGTCGGGGTCACGAGCGGCGCGTCGGTGCCCGAGGTGCTCGTGCAGCAGGTGCTCGCGAGCCTCGCGGACGCCGGGTACGCCGACGTCGACGAGGTCCGGACCGCGGAGGAAGACCTGATGTTCTCACTGCCGAAGGAACTGCGGACGGATGCAGCCGGCACGCAGGACGCCCGCGCACGCGGCGGACGGGGCCGGTCGTGAGCGAGCAGGAACGTCCGCGACCGCAGTACGGCGAGTACGCCACCCCCGAGGAGCAGCGCGCCCGCATCGCGGCACTGGGCGGAGAAGCACCGCACCCCGATGTGGTCGAGACGGCGCAGGTGCCGGCCCGCTCAGCGGCATCCCGCCCGCACGAGTCCGCGCGACAGCAGCTTCCCTCGCCGCGGCCGACCACGTCGGCGGCGCGCCCCACGCGGCTCGCCGACCGCATCATCACGGTGGCCCTGCTCGCTTACGGCCTGGTGACGGTGCTCGGCGCCATCCCGCAGCTGGTCGACTTCACGGGCTTCGCGCAGACGTGGATGGATATGGCGGGCATCGAGGGGACGCTCGCCGACCCCGCGGGCGGGCGAGCCTGGGGCATCGCGGCCGCTGTCGTCTACGGAGCCGGGTGGCTGCTGACGGCGGCGCTGTCGTGGTGGTCGCTGTCGCTGCGCCGGCTGTCATGGTGGATCCCGCTCGTCGGCGCGATCGTCACCTTCGTCATCGTGAGCCTGCTGCTGGCGGCTCCGCTGCTGTCGGACCCGGGCGTGATCGACGGGTTCTCGACCGGACGCTGACGCACGCCCCAGAACGACGGAACGGCGCCCCGCGGACGAATCCGCGGGGCGCCGTTGCGTGTGGTGGAGCCGTCAGCTCTGGGACTGGCCGAAGGAACCGAGCTGCTTGGTGGCCTCGACGACGCGAGCGGCCATCGCCGACTCGGCCTTCTTGCCCCAGGCGCGTGGGTCGTAGGCCTTCTTGTTGCCGACCTCGCCGTCGACCTTCAGGACGCCGTCGTAGTTCTGGAACATGAACCCGGCGACCGAGCGCGTGAAGGCGTACTGGGTGTCGGTGTCGATGTTCATCTTCACGACACCGTTCGCGACGGCGAGGGCGATCTCCTCGTCGGTCGAGCCGCTGCCGCCGTGGAAGACGAGGTCGAGCGGCTTCTCGCCCGTGCCGAACTTCGAGGCGATGCCGGCCTGGATCTCGCCGAGCAGCTCGGGCTTGAGCTTGACGTTGCCCGGCTTGTAGACGCCGTGGACGTTGCCGAACGTGAGGGCGGCGATCCAGCGCCCCTGGTCACCGAGGCCGAGGGCCTCGACGACCTGGGAGACGTCACCGGTCGTCGTGTAGAGGGCGTCGTTCGAGCCCTCGTGCTGCACGCCGTCCTCCTCGCCGCCGACGACGCCGATCTCGACCTCGAGGATCGCGCGGATCGCCTTGATGCGGGGCAGGAGCTCCTTGGCGATCTCGATGTTCTCGGCGAGCGGCACGGCCGAGCCGTCCCACATGTGCGACTGGAAGATCGGCTGGCCGCCGTCGGCGACGGCTTCCTCGGATGCCGCGATGAGCGGCAGCAGGAAGTCGTCCAGGGCCGGCTTCGGGCAGTGGTCGGTGTGGAGCGCGACCGTGATGGGGTAGTTCTTGGCGACTTCGTGCGCGAACTTCGCGAAGGCGAGCGCGCCGGTGGCGCGGCCCTTGACGGTGTGTCCGGCGAAGTAGTCGGCGCCACCGGTCGTGACCTGGATGATGCCGTCGGAGCCGGCCTCGGTCAGACCCTGGAGGACGGCGTTGATGGACTGCGAGCTGGCAGCGTTGATGGCGGGGTAGGCGAAACCACCGGCCTTCGCGCGATCCAGCATCTCTGCGTACTGTTCGGGGGTGGCGATGGGCATGAAAGCTCCTCAGATCGGCGGTGTTACCGAGCCCACTTTATCGAAGGCGGCTGTCGCCGTCCGCGGCGCGGCCGGAGAAACGATGCGCCGTGTTTGCGGAGCGCGCGCCAGACGGCTCGGCCTACCGATCTGTTAAGAATCCCGATTCCTTCGTCGCGGCACGGATGAAAACGAGCCGTCGTCACGCAGTGGCCGACCTATGCTGTGCCCCATGGTGAGTTTGACCGCCGACATGAGTCCGCTGCATCCCGATCGAAACCTCGCGCTCGAGCTCGTGCGCGCGACCGAGGCAGCGGCGATCCGTTCGGTGCCGTTCATCGGCCGCGGGCAGAAGGAGCTCGCCGATGGGGCGGCGGTCGATGCGATGCGCGCGTTCCTCACCACCGTGAACTTCGACGGCGTGATCGTCATAGGTGAGGGCGAGAAGGATGCCGCTCCCATGCTGTTCAACGGCGAGAAGGTCGGCACGGGTCGCGGACCGCAGGCCGACATCGCCGTCGACCCGATCGACGGGACCACTCTCACCGCGGAGGGACGGAACAACGCGCTCTCCGTCATCGCGGTGGCTGACCGGGGCGCGATGCTCGATGCCTCGTCGGTGTTCTACATGGACAAGCTCGTCACCGGCCCGGCGGGTGTCGGCGTCGTCGACATCCGGCTGCCGATCGCCGAGAACATCCGGCGACTCGCGAAGGCTCTCGGAAAGCCGGTCGATGAGCTGGTGGTCTCGGTCCTCAATCGCCCGCGTCACGCCCAGCTGATCCAGGAGATCCGAGATGCCGGCGCGGGTACGCGACTCATGAGCGATGGTGACGTCGCGGGCGGGATCAACGCGGCGCGGCACAACGCGCGCACCGACATGTGCGTGGGCATCGGGGGCAGCCCGGAGGGCATCGTCACGGCATGCGCGATCAAGGCCCTCGGCGGCCACATCCAGGGGCGGCTCTGGGCCCGCGACGACGACGAGAAGCAGCGTGGCATCGACGCGGGGCTCAGCCTCGACGGCCATGTGTATGAAGCGGACGACCTGGTGCGGGGCAAGAACACGATCTTCGTCGCGACGGGCGTGACCAACGGTGAGCTCGTCGGGGGTGTTCGGCGGGAGGGCGATTACGTCTACACCGAGAGCGTCGTGCTGCGCGGCGCTTCGGGGACGCTGCGTCGGATCACCTCGGAGCACCTCACCTCGAAGTGGCTCTGACACGGGGCGGGTAACTATCACGACACGACTGCGTGTCAACCACTGATGCTCCCAGCGAGGCTCTGTCACAATGGGCAGCGGTATCAACGGCGATGACCACCCTCATGTCAGCACCCGGGAGAACCATGTCGATGACAGCAAACAACCCGCCGACCGGTCAGGTCGCGGTGACGATCGACCCCGCGCGACGTCCGGACGTTCTGCTGCGCCGGCGCCACCCGGAGGGGCACCAGATGAGCGCCTGGTGGATGATCGGCGCCTTCGTCGCGGTCTCCGTCGCCGTCGTCGGCCTCGTCAACATGTTCCCGGCCTGACCCGCGAGCCCCCGCTCTTTCACACCCTCTACGGCGGCGTCACAGCCGCTCACGAAGCTCCCCGACGTCCGCGCTGAGCAGCTCGGGGGCTGTCGTCATCCTCGTCGATGCCTCGATCGGACTCGGCGCACTCGTCGCCTCGAGCCGTGTCTCGTCGATTCCCGGGAACTTCCGCGCCGTCACGAGCACCCTGCTCTCGAGCGTGCCCACGAACTTGTTGTAGGACTCGACCGTTCGCTCGATTGCTCGCCGCAGGTCGTTCGCGTGTGACGCGAGGCCGCCGAGCCGCTGGTACAGCTCGTTGCCGAGGTCGAACAGGCGCCGGGCCTCGTCGGAGACATCCTGCTGAGTCCACGTGTACGCCACCGTCTTGAGCACAGCCCACAGGTTCACCGGCGAGGCGAGGGCGACGCGCCGGCTGAACGCGTAGTCGAGCAGCGCCGGGTCTTCGTCGAGAGCCGCGGCGAGGAGCGATTCGCTGGGGATGAAGCAGACCACGAACTCGGGACTCGAGCTGAGACCCTGCCAGTAGGCCTTCTTCGCGAGCGCATCGACGTGGGCGCGGACCGCCTTGACGTGCGCCGTCAGCAGCGTCTTGCGACGCCGGGCCTCCTCACCCTGGGCGGTGACGGGGATCGCGCTCGCCTCGAGGTAGGAGTCGAGCGGCACCTTCGCATCGACCGCGAGCGCCTTGTCGCCGGGGAGGCGCACGACCAGGTCGGGGCGTCCGGCTCCGCTGTCGGAGGAGATGCTGGACTGCAGTTCGAAGTCGACGTAGCGCGTGAGCCCGGCGGACTCGACGATGCGTCGGAGCTGCGTCTCGCCCCAGACCCCGCGTGCGGCGCTCGACCGCAGGGCGCCGGCGAGCGATTCCGTCGTCGATCGGAGCGCCTCGTCGGTCTCGCGCCCGAGCCGCAGCTGCTCTGCGACCGAGCCGAACTGCTCGCTGCGTTCGCGCTCAAGCAGCTCGACCTTCGCCTGCATCGCCTGCAGCGACTCCTGGACCGGGGCGAGCGCACGCAGCACGGCCTGCTCGCGGCGTTCGCGTTCGTCGCGAGCGGCCTGATCGAGCCGAGCCTGCGTGCCGAGCTCGCGCTGCAGCTCGCGCTGTCGTTCCAGTTGCTCGGCGTGGGCGTCGCGCTCGGCCTCCGCGACCGCAGCGCGCGCTTCGAGCCGAGCGCGGTCGGCTGCTCCGTCGCGTGAGGCGCGAGCGGAGCCAGCGAACCAGCCGGCCGCGGCGGCGATCGCGGCGACGACGATGAGGATGAAGACGAGAGCGGCGTCCATGTGTCCAGGATGCCGGGTGCCTCCGACATCGCCCGGAGGCGGGTTGCGCGGCGCGGCGCGCGCGGGCCGGAAGCGCCCCGGTGAGCGAGGATGTCGGTATGAACGGCTACGTGCGCCCGACCGTCGACGCGCCGGTGTTCCGCGATGCCGACGGCGCGGTCATCGAGTACGGCAGACGCTGGCCGGGATCGCCTCCAGAAGAGACCTATTCGGTCGACACGCATCCGGAGCGCTTCGCGCCGCTGCACGCTGTCGCCGACGCTCTCATCTCGTACCTCCGCGAGACCTTCGAGGTCGACGTCGAGGAGGGTATTGACGTTGCCTCGGATCTGAACAGACCGAGCTCCTTCGCTGTGCTTCGCGCGGTGCGCCTGCGTCCCGCCGACCCGCGGTGCGCATCGGTGACTTTCGTGTTCGATGCGTATCCGGGACTCTCGGTGCACTCGGGACTGCTGTATGACGCTCACTACCCGCATTGCGGGTGCGACGCATGCGACGAGGATTGGCGGTCTATCGCAGACGAACTCGAGGAGCAGGTCTTCGCGGTCGTGACGGGGAACTTCCGCGAGGCCATCGTGCCCGGTGCCGAGCTTCCGGTGGAGCACGCGTTCAGATTCCCCGAGGGCGGCCGATCCGGCCAGTCGCGCGGGGAGGACTTTCCGGTGGAGCGGCTCTCGCGCGCCTCGGAGGTGCTCCGCGCGGTTGCGGACGGGTGGGCACCGTGGCCGCGCGCGCAGGCGTCGCGGGGTGATGGCGCATAGTCCCGCACCCCGCAGCCCGCGCGCGGCGCTGACACGGAGCCACCAATCGGCCGCGCTGAGCCGGCGACCAGCGCCGACCGAACGCTGGATTCATCAGAACCGTGGCAGCCGGGGTCGGGTCGGTCTGCGCGCGCTGAATCGGGGACCGGTACCGGCGAAGCGGCGAGCCGGGTACGCGAGTACACGAGTAAGCGCAGGCTGAACCCGCGGCCGTGCACGCCGAACCCACGACCAGCGCCAATCGAACGGCGAACTCGTCAGAACGGTGGGAGCCCCGGTCCGGGTGGGTCTGTGGTCGTGAAGGCGACGAGGGGCGGTGGTGCGTCTTCCCGGTAGATCCGTCCGATGGGTGAGGTCCAGACGAGCCGCCCGCCCGGAAGCTGTCGGACTCGCCAGCGGGTGTGGTGTTTGACGTCGTGGTGTCTCTTGCAAAGGTTGGCGAGGTTGCACACGTGCGTCGCACCGCCGTCGGAGGCAGCGATTGTGTGGTCGAGCTCGCAGCGGATCGCCGGTTGCCGGCATCCGGGGAATCGGCAGTGCCGGTCGCGGGCCCGCAGCAGTCGCACCATGGCGGCGGTCGGCCGGTAGCTGTCGCACTCGAGGACGGTTCCGGTGACCGGGTGGGTGAGCAACCGGTCCCAGGAGGTCGCGTTTCCGGCGAGTTCGCGTGCAGTGTTCGCGTCGATGGGGGAGCGGCCCGCGAGGTCGGCCGGCCCGTCGTCTTGTCCCATGAGCGTGAGCGCGGATACGGCGACCTGCACGTGCGCGCGGATGGCTCCGAGGGTTCCGTCGCCGTCGCCGGTCGCGGTGGGGTCGAGGGCGGGTGTGCCGGCGAGGAGGAGGTCGCTGAGCACGTCGGCGCGGACCTGGTCGATCGTTCGGGCATCGTCGATGAACGACGACCCGTCGCGGGTGGTCGTGTTGGCGTCGGGCGTGCCACCGTCGGCGTCGGCTCGCGCGTCGGCTCGAGCGTCGAGCGCGTCGGCTCGAGCGCCAGCCGCGCTGGCGTCAACGCCCGCCGCGTCGGCCTGCTGCCGCACGTTGATGATCTCCCGTGCCTGCCGGGTCAGCCGATCGACGATGCCATCCGCGATCACGGTCGGCAGGGTCGCGATGAGATCGGACATCCCATCCGAGGTGGCCTGCACTCGCACGCACCGCCCCGCGACGGCCTCCTCGTGCCGCTCGGTGAACGTCCGCGGGTGCATCCGTTCCGCGATCATCCGCAACGCGTCCCGCACCCGGTTCGGGGTCTCGCCCTCGCACCGCTCGATCGCGACGCGTTCGAACTCTGCCCGCTCCTCCGCGGGTACCAGGCACCCGACCTCCTGGATGACCCGCACGTGCCCCCGGACTATGCGTCCGGCTTCCCAGGCCCCCATCGTCACCGGGTAGTTCTCCTCCAGATCTCGTGCCTCATCGATCCGCCGCTGCAGGGTTCGGTCGGTCGCCACGAACACCCCAGCCAGCTCGGCGGCGATCCCGCGAAGCGCCATCTCTCGCGCCTTGATCTTTTCCGATGCGCCGGTGGCCTGCTTCTCGGCCAGCGCACCAGCCGCCGCGAGCACCCGAACCTCACGAATCTGCACCGCCCGCGCGGCATCCGAAACCCCCTCGGCATCCGCGACCAGCTGAGCGAGGACGTCGACGTCACCGTCGCTGCCCATCCCGCTGACGACTCCGCGATTCGAATGCATGTTCGAATCATGTCACGGGCCTCCGACATCGCGCCGGAACCTTCCACAGGCCCGCGAACGACCAGCGACTCCGTCAGGCCGGGCTGAGCAGCGAAGCCCCGATCGGCTCGTGCTCGGGCACGCGCACCCCCAGAAGCATCGCGAGTTCGACGAGATCGTGCGCGCCGGCCCGACGAGCCGCGTCGATGGTGATGTGTGCGCACGCGAGTGCGTCCGCCAGGGCGTCGTGGTGCGCGAAGTCGAGGAACCCGACAGCAGCGGCCACGAGCGGCAGCCGGTAGGAATCGAGCTGGTACGTCTTTCGTGCCAGCTGCACGCTGCACACCGAGCGGATCGCGGGGAGTGCGGCATCCGTCGCCTCGCAGGCTCGACGCAGCACCGCCATGTCGAAACCCGCGTTGTGGGCGACGAGCACGTCGTCACCGATGAAGTCGAGAAGGCGGGGGAGCTGCGCGACCCAACCGGGGGCATGCTCCACCGCGTCGGCGGTGATCCCGTGGATGGACACGTTGATGTCGAAGAAGCGGTCGTGGCCGGAGGGCGGCCGGATCAGCCAGCCGTCGGATGCGACGACCTCGCCGTCGCGGACGCGGACGAGTCCGACCGAGCACGCGGATGCACTGGAGGAGTTCGCCGTCTCGAAGTCGATCGCGGTGAAGTCCAGTGCCACGGCACAAGCGTCACCCGCGTTCGGAGCGCGGGAAGGGAGGCGCGCCGCCGAGCCGGGCGATCCGGATCGGTCGGAGGCGATGCCGGCGGGCCACGTAGACTGGATGCCCGTGGCTCTCACCATCGGAATCGTAGGACTGCCCAACGTCGGCAAGTCGACCCTCTTCAACGCCCTGACCAAGAATCAGGTTCTCGCGGCTAACTACCCGTTCGCGACGATCGAGCCGAACGTCGGCGTGGTGAACCTCCCCGACCCGCGCCTGAAGGTGCTGGCCGAGATCTTCCACTCCGAGCGCATCCTTCCCGCCGCGGTGTCGTTCGTCGACATCGCCGGCATCGTGCGCGGTGCGTCGGAGGGTGAGGGGCTGGGCAACCAGTTCCTCGCGAACATCCGCGAGGCCGACGCGATCGCGCAGGTCGTCCGCGGCTTCGCCGACGACGACGTCGTGCACGTCGAGGGTGCCGTGAACCCGCAGAACGACATGGAGACGATCAACGCCGAGCTGCAGCTCGCCGATCTCCAGACCCTCGAGAAGGCGATCACCCGCTACGAGAAGGAGGTTCGCGGCAAGAAGCTCGACCCCTCCGTGCTCGAGGCCGCAAAGGCTGCGCAGGACGCCCTGCAGCGTGGCGAGTTGCTCTCGGGATCGAGCATCGACCTCGCGCCCATCAAGGAGCTCGGTCTGCTGACGGCCAAGCCCTTCATCTTCGTCTTCAACGTCGACGAGGCCGTTCTCACCGATGACGCGCGCAAGGCGGAACTCGCCGCTCTCGTCGCGCCCGCGCAGGCGGTGTTCCTCGACGCGAAGATCGAGTCGGAGCTCATCGACCTCGACCCCGAGGAAGCCGCCGAGCTGCTCGCGTCGACCGGTCAGGACGAGTCGGGCCTCGACCAGCTCGCGCGCATCGGGTTCGACACGCTGGGCCTGCAGACCTACCTCACCGCGGGCCCGAAGGAAGCGCGCGCCTGGACGATCGGCAAGGGCTGGAAGGCCCCGCAGGCCGCCGGCGTGATCCACACCGACTTCGAGAAGGGCTTCATCAAGGCCGAGGTCATCTCGTTCGAGGACCTCGTCGCGACCGGCTCGGTCGCCGAGGCTCGCGCGAAGGGCAAGGCGCGCCTGGAGGGCAAGGACTACGTCATGCAGGACGGCGACGTCGTGGAGTTCCGCTTCAACGTTTAGGCCGTACTCCCGGATCGGAAAACATCTGTAGCGGTTCGACCTAGGGGCTGAGAGCATCGGCCCATGAACCGATGGCCGCGCCGACCACTCGTCATGCTGATCGTCGCCCTCGCGCTGTGGGGCGTTTCGATGCCTTTCGCGTTCGTTGCGGACGGAGGCTGGCGAATCGCGGGGTTCATCGTCTTCGTGTCGAGCATGATCTCGAGCTTCGTCTTGATCGTGCGACAGCAGATGCGGCAGAGCGAGGCCGATTCCGACACCTGACGGACGACAACGCGGTGCAGACCAACCCCACCCCGTTACCAGCCCCCGCACGTTCCATCAACCGGTGGGCACCGCGCTGCGACCCTGCCTAGCGTGGATGTCATCTCGACTCGAGGAGGCAACACTATGGCCACGAACACCACCACCACGCGTAACAAGCGCCGCGCCGCCGGCGCCGGTCTGACGAACGAGCAGAACGCCGAGAGCGGCTTCCGCGCTTCGCAGAAGCTCAGCGAGAACACCCAGAAGGTGCTCGTCGACCTCATCGAGCTGTCGCTTCAGGGCAAGCAGGCGCACTGGAACGTCGTCGGACGCAACTTCCGCGACACCCACCTGCAGCTCGACGAGATCATCGATGCCGCGCGCGAGTTCGCCGACACGGTCGCCGAGCGCATGCGTGCGCTCCACGCCCTGCCGGACGGCCGCAGCGACACTGTCGCCGAGACGACGACGCTGCCGGAGTTCCCGCAGGGCGAGATCGACACCGCCGAGGTCATCGACCTCATCACCGAGCGCCTGGAGGCGACGATCGGAACCTGCCGCGACGTGCACGACGAGGTCGACGAGGAAGACCCCACGACCGCCGACATCCTGCACTCGATCCTCGAGCGCCTCGAGCAGCTCGCCTGGATGGTCAGCGCCGAGAACCGCAAGCCGCAGGGCTGACAGAGCCCCAGGGTCGGCCAAGCGCCGAGCCGCGGCCGGGGAGACCCGCCCCGAAGACCCCGCCCCATGACCACCGCGTCCGGGCGGGGTCTTCGCGTCTCCCGCAGTTCAGACCAGCCGCGGGTCGATCATCGTCATGCCCGCGGCGGGCGCACTGTCCATTTCGGGCAGCAATCGGGCACCTTCCTCCAGCCCGACCACCCGCTGCACGAGGTCCTGCGGGCGCAGGCTGCCGTCGCCGATCAGCGCCATCATCCCGGGGTAGTCCACCGCCGCCATGCCGTGACTCCCGAGCAGGTCGAGTTCCCACGCGATGACGCGGGCCAGGGGAGCGGCGCTACGACCGGATGCCGAGGGCAGCAGCCCGATCTGCACGTGACGCCCTCGGCGACGAAGGCTCAGAATCGCATCGGATGCGGTCTGCTCGCTGCCCACCGCATCGACCGAGACGTGGCTGCCCCCGCCCGTCAGCTCGTGGACGATCGCCGGCACGTCGCGCCCGTCGGCGGCGACGACGTGCTCCGCCCCGACCTCGGAGGCGGTCTGCAAAGCGGCGTCCGAGCGGTCGACCGCGATGACGCGCGCGCCCAAAGCCCGCGCGATCATCACCGCGCTGAGACCGACGCCGCCTGCGCCGACGATGGTGATCCACTCGCCGCCGCTCAGGGCTGCGCGGGCGATCAACGCGCGGTAGGCCGTAGCGAAGCGGCATCCGAGCGCCGCCGCAGCTTCGAACGAGACGCCGTCGGGGATGCCGACGAGGTTGACGTCGGCGGCCGGCACGATAACCCGCTCGGCGAACGAGCCGGCGTAGGTGAAACCGGGCTGCTGCTGGTGGGGGCAGACCTGAGCATCGCCGCGGGAGCACCACTCGCATCGACCGCAGCCGATGACGAACGGCGTCGTGACGCGATCACCCACCAGCCAGCCCTCGACGTCGGAACCGACCTCGGAGATGACGCCCGAGAACTCGTGTCCCGGGGTATGCGGCAGGGCGATGTCGTCATGACCTGCCCAGGCGTGCCAGTCGCTTCGACAAAGCCCGGTGGCGCGCACCGACACCACCACGCCATCGGCGGGGACGTTCGGATCGGCCACCTCGCGAACCGTCACCGGCCCGCGGATGCTGTCCATGACCATCGCTCGCACGATCGGCCACGCTACGCCATCGAGCGCGCCCGCGCCGCACGGTCGGCGGCAGTGTGACGCGAAAGGTCAGGCGTCGCGGAATCCCTCGAGGTCGGGGTCCCACTGGGCGGGAGGCTCGTCGTCGACGGCGTAGAGGTGGGCGCCCTCCGCCCGCCGGGGGTAGCTCTCGTGCGCGCGCAGATCGTCCGCGCCCTCGGAGAAGTCCGGTTCATCGGCGTCCCACTCGACGGGGGCGGACAGCACGTCGTTGCCGACGCCGATCACGAGTTCGGCCTCATCGACGCGGCCGCTCGGCTCGAGCACGATCGGAATCCGCACGGCCTCCGCACGGCCGTAATTGGCCACGGCGGCGGTGAGCTCGACCAGTGCCTCCGCAACGTCATCCGTCGTGATCACCGTGTCGCCCGCGTACGTGATTCGTCTCATGGCAACACTGTGTCGGGTAACCGCATCCGGCACCTCGCACTTGCGCGGACGGTGATCATCGGATACTGCCCGAGTCGGCCGGGATCATCGCACGATGCTCTCGGCTGGTCAACGCGCCTGACGCGATCTGCGGCGCTGCCTACCGTGGTCGGGAGCGTCGAGTCGACGCGCCGACAGCGAGGGAGACGTGATGAGCCAGCAGGACCCGGCGACCGACCAGGAACCGCTCTCCGAGCCGGAGGCCGTCCGCAAAGACATGCGCTACAGCCCGGCGAGCGACACCGAGACCCGCGAGAAGCAGGACGAGGCGCCGACCAGCCCCGATGAGGACGTCGACGACGACCTCGTGCGGGCTCGTCCCGGCACGGGTGGTCCTGACGACGTCGGGGACGTCGACGTGCCGGCCGAGGACCTCAACCTGCCCTGGCGAGACGACGAGGCGAGCGCCTGAGGGCTCACCGCTCCGCCGCGCGGGCGGTCAGTTCCACCCGACGGTATTGAACCACTGCGCCCGCGCCTCGCCCTCGGCGGCATCCGTCGTTCCGCGGAAGGCATCGTGACGTTCCAGACGACCGTCGGTCAGCTCGACGAATCCGGTGCACACGGGGCACATGCCGCGCCCGAAGGGAAACCCGTCGGGCAACGAGGGTGCCGCCTCCGCGGGCTCGCCGCTGCCGGCGCACAGTGGCGGATCTGCTTGAGCGTCCGACCACATCTGCGACGTGCCCAGGCGATTGTGCAGGCCGGCGTGTCCCCGCGGACGCGTGCAGAGCGCCGACCCGCGGCGGGACCGGCACCACAGTGCGGTCGGGTAGTCCGCGGCGGCCGGCGCGTTCACCCGATCAGATCCGGATGCCGCAGATGCCGCACTCGCCCGCGGCGGACACCTCGACGAAGCAGTCCGGGCACATCGCCCGCACGACATCCGAGGGAGCCGGCGCCTTCGGGGCGCGCGGAGCGGCCGTGCGGGGAGCGGCTCGCCGGGCCGGCGCGGTGCGCGCGGCGACGGCGGGCTGCTTGCGTTCGGGCACGTGGGCTTCGCAGTAGAACCGGACGAAGCCGCCGTGGTTGGTCGGGTGACGGTGCTTGACCGCCCACAGGTGGTCGCGGTCGTGCGCGCCGGCATCAGCGGGACACGCGGCGCATCGCGCGGGATCACCCGGCATGACGTCGGCGACGCGGTAGGGCGTCTCGTAGGTGAGGCGATCGCGCCAGTCGGCCGAGTCGACGATTCTCATGGTGGTCCTCTCCGGCACTCGCGCGCCGGATTCCAGCGTACCCGCGGCCCCGGGGAGGCGGTCCGCCCACCATCCGGTGAACATTCGCGGAACGGGGTGCGCCGCCGCGTCCGCCAGACGGTGGCCTTTGCGACAGTGAGGGGGTCACCACCGGCGAGAGGGCGCGAATGGAACTGGCGACCCGAGCACCGATGGACGTCCTGCTGCGTCCTGCTGCGCTGGCCCGCGCCTGG
Source organism: Microbacterium sp. AISO3 (assembly GCF_002204305.1). Lineage (NCBI taxonomy): Bacteria > Bacillati > Actinomycetota > Actinomycetes > Micrococcales > Microbacteriaceae > Microbacterium > Microbacterium sp. AISO3. The sequence goes on along the minus strand of NZ_NHRF01000002.1, from coordinate 367,133 downwards.
ATGGGGCCTGGGCGCGATCCTGAGACGATCGCCGTCCCCGGCGTGGTGCTGGGACCGGGAGATGTGCTGGTGCGCATCGACCTCGTCACGATCACCGAGGACGACCTCGCCATCACCGACGGTGACGAGCAGTGCCCGGTTCCCACGGTTCTCGGTCGTGAGTTCGTCGGCAGGATCGCCGCGCTCGGCGGCACCGTCGCGGCGGTGGATGGCATTCCACTCGAGCTCGGGGAGCGCGTCGTGAGCGCCGTGGGCCCGCACGAGCGCATCGGCGCGCACCGCGAGCTCGTGGGCGGCTTCGCGACCCATGTGCATCTCGTCGAGGGCACGCCGATCGCCCGCGTGGGCGAAGCGCTCCCGGCCTGCATCCTGGCGCCCGTTCCCGGCGCGGGCGCGCGGGCGGCCGCGATCATGCGACGTCTGGAAGAGGCCGCCGATCCGGAGGATCTCCTCGTGACGGTCGCGGGCACGGGCGCCGATCCACTCGTGCTCGCGGCGATGATCGCCGCGAGCGGTGGCCGGCCACGGGTGGCTTCAGCCGATCCTCGGGTCCGGGCCCGGGCCGAGCGCTTCGGGGCCGCGCTGGCGCCCGAGCACATCCTCGAAACGGACCTGAGCGCACGCTTCATGGCCGCAAGCCCCGACCCCCGGGAGCTCGTCGTGCGGGGCGGGGCGCCCACGCCGGCCGATCTCGTGGCGGCGGTCGCGTTCATGCGTGCTCCGGGCACCCGGCGCTACCCGTTCGCCGACCTCGTGTCGGCGCCGCTTCCCTTCGCCCGGCTCGACGAGGCGATCGACCTCGCCCGCGCGGGCCGTCACCTCCGTGTGGCGATCGCCCCCGGAGCATGAGCTCGCGAGGGCGATCGGATGCGGCGTCGGCGGTCGGGACGGATGGCTCAGGCGGTCTGCCCGGAGTGCTCGCCCTCTTCGATCTCTTCGACGACCTTCGCGTTGAAGGCGGGCAGGTCGTCGGGCGTCCGGCTCGAGACGAGGCCCTGGTCGACCACGACCTCCTCGTCGACCCAGGTCGCGCCGGCGTTGACGAGATCGGTGCGCAGACTCGGGAAACTCGTCAGCGTGCGTCCCGAGAGGACGTCGGCCTCGGCGAGGATCCATGCCGCGTGGCAGATGGCGGCGACGGGCTTGTGCTGCTCGAAGAACGCGCGCGTGAAGTCGACGGCGTTCGCGTCGAGTCGGAGGTTGTCGGCGTTGACGACGCCGCCGGGGAGGACGAGCGCGTCGTATTCATCGGCCTCGGCGTCGGACGTGACCACGTCGACCTTCTGGGAGTGACCGTTCTTGCCGGTGATCTCGCCAGATTCCGGAGCGACGAGGACGACGGTGGCGCCGGCGTCGGAGACGGCCTGCCACGGCGAGGTCAGCTCGCTGTCCTCGAAGCCGTCGGTTGCCAGGAATGCGATCTTCTTGCCATCGAGAGTGCTCATGGATCCGACGGTACGCTCGGCCGGGGGACGCTGCGACGCGCTTGACAGCCTCAGCGACGCATGGTCCCCTGCGGGGTTACGATGGCGATATGTCCACCGCATCCACGCCTCAGCCTCAGACCCTGCAGCCGGTTCCCGATGAGAAGAACCTGCTGATCACCGCCAACGACGACGCAGGCTCGTGCTGCGGCGGGGGATGCTGCTCGACCTCCTGAACGTCGCTTCGAGGCGATGACGAAGCCGCCGGTGCGTGATGCACCCGGCGGCTTCGTCGTTCGCGTTCGGCGACGCCGGACGGCGGCTCAGTGCGGGGCGGGTGCGCCCTCGGGGCTGTCGGCCGGCTTGCGGATGAGAAGGGCTCCGATGATCAGCGGCGACGCGATGATCGCGGCCACGAGGAAGGCGGCACGTGCGCCCTCGGCGCCCGCGGCCGTCGTCCCGGGTTCGAGCGCTCCCGCCTCCGCGGCGGACATGACGGTGATGAGCAGTGCGATGCCCGCGGCTCCTGCGACCTGCTGCACCGTGGAGACGATCGCACTGCCGTACGAGTAGAACCGGGGCTGCAGCGAACCGAGGGATGCGGTGAAGAGCGGGGTGAACGACATCGCCAGGCCCAGCGAGAGTGTGGTCTGCAGCGCCAGCAGCAGCCACACCGACGTGTTCTCGGTGAGGGTCGTGAAGCTCCACAGGATGCCGGTCACGATGACGGCGCCGGGGATGAGGAGCACGCGCGTGCCCCAGCGGTCGTAGACGCGCCCGATGAACGGGCCGGCGATGCCCATCGCGAGCGATCCCGGGAGGACGAGGAGCCCGGACTCGAGCGCGGAGAGCCCGAGCACGTTCTGCATGTACAGCGGCAGCAGCGTGATGGCGCCGAAGAAGGCCATCGACATGACGGCCAGCTGAGCGACCGACAGCGAGAAGTTCGTGGAACGGAACACGCGCAGGTCGAGCAGCGCGTCATCGCTGCGCTGGAGGGCGATCTGCCGCCAGACGAAGGCGCCGAGGGCTATCACGCCGACCGACAGAGCGATGATGAGCGGCAGGTTCGACGCCGGGACCGCGGCCTCGGCATCGCCGCCGCCGTGTCCCGCGGCGCCGATCTGGCTGAGCCCGAACACGAGCCCGCCGAAGCCGAAGGCCGACAGAACGACGGAGAGGACGTCGAGGGGCGCGCGTCGGGTCTCGCCGAGGTTGTGGATCCAGCGGACCCCGATCGCGAGGGAGACGAGCGCGATGGGAAGGACGACGCCGAAGATCCACCGCCAGCTGAGGGTATCGAGGAGGAATCCGGAGAGGGTGGGCCCGATCGCCGGGGCGAGCGACATGACGATGCTCACCCGTCCCATCATCCGGCCGCGGGCGTGCGGCGGTACGACGGTCATCAGCGTCGTCATGAGCAGGGGCATCATGATCGCCGTGCCCGAGGCCTGCACCACGCGCGCGACCAGCAGGAATCCGAAGCCGGGAGCGAGCACGGCGATGAGCGTTCCCGTCGAGAACAGGGTCATCGCCGCGGTGAAGACGGCGCGGGTGGTCAGTCGTTGCAGCAGGAAGCCGGTGATCGGGATGACGACGGCCATCGTCAGCATGAACGCGGTCGTGAGCCATTGCGCCGCCACGGCCGTGATCCGGAAGTCGGCGATGAGATGGGGGATCGCGACGCCCATCGTCGTCTCGTTGAGGATCGCGACGAAGGCTGCGACGAGCAGGAGCCAGATGACCCGGTTCGCCTCGGCCGAGACGACGGTCGGCGCACCCGGGTGCGCGGTGGGCGTGGATGCTGTGGTGGACGACGGCGCGACGGCCATGGGCAACTCCTCGGTCGGAAGATCGGTCGTCACCCGAGGGCGGACTCCGCAGGGCCAACGCCCCGACGGGTCGATTATTCCCGGGGGTGCGGACACGGCGCCAGCGTTCGCCCCGGGGCGATCAGCGCGGACGCGCATGATGGATCACCAGAGACGGGCGATGTCCCAGAGGTCCGTCGTCGCCGGGTCGCTCGGGCGGTGGCCCGGCGCCCGCTCGCGGAAGTCACGGACCAGCTCGCCCACCCGGCGGCGGTACTCGGGATCGGGGTGGGTCGCGGCGATGCGCACGAGCGGCGGGACGTCCATGTCGAGCACGAGGCGCACGCGGGCCGCGGCGGCGTCGCGGGCATCGGCGGAGTCGAGGACGGCGAGGCCCGATCGCAGCGCCTCGAGATAGTCGGTCAGCACCGGCAGTTGCGCGCGGTGCTGGGTGATCGACGATCCGTCGGCGCGTTCGCGCCAGTGCACGACGACGTCGGGGATCACGTCGAAGGCGCGGGCGCGCGTGTACATCTGCTGCGCCACCAGCTGGTCCTCGTACAGCCGGTTCTCGGGGAAGCGCAGGCGGTGACGACGCCAGAACTCGATGCGGCTCGCTTTGGACCACGCGACGATGTTGCCCGAGGCCTCCGGATGGTCCGCGAGGGTGACCCCCATGCGTGCCGGCTGCGTGGATGCCGCGACCCAGGGCTGCACGGGGCCCGGTACGTAGCCCTCGTCGGTCGGTCGCAGCCGGACGTACGCGCCGGCGACGAAGTCGGAGCCCGATGCGTCGAGCGTGCTGACCCACCGCTGGAGCGCCGAGGCGGTCAGGACGTCGTCGGCGTCGAGGAAGGCGACAAACGGAGTGTCGACGAGATCGAGCCCGGCGTTCCTCGCGGCCCCCAGGCCGACGGGACGGTCGTGTGCACGCACACGGAACCGCTCGTCGGATGCCGCCGCCGCGGCGAAGATGTCGCCGGTCGCGTCGCGCGAACCGTCGTCGATCAGGATCGCGGTCCACTCGACGAGGGTCTGGGCTCGAAGCGACTCCAGGGCCTCCTCGGCATAGGGGGCGACGTCGCGGCCGGGGACGATGACGGTGACGACGGGCGGGCTCACGACCCCGATCGTACTGCCGAGACGGCGTCGGCCACGGCTCCGGCGAGCGCCGACGCATCGGGCGGCGCTGTGCGATCGAAGCTGAATCTGACCGCGGTGCGGGCGTCGTCGGGGTGCATGCCCATCGCGGTCAGGACGTGCGAGGGCTCGTCGCTGCCCGCGGCGCAGGCCGACCCGCTGCTCGTGACGATCCCGCGCCGTTCCAGCTCGAGGAGCACGGCCTCGCCCGAGGTCGCGGCGAACGTGAAGGAGGCGAGGCCGGGAAGCCTCCGATCCGGGTCGCCGGTGACGCGCGCGCCGGAGACGGTGTCGAGCACGCGAGCCGTGAACGCGTCGCGCGCGGCGGTGGCACGCGCAACGGCGTCGTGGCGCTCGCGCTCGGCGAGTTCGAGCGCGACGGCGAGCCCGACCGCCCCCGCGACGTTCTGCGTGCCGGAGCGCCGGCCGCGCTCCTGACCTCCGCCGTGCAGCACGGGTTCGAGCGGAAGCCGGCCGCGCACGCCGAGGACACCGATGCCCTGGGGTGCGCCGATCTTGTGCCCCGCGATGGAGAGGGCCGAGGCGCCGGTGCCGGAGAGCGGCAGCCAGCCGGCGGCCTGGACGGCATCCACGTGCAGCGGCACCGACGGGAGGGCTCGTGCGATCTCGGCGACATCCTGGACGGTGCCGACCTCGTTGTTGGCATAGCCGACGCTCACGACGGCGGTGTCGTCGCGCACGGCCCGCGCGACGGCATCCGGGGTCACGCGCCCTGCGGCGTCGACGGGAAGGACGTCGACCTCGTATCCGTGGATCCGCTCGAGATGACGGCAGACGGCGAGCACCGAGTCGTGCTCCACCGCGGTCGTGACGATGTGGCCGGGGGTGCGGCCTCGGGCCCCGAGCGCGATGCCGGCGATCGCGAGGTTGTTCGCCTCCGTGCCGCCGGAGGTGAAGACGATGTCACCCGCGCGCATGCCGAGCACTGTCGCGGTGCGGCGGCGGGCGTCCTCGAGCGCTCCAGCTACGTCCTCGCCGACCGTGTGGACGCTCGAGGGATTGCCGAATCGTCCCGTGAGGAACGGGGCCATCGCCTCGAGCACTTCACGGCGCACCGGACCGCCCGCGGCGTGATCGAGGTACAGCATCAGTGCGCGTCGACGATGAGATCGAGGCCGAGGTCGAGGGCGGGTGCGGAATGCGTGAGCGCTCCGACCGAGATGATGTCGACACCGGTCTCGGCGATCGCGTGCACGCTCTCGAGGGAGACCCCGCCCGACGCCTCGACGCTCGCGCGACCGCCGACGAGCGCGACACCGCGGCGCAGGTCATCGAGCGAGAAGTTGTCGAGCATGATCGTGTCGACGCCCGCCGCGAGCACGGGCTCGATCTGGTCGACCCGATCGACCTCCACCTCGACGTGGGTGGTGTGGGGAAGTCGAGCCATCGCCCGCTGCAGCGCTTCGGTCAGTCCGGTGCCGTCGGCGGTGATGACGCCGAGGTGGTTGTCCTTGAGCATGACGGCATCCGAGAGGGAGAACCGGTGGTTGTGGCCGCCGCCGTCCCGGACGGCCTGCCGCTCGAGCGCGCGGAGCCCCGGAGTGGTCTTGCGCGTGTCGGTGATCCGCGCCCGGGTGCCCGCGACCGCGTCGACATAGCGGCGTGTGAGCGTGGCGATCCCGGACATCCGCTGGGCGAGGTTCAGGCCCACCCGTTCGGCGGTCAGCACCGCGCGAGCCGGCCCGCGCACCGTCGCCAGCGTGTCGCCGGGGCGGATGCGCGCACCGTCGGGAACGTCGATGACGACCTCGCACCCCGGGTCGGTGAGTGCGAAGGCGGCCGCGAACACCGACACACCGCTGAGGACGCCGTCGACGCGGGAGACGAGCGCGGCTGTCGCGCGTGCGGAGGCGGGGATGAACGAGCTGCTGGTGAGATCGCCCCAGGGGGCGTCCTCGTCGAGGGCGGGGCCGACGACGGAGGCGATCTGACGGGCGGTGAGCATCATGCGACCTTCTCGGGCAGGACGGCGGACGTGAGGGCGGTGTCGACGAACGGGGCGGCAGATGCGTCGTCGCGACGGTGGTGGGCGCCGAGCGACCGAGGCCGTCCGAGAGCGGCCGCGGTGAGCGCGCGGGCCACCAGCAGCAGGTTGGCGTCCTCGTGCTCGCGGCGCGAGCGGGGTGGCGCTGCGGCTTGCGTCCACGCGTCGAGAGCGCCGAGCGCGAGGCCGAGTCCGGCGGCATCGCGCTGCAGGCCGACGTGCTCCCACATCAGCGTCTGCAGTGCCTCGCGGCTGAACGGTTCGCTCGTCGGGGTCCGCCGGGGGACCGCCGACGCGGCCGCCGGCGTTCGAGTCGACTGCGCACCGCCCGGCCAGACGGGAGCCGTCCGTCGCGCGGCACCGGTGATCGCGTCGGCCGCGCGCGTGCCGAACACGACGGCCTCGAGCAGCGAGTTCGACGCCAGCCGATTGGCTCCGTGCACGCCGGTGCGCGCGACCTCGCCGACCGCGAACAGGCCGTCGAGGTCGGTCCGGCCGTCGAGATCCGTCGCGACGCCGCCCATCAGGTAATGCGCGGCCGGAGTGACGGGAACCGGATGCCGCGCCCAGTCCCACCCGCGCGCTCGTACGGCCGCATCGATCGTCGGGAAGCGGGCCGCCAGGAAGGCCGCCGTCGCCGACGGCGTCTCGCGGAGCCTGGTGGCATCGAGCAGCACCGGCCGCCCCTCCTGACGGGCCATCGCGCTCGCGATCGCGCGCGCCACGACGTCTCGTGGAGCGAGCTCCGCGTCGGGATGCGCCTCGACGCAGAAGCGGTGCCCGCGCTCGTCGACGAGGACGGCGCCCTCGCCGCGCACGGCTTCGGACACCAGCGTCCCGTCCGTCAGTGCGGTGGGGTGGAACTGCACGAACTCCAGGTCCGCGACGGTCGCTCCGGCGCGTAGGGCGAGGGCGACCCCGTCGGCCGTCGCGACGGCTGGATTGGTCGTATGCGCGTACAGCTGGCCCGCCCCGCCGGTGGCGAGGACCACCGCATCCGCCGTCAGCGTGTCGGTGCGTTCACCCGAGAGGACACGCACCCCGCGCACCGCCCCGTCCTCGACCACGAGGTCGGTGACGAACGAATCGGTGCGGATGTCGACGGGTGCTGCGTTCAGCGCCCGGTTCAGCGCCCGCTGGATCGCGTCGCCGGTTGCGTCGCCGCCGGCGTGCAGGATGCGCGGAACCCGGTGGGCTCCCTCGAGTCCGAGGCGCAGCGCTCCGCTGTCGTCGCGATCGAACGCGACCCCGATCGCCTCGAGCGCCCCGACGGCGTCCGGACCCGCGGACGCGAGCACGCGCACGGCGTCGCGCTCGCCGAGGCCCGCCCCGGCGCGCAGAGTGTCGTCGACGTGGGCGAGCACGGAGTCGCCCACGGCGGTCACCGCGGCGATGCCGCCTTGCGCGTAGGCGGTGCTTCCCTCGCCGAGGGACCCCTTCGTGACCAGTACGACCTCGCAGCCGGTGCCGGCCGCTCGCAGGGCGCACATCCCGCCGGCGAGGCCCGAGCCCACGACGACGACCCGGCGGGTCACGGCCGAGCCGCCAGCATCCGTTCGAGCGCGGCGCGCGCGGGAACCGCGACGTCGTCGGAGACCTGGATGCGGTTGGGCGTCCGCCCCGCGCGCAGCTCGTCGAGGACCCACGCGAGGTAGCCGGGATGGATCCGGTACATCGTCGAGCACGGGCACACCACGGGGTCGAGGCAGAAGATGCGGTGCTGCGGGTACTGCGCGGCGAGCCGCTGGACCAGGTTGATCTCGGTGCCGACCGCGAAGACCGAGGGCTCGGTCGCGCCGTCGATCGCGCGGCGGATGTACTCCGTCGAGCCCGCCTCGTCTGCGGCGTCCACGACCGGCATCGGGCACTCGGGGTGGACGATGACGCGGACGCCGGGGTGTTCGGCGCGGGCGCGCTCGATCTGATCGACGGTGAAGCGGCGGTGGACCGAGCAGAACCCGTGCCAGAGGATGACCCGTGCGTCTCGCACGGACGCTTCGTCGTTGCCTCCGAGCGGCCGCCGAGGGTTCCACATCGGCATCCGGTCGAGGGCGACCCCCATCGCCTTCGCCGTGTTGCGGCCCAGGTGCTGGTCGGGGAAGAAGAGGACGCGCCGCCCCCGGGCGAATGCCCACTCGAGCACCGCGCGCGCGTTCGATGAGGTGCACACGATGCCGCCGTTGCGGCCGACGAAGCCCTTGATGGCCGCGGACGAGTTCATGTACGTGACCGGGATCACCGGAAGCAGTCCCTCGGCATCGGGCTCGTCGAGGGCGCCGTAGATCTCCGCGAGCTGCTCCCAGCACTCCTCGACCTCGTCGATCGAGGCCATGTCGGCCATCGAGCACCCCGCGGCGAGGTTCGGCAGGATGACGGCCTGCTCGCGCTGCGACAGGAGATCGGCGGTCTCCGCCATGAAATGCACCCCGCAGAAGACGATGGCCTCCGCTTCGGGGTGAGCCTTCGCGGCCTCCGCGAGCTGGAACGAGTCGCCCACGTAGTCGGCATGCCGAACCACCTCCTCCCGCTGGTAGAAGTGCCCCAGCACGACGACGCGGTCGCCGAGGGCGGCCTTCGCGTCGGCGATCCGGTCGTGCAGCTCGGCCTCGTCGGCAGTCCGGTAGTACTCGGGGAGCTCGCCCTGGCGCGGCGCTCCCGCCGGGATGACGTCGCCCATCGACGATCCCGGGCCGTACCCGGGCCGCGTGTCGAAGCTCCAGGGTCCCGCGGCGAGATCGGTGGTGCACGTCTGGGCGGTCGACGCCCCGGCGACGATCGCCTGGATGCCGTGGTCGACACTCGGGTCGATGGGTCGCGGCGACAGTGTGAGCGGAGATGTGGTCATGCGCGTTCCTTCATCGGGGGAGCGGGCCGCGGTCGGCGAGCTCGACATCGTGGTTGTAGCGGTACAGGCGGGCGGGCCGGTGGCTGCCGGTGCGGAACTCGCGTGTCGGGATGAGGGTGCCCGACCCCTCGACCTGACGGCGGAAGTTGGCCGGGTCGAGACGCTTACCGCCGATGGCCTCGTAGACCTCGCGAAGCTCGGCGAGGGTGAACAGATCGGGGAGCAGCCCGTGCGCGATACGGCTGTAACCCACCTTGTTGCGCAGCCGCCACAGCGCGTACTCGATGATGCTGCGGTGGTCGAACGCCAGCTCCGGCAGGTCGGCCGTGTCGAACCAGGCGACGTTCTCGTCCTCGGGAAGCGGTGTCGACGCGACGTCTTCGCGCACGAGCGCCCAATAGACGATCGACACGACCCGCGAGGGGGAGCGTCCGACGTCGCCGAAGACGTAGAGCTGCTCGAGATAACTCGGGGTCAGCGCCGTCGTCTCGGCGAGGGTCCGGGATGCCGCGGCCTCGAGGTTCTCCGACACGTCGAGCCATCCGCCGGGAAGAGCCCACTGCCCGGCGTGGGGGTCGCGCGTGCGGCGAACGAGGGGGAGGACGACGGACGGGAGATCCTCGCCACCGTGTCGGAGGCTGAAGATGACCGTCGACACGGCGACTCGGATGTCGTCGTGGGCGGCCTCGCCGTTACTTCGTGTCATTGTGACCCTAACTGTACGCAACGATCTTATAGTCATGGCGACACGAACGGCAAACCGGGGGACTCACAGCGGGAGCACGTACGCTGTCAGCCGTTCCCGAGGAGGTCCTGTGCTGCTGGTCGACGTCATCGTCGTGATCCTCCTCGTCGGCTTCTTCGCCATCGGCGTCACGCGAGGCCTCGTCGCGATCGCGGGATCGCTCGCCGGGCTCGTGATCGGCTCGCTCCTCGCCGTCTGGGCCGTTCCCCTCATCGCGCCCGGTGTCGCCGACTGGGAGTACCGATCGCTCGTGCTCGCGGTGTGCGCCATCGCGATCATCGTCCTGTGCACCGCGCTCGGCACGGCGATCGGGGCCGCCCTGCGCCGCGGGGTCGACCGGGCCAAGCTTCGTGTCCTCGACCGCATCCTCGGGGCCGGTGGTGCGACGATCGCGGGCGGTCTCGTCCTCCTGCTCGGCGCCGGCGCGGTCACGGCGAGCGGCATGCCGCTCGTCGCCACAGCCGTGGCCTCGTCGCGCGTGCTCTCCTTCATCGACGGCCTCACCCCCGACCCGGTCGACACCGCGCTCGCCGAGGTGCGCGGGTTCGTCATCGACGAGGGGATCCCGCGCATCGGCGAGCTGCTGCGCCCCGAGGTGGAGCCGACCGCCCCCGCGGTCGCGCTCGACGACCCCGAGCTGCAGCGTGCCGCGGCATCCGTCGCCCGCATCAGCGGCACCGCCTACGCCTGCGGCGTGTCGATGACCGGTTCGGGCTTCGTCGCCGCCGACGACCTCATCGTGACCAACGCGCACGTCGTGGCGGGCGTCGACACGCCCGTCGTCGAGCTCCCCGGCCGCGACGCGCGCGAGGGGCGCATCGTCTACTTCGACCCGGTAGACGATCTCGCCGTCATCGCCGTGTCCGATCTGGGGGCGACACCGCTGCCGGTCGTCCCGCCGGTCGCGGCCGGCGCAGCCGTCGCCGTCCAGGGCTATCCGCTCGGTGGCCCGTTCACGAGCGGTGCCGCCTTCGTTCTGTCGGTCGGCTCGGCGCCGGTCCCCGACATCTACGACCAGTCGAGCACGCCCCGCGAGATCTACGCGCTCGATGCCGATGTCAGGCCCGGCAACTCAGGCGGGCCGCTGCTGACCGACGCCGGTGACGTGGCCGGAGTCGTGTTCGCGCGCGGTGCGGATGACGAGCGACGCGGATACGCGATGACGACGACGGAGTTGCTGCCCGTGCTCGCGGGCGTCTCGGCGGATGCTCCCGCCGTGCGCGCCGGGAGCTGCACCCGCTGACCGGCGGGCGGTGCTCACCGCCTGCGCGTTCTCGCGAGCGGTGACGCTATGCTGATCGCGCAACTGAAGACAGGCCGCATGACGCACGCGGGAGAGCCCCGGAGCAATCCGGGCACCGAAGGAGCAAGCCTCCCCGCCAATCTCTCAGGTCCGCGTACCGCGCGCGTCCGGCCGCTCTGGAAAGCGATCCTCTCGGGGATCCGCCGACGGTGAAAGCCGGGTTCGCCCGGTGAAACTCTCAGGCCCAAGACAGAGGGGGAGTTCCGGATGCCGCAGCCGTGGCAGCCGCCCGCCCGCAACGGGAGAACTCATGTCAGATCCCCGCTCCACCGTCCTGCACCATCGTCACGCTGCCCTCGGCGCGTCGTTCACCGACTTCGGCGGCTGGCTCATGCCCGTCCGCTACACGTCCGACCTGGCCGAGCACCACGCCGTGCGCACCGCCGCCGGACTGTTCGACATCTCGCACATGGCCGAGTTCGAGGTGACCGGGTCGGTCGCCGGCGAATGCCTCGACGCGGCACTCGCCGGGGCGATCTCGACGATGCGCGTCGGGAAGGCGAAGTACTCGCTCGTCCTCGCCGACGACGGCGGCATCATCGACGACGTCATCGTCTACCGCCTCGGCGGCGAGCGCTTCCTGATCATCGCGAACGCCGGCAACCGCGCGGCGGTGTGGGCCGCGCTGCAGGAGCGGGCCGAAGGCTGGGATGCCGAGGTCCGCGATCTCACCGACGACTACGCCCTCCTCGCCGTCCAGGGCCCCGCCGCGCTGGCCGTGCTCGAGGCCACCCCGGGTCTCACGACGCCCGGACTCGCACTCGCGGACACGCGCTACTACGCGTGGACGGCGGGCGAGTTCGCAGGCGAGCCCCTGCTCCTGGCGCGCACCGGGTACACCGGCGAAGACGGGTTCGAGCTGATGATTCCGGCCGGTGCGGCCGAAGCCCTCTGGGACGCCCTGCTCGCGGCCGGGGCGCCGCTCGGGCTCGCCCCCGCGGGACTCGCCTCGCGCGACACGCTTCGGCTCGAGGCCGGGATGCCGCTCTACGGACACGAGCTGTCGCTCGACGTCGCTCCCGCACAGGCGGGCCTCGGCCGCGTGGTCGCCGCCGACAAGGGTGCCTTCGTGGGGCGCGAGGGCCTGGCCGCCCGCGCGTCGACGTCGGCGCCCGTGCTCGTCGGTCTCGTCTCGGAGGGCCGCCGCGCCGGCCGTGCGGGCTACGCCGTCCTCGGCCCCGACGGCGAGCGCGTCGGCGAGGTCACGAGCGGCGCCCTGAGCCCGACCCTCGGGCATCCCATCGCCATGGCTTACGTCGCACCCGAACACACCGCACCGGGTACCGAGCTCGGTCTCGATGTCCGCGGCACCCGCATTCCCGCCACCGTCACCACGCTGCCGTTCTACCGGAGGAAGAAATGACCGATCTCGACGCCCTGAAGTACACCGCCGAGCACGAGTGGGTCGCCCTCTCGGGCACCACCGCGACCGTCGGCATCACCGATTACGCCGCGGAGAAGCTCGGTGACGTCGTGTTCGTCGATCTCCCGGCCGTCGGCACGGCCGTGACCGCCGACACCGTCTGCGGCGAGATCGAGTCGACGAAATCCGTCGGCGAGCTCTACGCCCCGCTCAGCGGAACAGTCGTCGACATCAACGAGGCCGTCGTCGACGATCCCTCGCTCGTCAACGCCGGACCGTTCGGCGACGGCTGGCTCGTTCGCATCGAGATCGAGCCAGCCGATGCCGACGCGCTGCTCGACCGCGCCGCGTACGTCGAGCTCACCGGCGGAGAGCGATGACCTCCGCTTTCGCCGCCCGTCATATCGGCACCGACGGCGCCGCCCAGCAGCGGATGCTCGACGCGCTCGGCTATCCCGACGTCGACGCGCTGCTCGCGCGAGCCGTACCGGCAGCCATTCAGGTGGGTGCGATCTCCGACAGCGTCATCCCGGCGGCGGTGCCCGAGCACGAGGCACTCGCGGAGCTGCGGGCGATGGCGTCGCGCAACCGTCCGGCGCGGTCCATGATCGGCCTCGGGTACTACGACACCTTCACGCCCGCCGTCATCCAGCGCAACGTCCTCGAGAACCCTTCCTGGTACACCGCATATACGCCGTACCAGCCGGAGATCTCGCAGGGCCGTCTGGAGGCGCTCATCAACTTCCAGACGATGGTCACCGACCTGACCGGGCTCGCGACGGCGAACGCGTCGATGCTCGATGAGGCCACGGCCGTCGTCGAGGGCATGCTCGTGGCTCGTCGGGCGTCGAAGTCGCGGAGCAACGTGTTCCTCGTCGACGCCGATGCGCTGCCGCAGACGAAGGCGCTGCTCGGACATCGCGCCGAGGCGCTCGGGATCGAACTGCGCGAGATCGACTTCGCCGACGCCGCCCCGCGCCCGTCCGACGAGCCGGTGTTCGGGGCGTTCGTGCAGTACCCCGGCGCGTCCGGCCGGGTGTGGGACCCCAGCACGGTCATCGGCGAGGTGCAGGCCGCCGGCGGTCTCGTCGTCGTCGCCGCGGATCTGCTCGCGCTGACCCTGCTGCGATCACCCGGTTCGCTCGGTGCGGATGTGGCCGTCGGCACGACGCAGCGTTTCGGCGTACCGATGGGCTTCGGCGGCCCGCACGCCGGGTACATGGCGGTGCGCTCCGGTCTCGAGCGGCAGCTGCCCGGGCGCCTCGTGGGCGTCTCGGTCGACGCCGCGGGCGACCCGGCGTACCGGCTGTCGCTCCAGACTCGCGAGCAGCACATCCGGCGCGAGAAGGCCACGTCGAACATCTGCACCGCGCAGGTGCTGCTCGCCGTGATGGCATCGATGTACGCCGTCTACCACGGGCCGGACGGGCTGCGGGGCATCGCTCAGGCGGCGGCCGGCCACGCGGCGCTGCTCGCCGAGTGGCTGACGGAGGCCGGCGCAGAGGTCGCGCACCGGTACTTCTTCGACACCCTGACCGTCCGGGTCCCGGGTCGGGCCGGCGCGGTCGTCGCGGCCGCGCGCGAGCTCGGCTACCAGCTGTGGCTCCGCGACGGCGACACGGTCGGCGTCTCGGTCGACGAGACGACGACCACGACCGACCTGCACCGGATCGCGCAGGCGTTCGGTGGGCCCGACCAACGCGCGTTCGCCTTCGTCGCCGGCCGGGCGTGGCCGGAGCGGCACGCCCTGCCGGGGCTGCTGCGCGAGGACGAGTACCTCACGCATCCGGTCTTCAACAGCCACCACTCCGAGACGGCGATGATGCGCTACCTCAAGCGCCTCGCCGATCGCGACTACGCGCTCGACCGCGGCATGATCCCGCTCGGGTCGTGCACGATGAAGCTCAATGCCGCGACCGAGATGGCCGCGGTGACCTGGCCGGAGTTCGCACGGGTGCATCCGTTCGCGCCCGCCGACGACGTGCGCGGGTACCTCGACCTCGTCGAGCAGCTCGAGGCCTGGCTCGCCGAGGTCACGGGCTACGACACCGTGTCGCTGCAGCCCAACGCCGGCTCGCAGGGCGAGCTCGCCGGGCTCCTCGCGATCCGCGGCTACCACCGGTCACGCGGCGACGACGACCGCACCGTCTGCCTCATCCCGTCGTCGGCGCACGGCACGAATGCGGCATCCGCCGTGCTCGCCGGGATGCGCGTCGTCGTGGTGGCCTGCGACGAGGCCGGCAACGTCGATCTCGACGACCTGCGCGCGAAGATCGCGCAGCATGCGGAGACCCTGTCGGCCCTCATGATCACCTACCCGTCCACCCACGGCGTCTACGAGCACGAGGTGCTCGCCATCACCGAGGCGGTGCACGCGGCGGGCGGGCAGGTCTACGTCGACGGTGCGAACCTCAATGCGCTGCTCGGCTACGCCCGCTTCGGCGACCTCGGCGGCGACGTCTCGCACCTCAACCTGCACAAGACGTTCGCCATCCCGCACGGCGGCGGCGGACCGGGTGTCGGTCCCGTGGCGGCCAAGGCGCACCTCGCGGCATTCCTGCCGTCGCATCCGTTCGCGCAGCGCGCGGAGCACGCCGGCGGCTTCGTGTTCGAGGGTGGTCCGGTGTCGGCGGCGCCCTACGGTTCGGCGTCCATCCTCCCGATCTCCTGGGCGTACGTGCGCATGCTGGGCGCGCGCGGCCTGCGCGATGCGACCGGCGCGGCTGTCCTCGCGGCGAACTACGTCGCGGTGCGGCTCCGCGAGCACTACCCGGTGCTCTACGCGGGCGAAGGAGGTCTCGTCGCGCACGAGTGCATCCTGGATCTCCGTCCGCTGCGCGAGCGCACCGGCATCACCGTGGACGACGTCGCGAAGCGACTGATCGACTACGGCTTCCACGCGCCGACGATGTCGTTCCCGGTGGCGGGAACACTCATGGTCGAACCGACGGAGTCGGAGGATCTCGCCGAGATCGACCGTTTCATCGAGGCGATGGTCGCGATCCGCGCCGAGGCCGACCGGGTGGCTGCAGGGGAGTGGCCCGCCGACGACAATCCGCTGGTGAGCGCTCCGCACACGGCTGAGGCGGTCGTGGCGTCGGAGTGGGCGCATGCCTACTCGCGCGAAGAGGCGGTGTATCCCGTGCGGTCCCTCGTCCGCGGAAAGTACTGGCCGCCCGTGCGCCGGATCGACCAGGCCTACGGCGACCGCAACCTCGTGTGCGCCTGCCCGCCGCCGGAGGCCTTCGCATGAACGGCCGTCCGCTTCGCGAGAGCGCACCGTCCCGTCGAGCACTCATCGTCTAACGTGTGTGCTCGACGGCGGGGTACGTTCTCGATGCCACCAGAGGGTCAGAAGAGTCCGGGCCACCACGCCGCGGCGAGCGGATAGCCGATGAACGCGATGAGGTCGATCACGACGTGCGCGATGACGAGCGGCATCACTCGGCCCCAGCGGTGATAGACCCATCCGAAGACCACGCCCATAGCGATGTTCCCGAAGATCGGACCGACGCCCTGGTACGCGTGATAGGCGCCGCGAAGCGCCGCCGTGGACAGAATGATCGTCCAGGTGCTCCAGCCGAGCCGGCGCAGCCGGTCGAACAGGTAGCCGATGAAGATGACCTCTTCGGTGAGGCCGGCCCGCAGCGCCGCGAGGGCGAGGAGCAGGATGGCCGTCCACCCGCCGTCGAGCGGCGCGGCCCCCACCTGGACGGTGATCCCCAGTGCCCGTCCGAGTGCGTACAGCCCGAGGCCCGGAACACCGATGATGACGACGAGCAGGATGCCGGTGCCGGCATCCTTTCCGAACAGCCGGAAGTCGAGGCCGATCCGGCGCAGCGCCGAGCGGCCCGGCTCCCAGAGGAAGTAGATCGCCAACGCGACGGGCGCGAGGTTGAAGAGGTTCGAGAAGACCTGCGACACCACCTGCCACGGGTCGACGGTCGCTGCACCGGGATTGAGCGAGGTCGACTGGTCACCGAGGCTCACCGGGCTGGTCACCGCCTCGAGGAACGACAGCACCGAGAAGAACGCCGACCGGCCGACCGAGAGCGCCAGAACGAGGGCGATCTCCCACCACAGCCGGGTCCGTGACACGTGCGTCATTCTTCCTCCCGGGTCGATGTTAAGCCGGGGGACGGCGGCTCATGGGCGGCGGCGTTTGCGCGCGGGGGTCTCGGTCGCCAGGACGTGCTGCAGCGGCTCGGGATCGGCGAGGCGGCCGATGGCGAGCATGGTCTCGACGCGGTCGATGCCCGGGATCGGCCAGACCTGCTCGACGAGCAGGCGCTGCAGATCGGCATGGTCGCGAACACGGAACCGCGCCATCAGGTCGTAACCAGCGGCGAGGACGATGACCTCCGTCATGGCGTCGATCGCCTTCAGCGCGGTCAGCACCGCCGCGGCGTCGGCGTTCCCGGTCAGCCGTAACGGCATCACGACGAGCATCGGATATCCCAGCGCCGCCCAGTCGAGCTCGATCGTGTGCCGGCGGATGACGTGCCCGCGTTCCATCCGCGCGATGCGCTCTGCGACAGCCGGAGCCGACATCCCGACGTCCGCCGCGATGCTGCGCATCGACGCACGGGCGTCCTCGTGCAGGCGATGCAGGATCCGCCGATCGACGTCGTCGATCTCGAGGACCTCGCGCTCGGGTTCGAGCAGCGAGCGCAGGTGCGCTGGATCGGTCGTCATGCCCCTCCCCGGGGTGTGTCGGCGAAGCCGCTGCGTTCGAGCTCTCGGAGGACGTCGAGGGTGAACTGGACGTGGTCGAGGAAGTCTTCGACGTAGCCGTGCTCATCGTAGCCGTGCATGTTCCCGGCCGGTCGCAGGGTACCGGTGGGGGAGATGATGGGGGCTCCGAGGTACTCGAGGAACAGGGCGCCGGGACCCGCTCCCGTCATCACGTCGTAGACGACCGCGTCGGCGCCGAAGGCATGCCCGGCGGCGCGCACGACGGCCTCGCCGAAGGCGGACTCGACCGGAGAGTACGCGGGCGCGAGGGCGCGGATGACGGATACCGAGATGTCCGGATGCCGTGCGGCGAGGTGGGCGCGGACGGCATCCACCACGCGCTCCGGCTGCATCCCGGGGACGAGCCCGAAGCGCACGCGTGCGGACGCCGACGCCGGAATGCTCTGCCGCACGCCCTCGTCGAGGTCGAACCCGGAGAGACTCACCGACGGCTCGAAGACGAACCGCGTCGAGAGCTCCGCGTCCGTCCCCGGCAGATAGGGCGACACGCCGTCACGCGCGATCGAGGGTCCGGGCAGGGTGATGTCCGCCGTGCGGCGACGTGCGCGCTCGTCGGGGACGAGAGCCTCATCCCGCACACCGGCGACGGCGATCCGGCCGTCGTCGGTGCGCATCGACGAGATCGCCCCCATCAGCTCGAGCGGTGCGGAGCGCAGGATCGAGGAGTACGACGGATGCTGCGCCGCGGCGAGGATGTCGAGCGACAGCTCGATCTCGAGCGAGCCCCGGCATCCGAACCCGACGGCGGGGCGCCCGTCTTCCTCGCGGAGGTAGCTCTCCCACAGGCACGCGTCGGCCCGCAGCTCGGCCGCGTGCGCGGCGAGGACCGCGTCCAGGCCCGGGCTGCCGATCTCCTCGCACGGGTCCGCGAGGTAGATGACGCCGAACGGAGTCCGCCCGTCGTGGTCCTCGATCCAGAGGCGAAGCGAGGCGAGACGGCCCGCCACGTCGGCCTTGTCGTCGCACGCGCCGCGCGCGTACATCGCACCGTCCCGGATCTCGGCGGCGTACGGCGGCGAGGTCCAGCGCGACGGATCGCCCTCGGGCTGAACGTCGTAGTGGTTGTACAGCAGCAGCGACGCATCGCTCGCTCCGGCTCGGAAACCGACCACGACGGGACCATAACCGGGGATGTCGTAGCGCACGACGCGGTCCATCAGCGGCGCGAGGCGCTCCTCGATCCAGTCGGCGGCCGCTGCGATCGCGTCGAGGCGACCGGCGACTGTCGGGAACCGGCACAGTTCCCGCCAGCTCGCGACGATCTCGTCGGCGCGGTCGTCGATCCGGGCGTCGCGCGCCATCCTCACTTGCCCCGGGGCAGCGAGACGGGCACGAGGTCGTAGGGGTAGTCCGAGATGAGCTCGTAGCCGTCCTCGGTCACCAGCACGATGTCCTCGAGGCGAACGCCTCCGAAGCCCTGGCGGTAGCAGCCCGGCTCGATGGCGATGACGTCACCGGCCACGAGGACGGCATCGTTCTGGTTGAGGCTCGGCGGTTCGTGCACCTCGAGCCCCACGCCGTGTCCGAGCGAGTGGAAGTACCCCTCGTCGAGCACCTCGCCCGGCTTCTTCGTCAGCTGGGTCGGCTGGCCGGCGGCCTCGATGGGCTCGCACGAGATGCGGTGCAGCTCCGCCACCGGCAGTCCCGGACGGATCGCCGCGAGCGTCGCGTCGAACGACTTCTTGACGATGTCGTAGTAGAAGGCGAGCTCGTCGTCGATGTCGCCCTTGACGAAGGTCCGGGTCATGTCCGAATTACCGCCCGAGGCGATGTCGCGCGGGCAGATGTCGACCGTGACCGGCTCACCTTCGAAGATCTGACCCGATCCGGCGTGGTGCCCGATGCACGTCTGGGCGCCATGGGCGACGATCATGCCCGCGTCTTCGCAGCCGTTGCGGAGGAAGACCGACCGGATGCGGTCCTTGAGGTCCTCGCAGGTCAGGGGTGCGCCGTCGAGCAGAAGACCGCCGTCGGCGTCGACGGTGGCGCGGTGCATGGCATCGGCGACGAGCGAGACGCCCGCCTCAGCGGCGACTTGCGCGCGGCGGATGCCGGCGAGCTCGTGCGGAGTCTTCACGCGACGGCGCTGCACGAACAGGTCGCGGTCCACGCGGACCTCCACCCCGTTGGCGCGCAGGTGGTCGGCCACCTCGAGGGGGAAGGTGGGCGGCACTGCGGCGTGTGTCACGCCGAGCTTGCGGCAGGCGGCGACGAGAGTGGAGAGCTCCGCGAGGTCGGGGTCCTGGCCGGCGGCGCGGAAGTCGTCGAAGCCGAGCTCGTCGAGGGGGAACACGGTCATACCCGGCACATCGCGCATGCGCGCCGCCTCGAGCGACTTGATGGCCACGTGCGGCGCGCCGTCGACCTCGATGTAGAGGAACGGGTCGTGCACGTCGTGGGGGATGACGTGGCGCATGTCGGCGGCCAGCGTGCTCGCGTAGATGAGGATGGCGTCGTCCACCACAGCGGCTCTCCTTCGGTCGTGGGCTCCGGTGGGATCCGGAACGACTCGACCTTACATCAGCGAGGTGATCACGCCCGCGGACCTTCCTATCGAAAGCGTGGGTGGGCTCTCGTGGGTGAAGTGGAAGGTGTGCGCGGATGGTTGCGATCGGATGCCCGGCATCCCGGTTGACGCACCGCGCAGAGGCCGAGGCTCACCCGGTGCACGATGACAACCCCACGGGCGCGATTGTTGCCGACATGTAACGGTTTGGGCCTGGATGCGGTCACAGGGCGGGAGCGCGCTTATCGTCGGGGGTATATCCCGTGCTCCGGACACCGGTGTGTCCTTGCCGCCGTCGACCGTGAGCGCGTACCCGTCACCCAGGAGGAAACATGTCGAGACGACGTTGGGGAGTCGGCGCTATCGCGCTGGTGTCCGCCGTCACGCTCACGCTGGCCGGTTGCTCGGCCGGCGGCGACAGCAACACGGGCGGGGGCTCCAACGCCTCCGCGATCATCACCACGAACGGCACCGAGCCGCAGAACCCGCTGCTGACCTTCGGCACCACCGAGACCGGCGGCGGCCGCATCCTCACCTCGATCTACGCGGGCCTGGTCAGCTACAAGGCTGACGGCACGATCGAGAACGAGGTCGCTTCCTCGATCGAGAGCGATGACAACGTCGTCTGGACGATCACCGTCGCCGACGGATGGAAGTTCACCAACGGTGAAGAGATCACCGCTCAGACGTTCGTCGACACCTGGACCGCCGGTGCTCAGGATGAGAACGGCGCGTACTGGTTCTACACGATCGAGGGCGCGTCCGACGACGGCAGCACCGCACCCACCGGCCTCGCGGTCGTCGACGACATGACCTTCACGGTCACGCTCAAGGCTCCCGACGCGGACTTCCCGCTGCGCCTCGGCTACACGGCTTACATGCCGCTGCCGTCCGTCGCCTTCGAGGACCTCGAGGCGTTCGGCGAGAACCCCGTCGGCAACGGCCCGTACATGCTCGACGGCGAGGGCGCATGGCGCCACAACGAGGGCATCGACCTCGTTCCGAACCCCGACTACAAGGGTGTGCGCGAGGTCGAGAACGACGGTCTGAACATCGTCTTCTACACCTCTCTCGAGTCGGCCTACGCCGACGCGCAGGGCGGCAACCTCGACGTGCTCGACACCGTGCCCGACACTGCGTTCGCGACCTACGAGACGGACTTCCCGGAGCGTTCGGTCAATCAGCCCGCTGCGATCTACCAGGGCTTCAACATCCCCTTCTACCTGCCGAACTTCGGCAACGACGAAGAGGGTCAGCTGCGTCGTGCGGCGATCTCGATGGCGATCAACCGCGAGGAGATCACCGACACCATCTTCCAGGGCACCCGCACGCCGGCCACCGACTTCACGTCGCCGGTCGTCGAGGGCTGGAGCGACGACCTGCCCGGGTCCGAGGTCCTCGAGTACAACCCGGAAGAGGCGAAGGCGAAGTGGGCCGAGGCCGAGGCGATCAGCCCGTACGCCGGACCGTTCACCATCACGTACAACTCCGACGGCGGCCACCAGGCCTGGGTGGATGCTGTCGCGAACAGCATCGCCAACACGCTCGGCATCGAGGCGGTCGGTTCGCCGCAGCCGACCTTCGCCGCGGCGCTCGACCTGCGCACGAGCGGCACCCTCACCGGTGCCACCCGCGCCGGATGGCAGGCGGACTACCCGTCGCAGGGTAACTTCCTGTCGGCGCAGTACAGCACCGGCGCCAGCTCGAACTACGAGGGCTACACCAACCCCGAGTTCGACCAGCTGCTGACGCAGGCCGCATCGGCTCCGTCCATCGAGGACGCGGCCGGCCTGTACGAGCAGGCACAGGAGATCCTGATGCGCGATCTGCCCAGCGTTCCGCTGTGGTACCAGAACGCCGTCGGTGTCTGGGGCGAGGGCGTCGACAACGTCGTGTTCGGCTGGGACTCGGTGCCGCTCTACAACCAGGTCACCAAGGGCTGAGTTCGGCTCCAGGCGATCATCGAGTACGGTGTCCGGGGCGCGTTCGCGTCCCGGACACCGTGCTGACCGGGGCCCTCTCGCCCTCACTACCCGAACCCATTTAGGAACTATTCGTCGATGCTCTGGTTCATCGGTCGACGGCTGCTTCAGCTGATCCCCGTCTTCTTCGGGGCGACCCTTCTCATCTACGCCCTC
The DNA here is from genome assembly GCF_002204305.1 of Microbacterium sp. AISO3. Lineage (NCBI taxonomy): Bacteria > Bacillati > Actinomycetota > Actinomycetes > Micrococcales > Microbacteriaceae > Microbacterium > Microbacterium sp. AISO3. The sequence goes on along the minus strand of NZ_NHRF01000002.1, from coordinate 345,098 downwards.
GTCTTCCTCTTGCCGGGAGACCCGATCGCCGCCCTGTACGGCGAGCGTCAGCCGTCTCCCGCCGTCATCGAGGCGGTGAGGGCGCAGTACAACCTCGACAAGCCGTTCATCGTGCAGTACTTCCTGTACATCGGGGCGCTGCTGCAGGGTGACTGGGGCACGACGTTCTCGGGCCGGCCCGTCATCGACGTCATGGCTCAGGCGTTCCCGATCACGCTGCGGCTGGCGGTCCTCGCCCTCGCGATCGAAGCGTTCTTCGGCATCGTCGTCGGTCTCATCGCCGGCCTGCGCAAGGGCAAGCTCTTCGACGCCACCGCCCTGGTCGTCAGCCTGCTCCTCATCTCCGTGCCGACCTTCGTCATCGGCTTCGTCCTGCAGTACATCCTCGGCATCCAGCTCGGGTGGTTCAGAACCACGGTCAGTGCGGGTGCGCCCTGGAACGAGCTCCTCCTGCCGGCGATCGTGCTCGCGACGGTGTCGTTCGCGTACATCGTCCGCCTCACCCGTTCCTCCGTCGCGGAGAACCTCTCAGCCGACTTCGTACGCACGGCGACGGCCAAGGGCCTGAGCCGCCGTCGGGTCGTCACGGTGCACGTCCTGCGCAACTCCCTCGTCCCGGTGGTGACCTATCTGGGCGTGGATCTCGGATCGCTGATGGTCGGCGCGATCGTGACCGAGAGCATCTTCAATATCAACGGCGTCGGCGGCACGATCTATCGCGCCATCACGATCGGTGAGGGACCCACGGTCGTGTCCTTCGTCGCCATCATGGTCATCATCATCATGCTGGCGAACCTGCTCGTCGATCTCCTGTACGCCTGGCTCGACCCGAGGATCCGCTATGCCAAGTAATCTCCGCCGGAATCAGGAACACTTCGTCGCTCCCGAGGAGGAGACGCCGCTCCAGGCCATCGACGCCGTCTCGACCGATGACAAGCCGCGCACGGTCTGGAGCGACGCGTGGCAGTCGATGCGCCGTCGGCCCATGTTCTGGGTCTCCGCCGTGCTCATCGTGCTCATCCTCGTCGTCGCGATGTTCCCCGGGCTCTTCTCGCCCGTGTCGCCGACCGCGAACTGTCAGCTGGCCGACAGCAACGCCGGACCGCGTGCCGGACACATCTTCGGATTCACGCGCCAGGGCTGCGATGTCTACGCCCGCGTGATCTACGGCACGCAGTCGTCGGTCATGGTCGGCTTCATCGCGACGCTCATGGTGACGATCTTCGGCTCGATCGTCGGCGCCCTCGCCGGCTATTACGGCGGCATCCTCGACGCGATCCTGTCGCGCGTGGCGGACATCTTCTTCGCCATCCCGACCGTGCTCGGCGCCATCGTCTTCATGTCGGTCGTGCCCGACCGGACGCCGCTCGTCGTCGCCCTCGTGATCGCCGTCTTCGCGTGGCCGCAGATCGCTCGCATCATGCGCGGCGCGGTCCTGACGGCGAAGCAGGCCGACTACGTCGTGGCGTCCATCGCGCTCGGCGTCTCGCGCTGGCGCGTGCTGCTGCGCCATGTGCTGCCGAACGCGATCGCGCCCGTCATCGCCGTGGCCACGGTGTCGCTCGGAACGTTCATCGTCGCCGAGGCGACCCTGTCGTTCCTCGGCATCGGTCTGCCCGGCACGGTGATGAGCTGGGGCAACGACATCAATTCCGCGCGCCAGTCGCTCACCACGAGCCCCATGGTGCTGATCTACCCCGCCGCCGCCCTGTCGGTGACGGTCCTGTCCTTCCTCATGCTGGGTGACGTCGTGCGCGATGCCCTCGACCCGAAGGAGCGTGCGCGCCGATGAGCGACACCACGTCCTCGGATGCCACGCCGCTGCTGGACATCCGCAACCTCCACGTCGGGTTCCAGACGAAGGCCGGACTCGTCCCGGCCGTCCGTGGCGTCGACCTGACGATCTATCCGCGCCAGTCGGTCGCGATCGTCGGTGAGTCCGGCTCCGGTAAGTCCACGACGGCGCAGGCGATCATCCGTCTGCTGCCGGGCACCGGGCGCATCACCGACGGCCAGATCATGTTCGAGGGCCGCGACCTCGCGGCACTGTCGAACCGCGAGCTGCAGGCCGTGCGCGGAGCGCAGATCGGCTATGTCCCGCAGGATCCCATGTCGAACCTCAACCCGGTCCTGACCGTCGGGTTCCAGGTGCGCGAGGCCGTCCGCTCGAACCGCAGCGCGACCGGTCGCGCCGCGGTCCGCGATCGTGCCGTCGAGGTCCTCACCGAGGCGGGGCTGCCCGACGCCGCCGACCGGATGCGGCAGTACCCGCACCAGTTCTCCGGCGGTATGCGTCAGCGTGCCCTCATCGGAATCGGTCTGTCCGCGCGCCCGAAGCTCCTGATCGCCGATGAGCCGACGTCGGCCCTGGACGTCACCGTGCAGCGCCAGATCCTCGACCACCTGGGCACGCTCACCACCGACTTCGGCACCTCGGTGCTGTTCATCACCCACGACCTCGGTCTGGCAGCCGAGCGGGCCGAGCACCTGGTCGTGATGTACCGCGGTCGCGTGGTCGAGTCGGGTCCGTCGCAGGAGATCCTCGCCGATCCCAAGCACCCCTATACGAAGCGACTCGTGTCCGCGGCCCCGAGCCTCGCCTCACGTCGCATCCAGGCGGTGCGCCACCACGAGGACGTCGACGTCTTCGGTGCGGGGGAGCAGTTCCTCGCCCGCGCCGAGGAGCGCGAGGCCGAGGCGGAGGCGGTCGCTGCGCGCAGCGATTTCATCGACATCCGCAATGCGCGACGTGTTTACAAGGTGCGCACCGGCGGCCTCTCGTCCAAGCAGATCGTCGCGGTCGACGACGTCAGCATCCAGGTGGCGAAGGGAACGACGACCGCGATCGTCGGAGAGTCGGGGTCGGGTAAGTCCACGCTCGCCAAGCTCTTCCTGCAGCTGGAGCAGCTGACGTCGGGCGAGATCCACTTCGACGGCAAGAAGCTCGGCGGGCTCAGCCGCGCCGAGGAGCTCGCTTTCCGCCGCCGGGTCCAGCCGGTCTTCCAGGACCCCTACGGCACCCTCGACCCGCAATACAGTGTCGGCGACACGATCGCCGAGCCCATGCGGGTGCACAAGTTCGGCACCCAGAAGGAGCGGTCGGCGCGGGTACGTGAGCTGCTCGACCAGGTGTCGCTTCCGGCAGCGGCGAAGGATCGCTATCCGAGCGAGCTCTCGGGCGGTCAGCGTCAGCGCGTCGCGATCGCGCGCGCCCTCGCGCTCAAGCCCGACGTGCTCGTCCTCGACGAGGCGGTCTCGGCCCTCGATGTGCTGGTGCAGGGGCAGATCCTGAATCTGCTGACGGAGCTGCAGACGGAGCTCGACCTGACCTATCTGTTCATCACCCATGACCTCGCGGTGGTGCGTCTCGTGGCCGATAACGTCTCGGTCATGCGACGGGGGCGCCTGGTCGAATCGGCGACGACCGACGAGGTCTTCGACCGCTCGACCGAGGAATACACGCGCGAACTGCTCGCGGCCATCCCCGGCGCCGGATTCCAGTTCGGCGTCTGAGCCTCCGCAGTATGCGCAAGACCTACCGGCCGGCGTCGGCGACCATCGCGGTCGCCGGCGCCGGCCTGCTCGGCGTCTTCCTCCTCGGTGACGCGTTCGTCCGGGGCGGCGTCGTGCAGGGACTGCTGCTGGCCCCCTGGGTCCTCCTGGCGGTGTGGATCATCTACACGCTGCTCTACGCGCCGTTCATCGCGACCGACGAGAGCGCGATCGTCATAGCGAATCCGCTCAGGGTCACGCGTGTGCCCTGGCCGTCGGTCGTCGATATCCGATTGCGCTGGCAGGTCACCGTCGACACCGTCGATGGCCGCTCCATCTCCGCCTTCGGCGGTCCGTCACCCAGCAGGCCGTCCCGTGTCGGCCGTGGTGCGTGGTCCAGCGTCCGCGAAGAAGCGGAGCGGATGCCGACCGCCGTCCGCGAGCTCGAGGAGATCCGCTCGGCGTGGGAGGAGCACGCGCCCGAATCGCCGGACGACGCGATCACCGCCACGTGGAACCGCACGGTCCTGATGCCGCTCGCCGTCATCGTGCTGTGGGCGGCTGTCGCCGTCGCTTTCGGCGGCTGAACCCGGACCCGCGCTGCATCATCTCCCGGTGTGCGGGTTCCGGACTGCCTATGTGCTCAGCCGGCCTGCGGCGCGGTGAGCAAGGCGTACGCCGATCGCGGCATGCGTAGGACACATTTTGCTAACGAACTCGTTTCGCGCAACACGTTGGAAACGAACGCACGCAAGGGTAGTTCTCATCTGAGCTCGGCGACCCGGTCACCGAGCGGGGAACGGAAAGGTCTTCCGTCGCCCGGATCATCAAGAGAACAGGAGTGGGAATGCGTTTCACGCGTATCTCCATGGCGGCCGCGAGCGCCGCAGCCCTGGCGCTCGTCGTCGCCGGCTGCGCGCCGGCGGACGGTGGGGACCAGGAGGCGACCTCGGCGAGTCAGTCGATCGCCGTTTCGGTCGGTCCGAACGACTTCATCAGCTACAACGGCTTCACGCCCGAGACGTACTCGACGTACAACTCGGCGATCGTGGACCGGCTCCTCGCGGGCTTCAGCTACTTCGACGAGGTCGGCGCCATCCAGCCGAACACCGATCTGGGCTCGTACGAGCTGATCTCGGAAGACCCGATGGTCGTCGAGTACACCATCGCCGACGACGCGAAGTGGTCTGACGGCACGCCCATCACGGTCGCCGACGCCGTTCTCGCCTGGGGCGTCCAGAACCCCAACCTCGCCGGTGCCGAGGGCCCCCTGTTCAACTCGGTCTCGCAGGACCTCGGTGACACCGTCCCCGCCGGCCCGCAGGGCGACGCCGACGGCAAGTCGTTCACGGTCGAGTTCGCGGCGCCGGACCCCGACTGGCAGATCCAGACCTGGATGCTCAGCCCGGCGCACGTCGTCGCCGAGCAGGGCGGCCTGTCGACCGAGGAGCTCGTCGAGGCCATCCGTGGCGGCGACGCCGCCGCCCTCGCCGACGCGGCCGAGTTCTGGAACACCGGATGGAACACCGCCCCCGGCACGCTGCCGGACGAGGCGCTCATCCCCAGCTCCGGCCCGTACGTCCTCTCGTCGTGGGAGGCCGGCCAGTCGGTGACCCTGAAGCGCAACGAGAACTACTACGGCGAGCCGGCGGCCAACGACGAGCTCGTCATCCGCTTCGTCGCGCAGGACGCCATGGTCCAGGCGCTGCAGAACGGTGACCTCGACGTCATCGCCCCGCAGCCCTCGGTCGACACCGTCTCGCAGATCGAGGAGCTCGGCGACGCCGCTCAGCTGCTGACCGGCCAGACGCTCACCTGGGAGCACCTCGACTTCAACTTCAAGGGCAACGCGTCGCTCGCGAACAGCCTCGAGCTGCGTCAGGCGTTCGCGATGTGCGTGCCGCGCCAGCAGATCGTCGACAACCTCATCAAGCCGGTCAGCTCGGATGCCGAGGTCATGAACGCTCGCGAGGTCTTCCCGTTCCAGGAGAACTACGACGAGGTCGTCTCGGCCGCGTACGACGGCCGCTACGACGAGCCCAACCTCGAAGAGGCCAAGGCTCTCGTCGACGCTGCGGGCGCTGCCGGCACCGTCGTCCGCATCGGCTACTCGGCGCCGAACCCGCGTCGTGCCGACGAGGTCGCCCTCATCAAGTCGTCGTGCGACCAGGTCGGGTTCGACATCCAGGATGTCGGCAACGCCGACTTCTTCCAGCCCGGTGGCACCCAGGAGCGCGGCGACTACGACGTGGCCCTGTTCGCCTGGGCAGGCTCCGGCCAGATCACGTCGGGCCAGAACATCTACGCCACCGACAAGCCGCAGAACTACGGCGGCTACTCGAGCCCGGTCGTCGACCAGGCCTGGGAGACGCTCGTGACGAGCCTCGACGAGTCGGTCCACCTCGAGCAGACGAAGATCATCGAGAAGCAGCTGTGGGACGACCTGTTCGGCATCCCGCTGTTCGCCCACCCCGGTGTCGACGCTGCTGCCGCCGACATCGAGAACGCTCAGCACTCGGTGGGCCAGAGCGGCATCATGTGGAACGCCGAGAAGTGGTCGCGCGCAGAATAAACGTATTCTGTCTCTGACACGACCAGAGTGTGGGCCGTCGCTGCGGTGACGGCCCACACTCCCGTGAGGGGCACACGTGTGCCCCGCGTACGACCAAGGGACCTCGACTTCCGTGCTGAAATTCATCATCCGCCGTCTGGCGGCAGCGGTGGGCATCATGCTCGCCGCATCCCTCTTGATGTACGTCCTGACGATCAACTCCGGCGACCCGCTCGCCGACCTGCGAGAGAGCAACGCGGACAACCGCGAGCAGTTGATCGCTCGGCGTATCGAATACATGAACCTCGACCAGCCCTGGTTCCAGCGCTACCTCACCTGGCTCCTGGGTGCGAGCAAGTGCTTCATCGGGCAGTGCGACCTCGGACTCACCCGACAGGGCGTCGAGGTCTCCACGCTCGTGGGACAGGCAGCGGCCTCGACGCTGAGGCTCGTCCTGCTCGCCACGATCCTGGCGCTGATCATCGGTGTCGCGATCGGCATCATCACCGCCATCCGGCAGTACTCGGGCCTGGACTACGCCGTGACGTTCCTCACCTTCCTCTTCTTCTCGCTGCCCGTCTTCTGGGCTGCGGTGCTCTTCAAGGAGTACCTCGCGATCGGGTACAACGACTGGATCCGCGATCCGGAGCTGACGCCGACACAGATCATCCTGATCGCCGTCGTCATCGGGTTCGTCGTGCAGGTGCTCGGCGGCGGCTCGCTGAAGCGGCGGGCGATCACCTTCGCCGTCACCGCCGCGGTCCTGGGGGCAGCGCTGCCCCTCATGCTGGCGACCAACGCGTTCCGCGAGCCGCGCCTCACCATCATCGGCGTGGCCGTGCTCACTGTCCTGCTCGCACTCAGCGCGACGGTGGCGTCGGTGGGGCTGCACAACAGGCGGGTGCTCGTCATCGGTCTGGCCAGCGCGGGACTCGTCGTCGTCATGCACCTGGCGCTGACGAACGTGTTCATCTACTACATGAACTGGGGCATCCTCGCCGGCGGTGCGCTGCTGGCGATGATCGTGCCGTTCCTCATCGGGCGGTTCTTCGGCGGGCGTTTCCGGGGGCCGGCTACGGTCGTCGCATTCGTCACGATCTTCGGCGGTGCCCTCCTGACGGTCGTGGACTCGCTCTTCCGCGTGTGGCCGTCGTTCCTGCAGCGCAAGCCGCGCCCCATCTCGACGATCGGCGCGCAGACGCCGAACTTCGATGGGACGTTCTGGCAGACCTTCCTCGACATCGGCACGCAGATGCTGCTGCCGACGCTGCTGCTGACCGTCATCTCGTTGGCGTCGTACAGCCGCTACACGCGGACATCGATGCTCGAGGTGGGCAACCAGGACTTCATCCGCACGGCGCGGGCGAAGGGCGTTCCCGAGCGGCTGGTCATCTTCCGCCACGCGTTCCGCAACGCCCTCATCCCGATCGCGACCATCGCGGCGTTCGACTTCGCCGGACTCATCGGCGGTGCCGTGGTCACGGAGCAGGTCTTCGGATGGAAGGGCATGGGCGACCTGTTCGCGACAGGGCTGCGCGAAGTCGACCCGAATCCCGTGATGGCCTTCTTCCTCGTGACCGGCCTCGCCGCGATCGTCTTCAACATGCTGGCGGACATCTTCTACGCCGTCATCGACCCGAGGATCCGAGTATGACGAACCCGAACGACAACGTGCCGACCACGACGTCGGTCCTCTCGGTCGCGGAGGCCGAGGACGCTGCGCTCGCGAAGAGCACCGCCGCACCCCGCTCACAGGCCCGCATCGTGTGGGGGCGCTTCCTGCGGCACCGCGCGGCAACGATCTCCGCGGTGATCCTGATCTTCCTGACGCTCTTGAGCTTCACCTCGGTGGGCTTCTTCGGCATCCCGGGATGGTGGCCCCACGACTACCGCGCCGCGGGAGACGTCGTCAACGGGGGCGCCCCGACGCTGAGCCTGATTCCCGAGTGGCTCGGCGGCGACGGCATCCGGATCGGCGAGCATCCGTTCGGCCAGGAGAACACCGGCAAAGACTTCTTCGCGCTGACGATGATGGGTACGCAGCGATCGATCCTGCTCGGTCTCGTACTCGGCATCTCGTCCACCGTCATCGGAAGCGTCATCGGCGCGGTCGCGGGCTACTACCGCGGCTGGGTCGACTCGGTCCTGATGCGCATCACCGATCTGTTCATCGTGATCCCGCTGCTCGCCCTCGCGGCCGTCGTGGGTCAGATCGCGGGGAACATCGGCAAGAACCCGATCGTGCTGGCGTTCATGCTCTCGTTGCTGACGTGGACGGGACTCGCCCGCCTCGTGCGCGGCGAGGTGCTGTCGCTGCGCGAGCGCGACTTCGTCCTCGCAGCTCGTGCCTCGGGTGCCGGGGGAGCACGCATCATCTTCCGCCACCTCATGCCGAACGTCGTGGGCGTCATCGCGGTCAACGCGACGTTCGCCATTGCGGGCGCCATCCTGCTCGAGAGCTCGCTGTCGTACCTCGGATTCGGCGTCGTCCCCCCGGAGACCTCGTTGGGCCTCCTGATCAGTCAGTACCAGGGCAGCTTCACCAGCAGACCGTGGCTGTTCTGGTGGCCGGGCATGATGATCCTCGCGATCGCCCTGTCCATCAACTTCCTGGGCGACGGCATCCGCGACGCGTACGACCCGCGCCAGTCGCGCAGCGTGCGTCGCGAGATCAAGAGGAGGAACCGCGCATGAGCGTCACCGCCACGCGTACCGCACTGAAATTCACCGACCTTTCGGTCACGTTCCTCACCGGCTCAGGCGATGTCGACGCTGTCAAGGGCATCTCGCTCGAGGTGCGCCCCGGCGAAGTCGTGGCTGTGGTCGGCGAGTCGGGTTCCGGCAAGTCCGTGACCTCGCTGGCCGCGATGGGTCTTCTGGCCGAGAACGCCATCACCCGGGGATCCATCACGGTCGGCGAGACCGAGGTGATCGGGCTTCCGAACGAGCGGATGCGCAAGCTCCGCGCCAGCGAGATCGCGATGATCTTCCAGGAGCCGATGACGGCGCTGAACCCGGTGCTGACGATCGAGCGTCAGCTCACCGAGATCTTCGAGCTCCACGACGTCGCGTACGGCGAGGACGCGCGTGACCGGTCCATCGGCCTGTTGCGTGACGTGGGCATCCCCGAGCCGGAGCGACGCATCAAGCAGTACCCGCACCAGTTCTCGGGAGGCCAGCGTCAGCGCATCGTCATCGCGATGGCGATCGCTCTCGATCCGAAGGTCATCATCGCGGACGAGCCGACCACCGCTCTCGACGTCACGGTCCAGGCCGAGATCCTCGATCTGCTGCGGCGTCTGAAGGACCACCGCGATGCGGGCATCCTGCTGATCACGCACAACATGGGCGTCGTCGCCGACATCGCCGACCGCGTCGCGGTGATGTACCGCGGTGACCTGGTCGAGGTCGGCGACGTGGAGGACGTCCTCACCCGGCCCCAGCATCCCTACACGAAGAAGCTCCTCGCCGCCGTTCCCCGCCTCGACCCCGAGCTCACCACTCGAGCCGCGGGCGGCGCCACGCGCGACGTGGTGCTGGAGGCGAAGGGACTCGTCCTCGAGTACGCCGGGCGCGGCAAGACCTTCCGCGCTGTCGAGGACGTCTCGTTCGACCTCGCCGCCGGCGAAGTCCTCGGTATCGTCGGCGAGTCCGGCTCGGGCAAGTCGACGATCGCGCGCGCCGTGCTCGGGCTGATGCCGGTCGCGGACGGGACGCTGAGTCTCGGCGGACGGGACCTCGCGAAGCTGCGCGGGCGCAAGGCGAAGAACGTCCGGCGCGACATCGGCGTCGTCTTCCAGGACCCTGCGGCATCCCTCGACCCGCGGTTCCCGATCGGCGACTGCATCATCGAGCCGATGGCCATTCACCGTGTCGGCACCAAGGCGGAGCGGCTCGATCGGGCCCGCGAGCTGCTCGACGCCGTGCGGCTGCCGCGCGACGTGCTCGAGCGGTACCCGCACGAGCTGTCGGGTGGTCAGCGTCAGCGCGTCTCGATCGCGCGGGCGCTCACGCTGCGGCCGAAGCTCTTCGTCGCCGACGAGCCGACGTCGGCGCTCGACGTGTCGGTCCAGGCCGCCGTGCTCGACATGCTGAAGGAGCTGCAGGAGACGTACTCGTTCGCCTGCATCCTCGTCAGTCATGACCTCGCCGTCGTCGACCAGCTGTCGGACCAGATCCTCGTGCTCAAGTCGGGGCGAACGGTCGAGCAGGGGTCGACGTCGCGCGTCCTGCTGCAGCCCCGCGAGGCCTACACCCGGGAACTGCTGGCCGCGTCCCCGGTCCCGGATCCGATCGAGCAGCGCCGCCGCCGCGAGGAACGCCGGGCCGCGCTCGACGCATCCTGAGGCTCGGATTCCGACCTCCTCGCAGGCGCCCCGCGAACTCGCAGGGCGCCTGCGTTAAACTGTCCCGTCGGCATCCCGACGTTTTCCCTTCATCCTGAGGACCCCCTTCATGGCGCATGCCCTTCGTCCTGACCTCCGCAACGTCGCGATCGTCGCGCACGTCGACCACGGCAAGACGACGCTCGTCGATGCCATGCTCCGCCAGACCGGCTCGTTCGGCGACCACGCGCACGTCGAGGAACGTGCCATGGACTCGAACGATCTCGAGCGCGAGAAGGGCATCACGATCCTCGCCAAGAACACGGCGATCACCTACAACGGCGTCCACACCGACGTGCCGGTGACGATCAACGTCATCGACACCCCGGGTCACGCCGACTTCGGCGGAGAGGTCGAGCGCGGCCTGTCTATGGTCGACGGCGTTGTGCTGCTCGTCGACGCGTCGGAGGGTCCGCTGCCGCAGACCCGCTTCGTGCTGCGCAAGGCGCTCGAGGCCAAGCTCCCCGTCATCCTGCTCGTCAACAAGACCGACCGCCCCGACGCGCGCATCGCGGAGGTCGAGGAGGAGGCTCACGACCTGCTGCTGGGGCTCGCCGGCGACCTCGTCGACGATGTGCCCGACCTCGACGTCGACGCGCTGCTCGACGTGCCCGTCGTGTACGCCTCGGGCCGCGCGGGCGCGGCGTCGCGCAACCGTCCCGACAACGGCGAGCTCCCCGACAACGAGGACCTCGAGCCGCTCTTCGAGGCGATCCTCGAACACGTTCCGGCGCCGTCCTATGACGACGAGGCGCCGCTGCAGGCCTGGGTGACCAACCTCGACTCGAGTCCCTTCCTCGGCCGCCTCGCGCTGCTGCGCGTCTTCAACGGCACGCTGAAGAAGGGCCAGACGGTCGCGTGGGTGCGCCACGACGGTTCCCACTCGAACGCGCGTATCACCGAGCTCCTCAAGACGAAGGCGCTGGATCGTTTCCCGGCCGAGTCGGCGGGCCCCGGCGACATCGTCGCGATCGCGGGTATCGAAGACATCACGATCGGTGAGACGATCGCCGACCCCGAGGATGTCCGTCCTCTCCCGGCGATCACCGTTGACGACCCCGCGATCTCGATGACGATCGGCACCAACACGTCGCCGCTGATGGGCAAGGTGAAGGGCCACAAGCTCACCGCGCGCATGGTCAAGGACCGTCTCGACCGCGAGCTCATCGGCAACGTCTCGCTCAAGGTCGTCGACATCGGGCGCCCCGACGCTTGGGAGGTGCAGGGCCGCGGCGAGCTCGCCCTCGCGATCCTCGTCGAGAACATGCGGCGCGAGGGCTTCGAGCTCACCGTCGGCAAGCCTCAGGTCGTGACGCGTCGCGACGAGAACGGCAAGCTGACCGAGCCGTTCGAGCACCTGACGATCGACGCCCCCGAGGAGCACCTCGGCGCGATCACGCAGCTGATGGCGGCTCGCAAGGGTCGCATGGACACCATGACCAACCACGGCACCGGCTGGGTGCGCATGGAGTTCGTCGTCCCGTCGCGCGGGCTCATCGGCTTCCGCAGCGAGTTCCTGACGATCACGCGCGGTACCGGTATCGCCAACGCGATCTCGCACGGCTACGACGAGTGGGCGGGAGCGATCTCGACGCGTCAGAACGGCTCGATCGTCGCCGACCGCTCCGGCGTCGTCACCCCCTTCGCGATGATCGCCCTGCAGGAGCGCATGAGCTTCTTCGTCCAGCCCACCGAAGAGGTCTACGAGGGCATGGTCATCGGTGAGAACTCGCGCGCCGACGACATGGACGTCAACATCACGAAGGAGAAGAAGCTGACGAACATGCGTTCGTCGACCTCGGACTCCTTCGAGTCGATGACGCCCCCGCGTGTGCTGACGCTGGAGGAGTCGCTCGAGTTCGCGCGCGACGACGAGTGCGTGGAGGTCACCCCCGAGAAGGTGCGCATCCGCAAGGTCGTGCTCGATGCGACCGAGCGCGGCCGTGCCGCCTCGCGCGCGAAGCGTCAGGACGCCAACGCCTGACCTCCCTCGCGGAACCCGCCCACGACCCCGGAGCGCCGATCTCGGCATCCGGGGTCGTGGCGTTCGTGTCGGTCTCCGCCTCGGCGCATCGATAGCATCGGGGGTGATGGAGCAGGATGCCGCGACGCGGCGCGCGTGGCGCGATGGAATCGGCGTATCGGTCGCGACGAGCGCCTATGGCGTGTCGTTCGGTGCGCTCGGAGTCGCCGCGGGCCTCGACGTCTGGCAGACCTGCGTCCTCAGCCTTCTGATGTTCACGGGGGGATCGCAGTTCGCGTTCGTCGGGGTCATCGCGACGGGCGGCTGGGGCGCGTTGCCCGCGGCCATAGCGTCCGCGGCGCTGCTCGGCGTGCGGAACGTCGCGTACGGGCTGCGGATGGCCCCGGTCGTCGGCGGGAGCATCGCGCGGCGTCTGACCGCGTTCCCGTTCACGATCGACGAATCGACGGCCGTCGCCCTCGCGCAGTCGAGCGCTCGGGCACGCCGCATCGGCTTCTGGGTGACCGGAATCGGCATCTACGTCGGGTGGAACCTCTTCACCCTCCTCGGTGCGCTGCTCGGCGACGTCCTCGGCGATCCTCGCGCCTACGGGCTCGACGCGGCCGCAGCGGCGGCGTTCCTCGCGCTGCTGTGGCCGAGGCTGCGCCGGGTCGAGGCGGTGGCCGTGGGGGTCGCCGCAGGCGTGGTGGCCGGCGTGGCGACGCCGCTCACGATGCCCGGGATTCCGGTGCTCATCGCCGGCGCCGTGGCGATCGTGGTCGCCGCGGCACTGCCCGGTCGACGGCCGCCGCGGGTCGACGACGAGGCCGTGACGGCGGGGGAGAAGCCATGACCCCGTGGACCGGCATCCTCGTCGCGTCGATCATCTGCGTGGCGCTCAAGGCGCTCGGCTACCTCCTGCCCCCGCGCTGGTTCGACGGGGAGCGAGCACAGCGCATCATCGACCAGTTGACGATCGCCCTGCTGTCCGCCCTCGTCGTCGTCCAGACCCTCGGGGCGGGAGCTGCGATCGTCGTGGACGCGCGCGTACCCGCCGTCGCGGCGGCCGCCGTCCTGCTCGCGCTGCGCGCGCCGTTCCTCGTCGTGGTCGCGGTGGCCGCCCTGGTGGCGGCGGCGCTTCGGGCCTGGGGCTGGGCAACCTAGACTGGCCCGGTGAATCAGACCTGGTCCCGCGCGGCGGGGTGGCTTGTCGCGGCGATCGCGGGCGGCGTCTACGGTGTCGCCGGGACCATCACCCAGGCGTACGTGTGGGGCGCGCTTCCCGTCGGGCTGATCGTCGCGATATCCGGCATCACGGCCCTCGTCGCGGGGCTGCGGCTGCTCACGAGCGACCGTTGGACGGCGCTTGCCTGCGGGCTCGGAGCCCTCGTGGCGACGGTCGTCTTCTCGGGACGAGGACCCGGCGGCTCGGTCGTGGTACCGGCTCCGCCGGACGGCCAGCTGAGCACGGGCCTGATCTGGACGTTCGCTGTGCCGCTCATGGTGGCCATCGTCGTGGGCTGGCCCTCATTCGCGGGCGTGCGCGCGGCGGCCGCCCCCGATCGCACGAACTAGACTCGTCGTGTGACTTATGTGATCGCCCTCCCGTGCGTGGACGTGAAGGACCGCGCCTGCATCGACGAATGCCCCGTGGACTGCATCTACGAGGGCGAGCGCTCGCTCTACATCCACCCGGATGAATGCGTCGACTGCGGCGCATGCGAGCCGGTGTGCCCGGTCGAGGCGATCTACTACGAAGACGACCTGCCGGACGAGTGGCAGGACTACTACACCGCGAACGTCGAGTTCTTCGACGACCTCGGCTCGCCGGGTGGTGCCGCGAAGGTCGGCGTCATCGCGAAAGATCACCCCCTCGTGGCCGCGCTGCCGCCGCAGGGGGAGGGGCATTGAGCGTCAACGACCTCGCCGATTACCCCTGGGACGCCGTCGCGCCCTACGCCGAGAAGGCTCGCCGCCACCCGGACGGCATCGTCGACCTGTCCATCGGGTCGCCGGTCGACCCGACACCTGAGATCGTCGCCCGCGCACTGCGCGAAGCGACCGACGCGCACGCTTACCCGCAGACCGTCGGCACCCCCGCGCTCCGGGAGGCGATCGTGCGGTGGTACGAGCGCCGCCGGGGTGTGACGGGTCTGGCGCCCGAGAACGTGCTGCCGACGATCGGGTCGAAGGAGCTCGTCGCTCTCCTGCCGCTGCTCCTCGGCCTCGGTGCGGGGGATGTCGTCGTGCATCCGCGTGCCGCCTACCCGACCTACGAGGTCGGAGCGCGTCTCGTCGGAGCGACGCCGGTAGCGGCGGACGACCCCGCCGACTTCCCGGTGGGCACGCGGCTGGTGTGGGTCAACTCACCGGGCAACCCCGACGGTCGCGTTCTCGACGTCGCGGCGCTCCGGCAGATGGTGGCCCGCGCCCACGAACTCGGTGCCGTCGTCGTCTCGGACGAGTGCTACGCCGAGCTCGGGTGGGACGGATCCTGGGCGCACGAGGCCGTCCCCAGCATCCTCGACCCGCGCGTCACCGGCGGCGACGTCACGGGCCTGCTCTCGGTCTACTCGCTCAGCAAGCAGTCGAACCTGGCGGGCTACCGCGCCGCGTTCCTCGCCGGAGACGCGACGATCGTCGCGAGGCTGCTGACGGCGCGCAAGCACCTGGGCCTCATGCTGCCGCTGCCCGTGCAGCACGCCATGGCCGCCGCGCTCGGCGACGACGACCACGTCGCGCGACAGAAGGACCTGTACCGTCGCCGTCGCGATGTCCTGCGGCCCGCGCTCGAGCGGGCGGGCTTCCGCATCGATCACAGCGAGGCCGGCCTCTATCTGTGGGCGACGGCCGGTGAGGATGCCTGGCAGACGCTCGACCGGCTGGCCGAGCTCGGCATCCTGGCCGGTCCGGGCCACTTCTACGGAGCACATTTCCCGCAGCATGTGCGTTTTTCCCTCACGGCGTCGCAGGAGCGGATCGAAGCCGCTGCAGCGCGCCTCGCGGGTTCGTAGGTTTCCCCCTACCGATCCGCCGATCCTTTGGCGCCGTACGGAGTAGGCCCGTGCGCCCGATAGGCTGTAATGACCGCACCGGACGATCGCAAGGAGGCTTCGTGAACGACACGGGCACCCCGCAGAAGGCCACCGTCACCATCGGTGACCGCACCGCCGAATTGCCGGTGCTGCAAGGAACCGACGGAGTTCCGAGCGTCGACTTCTCGACGTTCACGAAGCAGACGGGGCACACGAGCCTCGATTACGGCTTCGTCAACACCGCGGCCACACGGTCCGCCATCACCTATATCGACGGCGACCAGGGCATCCTGCGCTACCGCGGATACCCGATCGAGCAGATCGCCAAGCACTCGACCTACCTCGAAGTGGCGTGGCTCCTGCTCTATGGCGACCTGCCGACGGCAGACGAACTGGCCGACTTCGACGACCGCATCCGTCGTCACACGCTGCTGCACGAAGACCTGAAGCGGTTCTTCTCGTCGTTGCCCCACACCGCGCACCCAATGTCGGTGCTCTCAGCGGCAACGGCAGCCCTGTCGACGTACTACGAGGACCAGTCCGATCCGAACAACCCCGAGCACGTCGAGCTCAACACGATCCGGCTGCTGGCGAAGCTGCCGGTGATCGCCGCGTACGCGCACAAGAAGAGCGTCGGACAGGCCTTCCTGTATCCCGACAACTCGCTGAGCTTCGTCGACAACTTCCTGCGCCTGAACTTCGGCGTCCTGGCCGAGAACTACGAGGTCAACCCGGTCGTCTCGCGCGCGCTCGAGCGTCTGCTGATCCTGCACGAGGACCACGAGCAGAACGCATCCACCTCGACGGTCCGCCTGGTGGGATCCACTGGTGCGAACCAGTTCTCCTCGATCTCGGCCGGCATCAACGCCCTCTACGGTCCGCTCCACGGCGGGGCGAACGAGGCGGTCCTCGACATGCTGGCGCGCATCCGCGACTCCGGCGAGAGCGTCGAGCGTTTCGTGGCCCGCGTCAAGAACAAGGAAGACGGTGTGAAGCTCATGGGCTTCGGGCACCGCGTCTACAAGAACTACGACCCGCGCGCGAAGCTCGTCAAGGAGTCGGCGGACGAGGTCCTCAACGAACTCGGCGTCGTCGATCCGCTCCTCGACCTCGCGAAGGAGCTCGAGGAGATCGCCCTGAGCGACGACTACTTCCGCGAGCGTCGCCTGTACCCCAACGTCGATTTCTACACCGGCGTCATCTACAAGGCGATGGGCTTCCCGACCCGGATGTTCACGCCGCTGTTCGCTATCGGCCGGCTGCCCGGCTGGCTCGCGCACTGGCGCGAGATGCAGAACGACCCGCAGACGAAGATCGGCCGTCCGCAGCAGCTGTACGTCGGCTCGGCGGAGCGGGACTACCCGACCTCCTGAGGCAGCGCTCGACGCATACGAAAGGCCGGCACGTCACAGCGACGCGCCGGCCTCTCGTTTGCGGTCGCGGTCCGACCGCGGCGGTCTACGGTGCCGCCGAACCCGGCACTCCGCGTGTCACTTCTCGGTCAGCGTCGCGGCGTAGTCGGGCACGTATCCGTCGAGCTGCTGCGGCGGCCGGTCGTATCCTCCGGACGGTGGTCGCGGCGGGATCTCGATCTCGGGTCGCTCGACGACCTCGTACGGGATCTGTCCGAGCAGGTGGTGGATCATGTTGATCCGGCCCCGGCGCTTGTCCTCGTTGTCGACCTCGTGCCAGCGCGCCTCCGGAATGTCGGTGTGGACGAACATCGTGTCCTTCGCGCGCGAGTAGTCCTCCCACTTCGTGATCGACAGCACGTCGTTGGGGGAGAGCTTCCACCGCCGCATCGGGTCTTCGTTGCGCGAGCGGAACCGCTTCTCCTGCTCGACGTCCGAGACGCTGAACCAGTACTTCAGCAGCAGGATGCCGTCCTCGACGAGCATGCGCTCGAAGATCGGCGCCTGGTGGAGGAACCGGTGGTACTCCTCGTTCGTGCAGTAGCCCATGACACGCTCGACCCCGGCGCGGTTGTACCAGGACCGGTCCATGAGGACGATCTCACCGGCGGCCGGGAGGTGCGCGACGTACCGCTGGAAGTACCACTGCGAGCGCTCACGCTCGGTCGGCGCGGGGAGGGCGACGATGCGCGCGACGCGCGGGTTGAGATATTCGGTGACCCGTTTGATCGTCGATCCCTTGCCCGCGGCGTCCCTCCCCTCGAAGATCACGACGATGCGCGCCCCGGTGGCCTGGACCCAGGCCTGCATGTCGACGAGCTGCGCCTGGAGCCTCCGCAGCTCGGCTTCGTACACCTTCTTCGGCAAACGGTCATCGGCCATCGCGCCACCTCCTGACGTGAGCATACGCCCCCCTCGCGCGCGTCTTCGGGCCGGTCTAGGGTGGGCCGCGACGGACGAGCAGGGGAGCGACGCATGTGGGTGCAGACGACGGATCCGCTCGGATCGCTCGTGCTGTCGGCGCTGGTCGCCGCTATCCCCATCGTCGTCTTCCTCGTCGCGCTGGTCGGGTTCCGCCTCAGCGGTCTGCTCGCCGGTCTCATCGCTCTCATCGCGCAGCTGCTCGTCGCCGCACTGGGATTCGGGATGCCGCTCACCGCGGTCGGGGGTGCCGGACTGCTCGGTCTGCTCAACGCCGTCTGGCCGATCGCCTACATCATCGTGATGGCGGTCTGGCTCTACAAGCTCGCGGTCGCGAGCGGGCGGTTCGACGTGATCCGTTCTTCGATCGGCGGTATCTCGACGGACCAGCGGATCCAGGTGCTTCTCATCAGCTTCGCCTTCGGCGCCTTCCTCGAGGGGGCGGCCGGTTTCGGTGTGCCGATCGCCATCTGCGCGGCCCTCCTGGTCCAGCTCGGGTTCCGGCCCCTGCGGGCGGCCATGATCTCCCTCGTCGCCAACGCGGCCGCCGGGGCTTACGGCGCCATCGGAATCCCCGTCATCGTGGGCGCCCAGGTCAGCGGACTCGAGGTGCAGGAGCTCTCCCGTGCGATGGTGCTCGTACTGCAGCCGCTGACGGTGCTCATCCCGTTCCTTCTCGTGATCATCCTCGACGGGGTGCGCGGGCTGCGCGAGACCTGGCCTGCCACGCTGCTCGTCACCATCGTCTTCAGCGGTGTGCAGGCGGGCGTGCTGTGGTTCCTCGGACCCGAGCTCGCCGACCTCGGCGCGGGACTCGCCGCGATGGTCGCGCTCTTCCTTCTGGGGCGGGTGTGGCAGCCCCGCCGGGTTCACCGCGAGGTCGGCGCGCCCGAGCCCGAGCAGCACCACGCGACTCTGCGGGAGGTGATCGCGGCATGGAGCCCGTTCTACATCCTGACGGCGGTCATCCTCGTCTGGAGCCTCCCGGTGTTCAAGAACCTGTTCGCAGCGGGCGGGCCGCTGTCCGCCCTGGTGTTCGCGGTTCCGATGCCTGGGCTCACCGGCAGCGTGCAGACCCCCGGCGGTGATGTCGTCACGGCCACATGGAGCTTCACGCCCGTCAATGCGACGGGGACGGCGATCCTGCTGGCGGTGCTCGTGTCGTTCTGGACGACGCCGCGCCTGCGCGCGGGTGACCTGGTCCGGACGCTGGCGGAGACGGTGCGCGGTCTCTGGCGGGCACTGCTGCTGATCGCGATCATCCTCGTCCTCGCCAACATCGCCAACTATTCGGGAGGCTCGGCTTCGATGGGGACGGCACTCGCGGCGGTGGGGCCGCTCTTCCCGCTCCTCGCTCCCATCATCGGCTGGATCGGGGTCTTCCTCACGGGGTCGGTCGTCAACAACAACACGCTGTTCGCGCCGCTTCAGGTCGCCACGGCGGAGCAGATCGCGGTCGATCCCGCGCTGCTGGTGGCCGCGAACACCGCCGGCGGCACCGCGGCGAAGGTCATCTCACCGCAGTCGATCGCGATCGCCGCGGGTGCCGTGGGGCTCGCCGGACGCGAATCGGAGATCCTGCGGGCGTCGATCTGGTACAGCCTCGGGATCCTCGCCGCCGTCTGCCTCTGGGGCGGGCTGCTCTCGGTCCTGCTGCTCTGAGCCGACCCGCAGGCCTCGCGATGCGGTCAGGCGTGCAGGGCCTCATTGAGGGTGACACCAACTCCTGCTCGGCGGACGGCCTCGACGGCACCCGTCAGCGAGTTGCGGCGGAAGAGGATGCCGTCGCGGCCGGAGAGCTCCGCGCCCTTGACGGTCGGGCGCGCGCCCGAGGCCGTGGCGGGCTCGTCCGCCAGCACGATCTTCGAGCCCGCGGTGACGTACAGGCCGGCCTCGACGACGCAGTCGTCGCCGAGCGAGATGCCGATTCCGGCGTTGGCGCCGAGCAACGTGCGGCGACCGATCGACACCCGGTGGCTGCCGCCGCCGGACAGCGTGCCCATGATGGATGCGCCGCCCCCGATGTCGCTGCCGTCGCCCACGACGACGCCCTGCGAGATGCGGCCCTCGACCATCGAGGCGCCCAGCGTACCCGCGTTGAAGTTGACGAAGCCCTCGTGCATCACGGTCGTCCCCGGCGCGAGGTGCGCTCCGAGTCGTACGCGGGAGGCGTCGGCGATGCGCACGCCCGGAGGTGTCACATAATCCAGCAGGCGCGGGAACTTGTCGAGACCGTGCACCTGGATGCCGTCACGCTGGAGCAGCGGGCGGCGGCGGGCGGCCTCGTCCGGGTGCATCGGGCCAGCGGTCGTCCACGCCACGATCGGCAGGTGCCCGAAGATCCCGTCGAGGTTGACGGTGTTCGGGGCCGCGAGACGGTGGGAGATGACGTGCAGGCGCAGGTACGCGTCGGGCGTCGAGGCGGGCGCGGCGTCGAGATCGATCGAGACCGTCACGGCCTCGAGCGTGACGCCGCGACGCTCGTCGTCCGCGGCCATCGGGGCCCAGGTGACCATGGCCGCTGCCGATTCCGTGGCGGCGGGCGTTCCGAGCGCGGGCTCTGGGAACCAGGTGTCGAGTGTCGTGCCATCGCTGCTCGAGGTCGCGAGTCCCACGCCCCATGCCCACCGTTCGCTCATGCCTCCAGGTTATCGGTGTGGTCGTCGCGGTTAGAATCGGCGGCATGCCTGAGCTCGATCTGACCGTCTCCAGCGCCGATCTGACCCGGGCCGTGTGCGACATCCCGAGCGTGTCGGACGATGAGACCACCCTCGCCGACGCGATCTTCGCCGCCGTATCGCCGTTGGCGCACCTCGAGGTCGTGCGCGACGGTGACACGATCGTCGCGCGCACGCAGCTCGGCCGTGCGCAGCGCGTCGTCATCGCCGGCCACATCGACACGGTGCCCGTCAACGCGAATCTTCCCGTGCGCGAGGTCGTCGAGGACGGGGAGGCGTACCTGTGGGGGAGAGGCACCGTCGACATGAAGGCGGGCGTCGCCGTGCAGCTGAAGCTCGCCGCGGAACTCACCGATCCGCGGGTGGACATCACATGGATGTGGTACGACCACGAGGAGGTCGCTGCGGAGCTCAACGGCCTCACGCGGCTGGCGGCGAATCGACCCGACCTGTTCGCGGGCGACTTCGCGATCCTCGGCGAGCCGTCCAACGGCCAGGTCGAGGGCGGATGCAACGGCAACCTCCGCGCGATCGTGCGAACGCACGGGGTGCGTTCGCACAGCGCGCGCGCGTGGATCGGCGACAACGCGATCCACCATGCGGCCCCGATCCTGCAGCGTCTCGCCGACCATACGCCCGCGGATGTCGAGGTCGAGGGCCTCGTCTATCGCGAGGGTCTGAACGCGGTGAGGATCTCCGGCGGCATCGCGGGCAACGTCATACCCGACCTGTGCGAGGTCGAGGTCAACTACCGATTCGCGCCGAGCCGGACCCCCGACGAGGCGGTCGAGATCGTCCGCGACTTCTTCAGCGGTTTCGAGGTGGAGGTCGTCGACCTGGCCGGCGGGGCGCGCCCGGGGCTCGACGCGCCGCTCGCACAGGAGTTCGTCGCCGCGGTGGGTGCCGAGCCGCGGCCCAAGTACGGCTGGACCGATGTCGCGCGGTTCTCAGCGCTCGGTGTGCCGGCCGTCAACTACGGCCCAGGCGACCCCTCGCTCGCGCACCACGACCAGGAGCGGGTGCCCATCGCGCAGATCGATGCCGTCGAGCGCGGCCTGCGCGCCTGGCTGTCGGTCAGGTGACCCCGAGGGCATGAGGTCGCTGCGCCGGGGCGCGATCGCGCTGCAGCCTGCCGCCGCGATCGCACTCGTCTATCTCGCCTCGCGTGCGGTGACGACGGCCTTCCTGCTCGGCGCGGCTGCGCTGAGCGGGCCGGAGTCTCGCTTCGGCGCCGACGCGTCGCTCGGCACCCTGACGATGGGGTGGGATGCTCAGTGGTACTGGCTCATCGCGTTCAGCGGGTATCCCACTGAACTGCCGCTCGACGCCGCAGGCGACGTCGCCCAGAACGCCTGGGCGTTCATGCCCGTGTATCCCGTCATCACCGGGGTCGTGGGCTGGGTGGTGGGCGGGTTCCCGGTCGCCGCGCCGCTCGTGTCGGCAGCAGCTGGCTACCTGGCGTGTCTCGTCCTGTTCGCTCTGCTGAGGCGACGCATCGGCCGAGCCGCCGCGATGTGGGCGGTGGTCTTCTTCAGCTTCGCCGGCCCTATGGCCGCGCTGTTCCAGCTCGGCTACGCCGAGTCGCTCTTCCAGCTCTGGCTGCTCCTCGCTCTGCTCGCGGTCGAGCGCCGTCGCTGGTGGTGGCTGTATCTGTGGATCCCGCTCATGGCTTTCACCCGCCCGGGAGTCCTCGCCTTCGCGCTGATGTTGGCCGTCTACGGGATCTGGCGCTGGACGCGGCGCGCGCACGACGACCTGCCGCCGCGCGAGATCGGCCACATCGTGGCCGGGGGGCTGCTCGCCGCCGGATGCGGGCTCGTATGGCCCGTCATCACCGGCGTGGTCACGGGCGAGCCGGACGCGTACCTGCAGACCGAGCTCGCGTGGCGACGCTCCTGGATCGGCGACCACGGCGGCTTCGTGCCCTTCGACGGCACGGTGCAGGCGGCGGTGCTGTGGTCGCGTATCTGGGGCGTGCCGGCGTGGGTGTGCCTCGTCGGACTCGCGACGATCGTCGCCGTCGCCGCGCTGCTTCTCATCGCCGACCGGCGGGTGCGGCGGCTGGGTGTGCCGATCCGGCTCTGGGCGGGTGCGTACCTGCTGTATCTGCTCGCGGTGTTCTTCCCGCAGTCGAGCACCTTCCGGCTCCTCGTTCCGCTGTCCCCGCTCTGGGGCGCGGTCGCGCTGCCTCGCGCACGGTGGTGGCGCATCGGTGTGCTGCTGATCGGAACGGCCGCGCAATGGTGGTGGATCTACACGATGTATGCCCTCGGAAGCACCTTCGCTCAGATTCCCTGAGGCCGTGTCCGCGTCGTGGCCGCGCTGCACGATAAACTCTTCAGGTAGTCCTCATGACGAAAGGGAGCCGCGATGGCAGCCATGAAGCCGCGAACCGGAGACGGACCGATGGAGGCCGTGAAGGAGGGGCGCCTGATCATCGTGCGTGTCCCCCTCGAAGGCGGAGGGCGTCTGGTCGTCTCGGTCAATGATGAAGAGGCCAAGGAACTCCACAGCGTGCTGAGCGGAGTCGTCGGCGCCGCCTGACGACGATGCCACGCGAAACGGCCGGTCCCGATGGGGCCGGCCGTTTCGTACGTATGAGTGAAATCGAGGGGTCAGGAGGAGGCCGCCGTCGTGAGCTGCAGCAGGCCCTCACCGACGATCGAGAGCGCGCCCAGGACAGCCGGAGACGACTGCGTCTCGTGGATGAGGGATCGGTACGCGCGCGTGACGTCGTCGCGCCGGACCGGGTCGGCGACGGCGCCGCCGGCGAGTACACGCGGAACGAGAACCATTCCGCCCGGCCGGACGAGCCGGAGCCCGTGCTCGACGTATTCGATGACACCCTCGGCATCCGCATCCACGAGCACGATGTCGTACGACGCCTCGTTCATCCGCGGCAGCACATCCGCCGCCCGGCCGGTGATGAAGCGCGCGCGAGCCGGCGGGATCCTCGCCTCGGTGAAGGACTGCCGAGCGACGGCGAGGTGCTCCGGCTCGATGTCGATCGTGGTGAGCGTGGCGCGGGGCGACCCGTGGAGCAGCCACAGCGCCGAGACCCCGCCGCCGGTGCCGATCTCCACGATGTTGAGCGCCCCGGTGGCGGCGGCGAGCACGGCGCACTGCGCGCCCACCGGAGGGCTGATCGGGGCCGCGCCGATCTCGAGGGCGTGTGCACGCGCGCGAGCGATGTGCTCGGGCTCCACCGTCGCCTCCATCGCGAACCTGCGGATCGCTTCCTGATCACCCATGCATTCCTCCTGGTTCCAGCGTAGGCGTGCGGATGGCTCCCACCGCTGAGGCGCACGGGTAATCTGGGGGCATGTCGTTCGGCCTCGATTGGGACAAGCTCCTCATCATCGGTCTTGCGGCGGTTCTCCTCCTCGGCCCCGAACGCCTGCCGCGGCTGGCCGAGACGCTCGCCCGTTTCACGGTGCGGGCTCGGGACTGGGTCAACGGCGCGAAGGACCGCGTCAAGGACGAGATGGGTGAGGACTTCTCCGACGTCGAGTGGCGCAAGCTCGATCCGCGTCAGTACGACCCGCGTCGCATCATCCGCGATGCGCTTCTCGAGGACGCTCCCGTTCCCACGGTGCGCGCCGCCGCAGCGGGCGCTGCCATCAGCACCGCGACCGCGGTCGGGATGGATGCCGCGGGCGAGGCGGCGATGCGCTTCGAGCGCGGCGCGGCCGTCCCCTTCGACGACGAAGCGACGTGATCGGCCCGATCAGCCCACGCGCAGGGGCAGCGGGCGACCACTGAGCTCGCGGCCGCCGCGTCCGATGCTGTCGGCGATCCCGATGATGGCCGCGGCGGCCGGATCGTCGGGGTGCGCGACGACGACGGGCACCCCGTCGTCTGCGTCGCCGCGCAGGTGGGGGCTGAGCGGCACCGAGCCGAGCAACGGCACCTGTTGCTCCGTCGACAGGGCTTCGGCGACGCGCATCCCGCCGCCGCTTCCGAAGAGATCGAGCGCTGTACCGTCGGGAAGGGTCATGGCCGACATGTTCTCGATGACCCCGATGACCCGCTGACCGGTCTGGCGTGCGACCAGGCCGCTCCGGACAGCGACGTCGGCCGCAGCCGCCTGCGGTGTGGTCACGACCACGACGTCGGCGTGGGGGAGCAACTGTCCGACGCTGATGGCGACGTCGCCGGTACCGGGAGGCATGTCGATGAGGAGCACGTCGATGTCGCCGAAGAACACATCGGTGAGAAACTGCGAGACCGTGCGGTGCAGCATCGGCCCGCGCCAGGCGACCGCGCCCGGGGCCTTCTGGTCGCGCGGAAGGAACATGCCGATCGAGATCGTCCGCACGTCGTGGGCGATGGGCGGGATCATGAGCCCGTCGATACGCGTCGGCTGCGGCGGCAGCCCGTCCGTGTCGACGAGACCCAGCAGGGCGGGAATGGAGAAGCCGTGCACGTCTGCGTCGATCAGTCCGACGGCGAGGCCCCGCTGAGCGAGGGCGACGGCGAGGTTGGCCGTGAGGGTCGACTTGCCGACGCCGCCCTTGCCGCTCGTGACGGCGATCACGCGCGTGAGAGAGTCGGGTCCGAACGGGTTCTCCCGCGCCGCTCTCCCGCCGCGCAGTCGCTCTGTGAGCGCCGCCCGCTCGGCCGGGGTCATCACGCCGACCTCGACCGTCACCTCCTCGATGCCCGGGGCCGAGAGCGCCGCCTCCCGCACATCTCGCTCGATCCGGTCCGCTGCCGGGCAGCCGACGATCGTCAGGGCGATGCCGACGCGGGCGTGGCCGCCCTCCACCGCGATGTCGCGCACCATGTCGAGCTCGCCGAGCGGTTTGCGAAGCTCGGGGTCTCGCACCGCGGCCACGGCCGCGCGGACGCCGTCGGCGCTCATCGCGAGTCCGGTCGCTCGTCCGACTCGAGGCGGTCGAGTGCGGTCCGGAGCTCGGCGCGCAGGGTCTCCTTCGTGACGAGCCCGTCGGTCAGGTCCGAGATCGCCATGCGGAGGGCCACGACCTCGCGCGCGAGGTATTCGGTATCAGCGAGGTTCCGCTCGGCGCGCTGGCGGTCCTGCTCGATCTGCACGCGGTCGCGGTCGTCTTGACGGTTCTGGGCGAGCAGGATCAGGGGCGCCGCGTACGACGCCTGCAGTGAGAGCATCAACGTCAGGGCGGTGAAGCCGTTGGCAGCGGAGTCGAAGCGCAGTTCGACCGGCATCAACGTGTTCCACGCGAGCCACGCGGCGCAGAACAGCGACAGCGCGACGAGGAAGCCAGGTGTCCCCATCGCCCGGGCGATCCACTCGGTGAAGCGACCGAAACGGTCGCGCGAGGGCTGCGACGTGCGCGGTCCCAGCACGCCGCTCACACCGCTCCGCCGCCCGCGGGGCGCCTCGAGCGAGGGCGTCTTCGATGCGCGGGCCATCAGCGCCGCCCCCGCATCGCGGCGGCATCCTGCGGCTCGACGTCCTGTGACCGCCAGTCGTCCGGGAGCAGATGATCGAGAACGTCGTCGACGCTCACGACGCCGACGAGGCGCCGGGCCTGGTCGACGACGGGAACCGAGACCAGGTTGTAGCTGGCGAGCATTCGCGCGACCTCCGCAGCCGAGGACGAGGCGGCGACCGGGTCGACGGTGTCATCGATGATGGCTCCGAGCCGCTCATGCGGGGGATAGCGCAGCATCCGCTGGAAGTGCACCGTGCCCAGCAGCCGGCCCGTCGGCGTCTCGTACGGGGGGAGCGTGACGAAGACGGATGCTGCCAGGGCCGGATGCAGCTCGTGCCGGCGGATGAGCGCGAGCGCCTCGGCGACCGTCGCCTCGGCGGACAGCACGATCGGATCGCTCGTCATGAGGCCACCCGCGGTGTCGGGTCCGTACTCGAGCAGGGCACGCACGTCCTCGGCCTCTTCGGGCTCCATGAGGTCGAGGAGCTGCTCGATGCGGCCCTCCGGCAACTGACCGAGCAGGTCGGCCGCGTCGTCGGGCTCCATGGCGTCGAGGATGTCGGCGGCGCGCTCGTCGCCGAGCCGTTCGAGGATGTGCACCTGTTCGTCCTCGGGCATCTCCTCCAGCGCGTCCGCGAGACGCTCGTCGGGAAGCTCTTCGGCGACTTCGAGAAGTCGCTCCTCGGGGAGATCGAGCAGGGTGTTGGCGAGGTCTGCGGGCTTGAGTTCGGAGTAGGTCGCGACCAGTTGCTCGGCCGACTGGGCGGCGCCGGAGGACTGGTCCTCGCGCACGTCCCCCCACGATGCGAAGGTCGTCGGTCCCTTGGCGAAGGGCGACGCGCTCGTCTTCGGTCGGCGGAGGAAGAGCTGACCGATGTCCCACTCGCCGAGCCGGTTCCGCTCGATCGCGACGTCCTCGATGACGGCGCCGCCCGACCCGTCGCGGAGGTAGACCTTCCGACCCAGGAGTTCGGCCATGACCCGCACCTCGCCGCCGCGCTGCTGGAAGCGCCGGACGTTGATGAGCCCGGTGGTGATCACCTGACCGGTCGCGATCGAGGTCACCCGGCCGATGGAGAGGAAGACGTTGCGTCGGCCGGGGATCTCGACGACGAGACCGATGACGCGCGGAGGGTCCGATTTGCGGAAGATCACGACCACGTCGCGGACCTTGCCGAGACGGTCGCCGGCGGGATCGAACACGACGCACCCGACCAGGCGCGCGACGAAAACCCTCTGCGTACTCACCGCTCCAGCGTAGTCGGCGACCGCGAAGGTGGCCCGTGACACAATGACGGAATGAGCATGATGGGCGGGACGCCCGCGGTCACAGGTGAGAAGGTCGCCGAGTACGCGTCGTACGAGGCTGCGCAGAAGGCGGTGTCGACACTCATCTCCGCCGACATCCCGGCACGTGAGATCGCGATCGTCGGCTATGGTCTGCGGTCGGTCGAGACGGTCACGGGTCGTCTCGGCTACGCGACCGCAGCGCGGACCGGCGCGATCAACGGCATCCTCCTGGGGTTGATCTTCTCGCTCATCTTCGTCTTCGGGACTCCCGACGCCGCGATACAGCTCTTCCTCGGCGTGATGCTCGTCGGCGTGGCCATCGGCATGATGATGAGCCTCGTGATGTTCGCGCTCGTCCGGCGCCGGCGCGACTTCGCGTCGGTCACGCAGGTCGTCGCAGACCACTACGAGGTGACGGTGCAGGCGAGCAGCATCCATCGCGCCCGCGGTGCGCTGAACGTCGCCCCGGCCCGTCCCGCGACGCCGACGGCCGCCGTGCCGGACGGACCACCCCGCTACGGTGAGCGGATCGACCCCGTGCCCGCCCCGACGGGAGACCGCCCCGCCCCCGGGCCGGCGGCGCCCAGTGGCACTCCCGCGGGTCCGCCGTCGGGATCGCCGGCGCCCGGACCGGCCGACGCACCGCTCCCGCCCGCGGTGGGGCCGGTGCCCGGTGGCGAGGCCCCCGGTCCGCAGGCTCCGGGCGCGCCCGAGCCGCCGGCGAGCGACCCGCGCTGATGATCGACGCGGTTTCGGTCGACGTCGCGGCCGGGACCGTCGAGCTGCCGCTGCTGCATGACCGCGCGGACGGCGCGCGTGCGGTGATGATCCTCGCTCATGGCGCGGGCGCGGGACCCGCGCACCCGTTCCTCGAAGGGTTCGCCCGAGTCGGCGCTGCGGCCGGGGTCGATGTCGTCCGCTTCCCGTTTCCCTACATCGTCGCGGGTCGCCGGCTTCCCGGCTCCGTGACCGACGCGCTCGCGTCCTGGACGGCCGTCTTCCGAGCGATCGCCGACGCGCATCCCGGTGTGCCCATCGTGGCGGCGGGGAAGTCGTACGGCGGTCGTATGGCGTCGATGGCGGCGGCGACCGGGGCGATCGATCCCGCGCTCCTGGTCTATCTCGGGTACCCGCTGCATCCGCCCGGCCGGCCCGATCGTCCGCGTGCCGACCACCTGCCCGCGGTCGCGGCGCCGCAGCTGTTCGTATCCGGCACCCGCGATCCGTTCGTGGAACCGGTCGCCGATCTCGAGGCGATCGTGTCGACGTGCACCGACGCCGAGCTGCTCTGGGTCGAGGGCGCGCGCCATTCGTTCGAGGTCTCCGGGCGAAGACTCGACGCCGAGGAGATCGGGGCGAGCACGGCCGAACGCATCGTGCCCCGATGCCTCCGCCGCGTGTCCGCCTGACGGCGGACGACCGGGTCACCGTCCGGCCGCGTAGCCCTGCATCCCGCGCGGGTTCGCCGCCGCCCACAAGAGCCCGCGGCCCCGGTCGATGCCGACGGCCGAGAGACGTCCGAGGCTCCAGGGCCCGACCTGAGTGACGTCGTGGCCGCGGGAGCGGAGCCCGGCGGCGACGTCGTCGCCGAGACGGTCCTCCATCACGACACCGGCGGGCGTCCAGGTGCGGGGCCAGAAGGAGTCGATCATCGCGGTGGTGTGCAGTGTCGGAGCGTCGATCGCCGACTGCGCGTCCCAACCGCCGACCAGCATCCGCAGCAGCATCGGCAGCTGCCACTGGTCCTGCTGGTCGCCTCCGGGGGTTCCCATCGCGATGTCGGTACGGTCGCCCGTCATCACGAGGGTCGGAGAGAGCGTCGTGCGCGGGCGTGCGCCCGGTCGCAGCGCGGCGGGCGACGTCTCGTCGAGCCAGGTCATCTGCAGACGTGTGCCGAGCGCGAACCCGAGCTCCGGGATCGCGGGGGAGGACTGCAGCCAGCCTCCGGACGGCGTCACCGCGATGATGTTGCCCCACCGGTCGACGACGTCGATGTGGCAGGTGTCGCCGCGGGTCTGACCGGCGCGGTCGACCGTCGGTTCGCCTGTGCCGGCGACGCTCGTCCCGTCCGGGCGAATGAGCGGCGGACGGTGGGGAGCGCGGCCCGAGAGGGCGCCCGGACGCCACTCGTGCGACGCATCCGGCAGCAGCTGTGCGCGACGCCCGGCCAGGAAGGCGGGGTCGAGGATCTCCGAGATCGCGCTGTCGTCGCCGAAATGCGCGTCACGGTCGGCGAGGGCGAGCTTGAGCGCCTCGACGATCGTGTGGGCTCCCTCCGGTGTCGCGGGATCGATGAGGTCGTCGGGCAGAGGGTCGAGCAGAGCGAGCGCCTCGAGCAGCGCGGGCCCCTGCGTCCACGCGCCGGCCTTGACGATGGTGCGGCCGCGGAACACCGTCGTCAGCGGTTGTTCGTAGCCCGCGGAGAAGGCGGCGAAGTCGGCGGCCGTGATGACGCCCGCGTGCCGGCCGCCGGTGGAATGACGGTGGGGTCGGGCGACGAACGCGCCCGTCGCCTGGGCGACGACGCCCGTCTTCCATTCGGTTCTCGCCGCGTCCACACGTGCGGCCCGGTCGGCGGCCCCTCGACCCGCGTCGATCAGACTCTCGAAGACCTGCGCGAGCGCGGGGTTGCGGAACAGGTCGCCGGCACGGGGCGCGCTGCCCCCCGGAAGCCAGAGAGCGGCCGACGAGGGCCACTCGTCGCGGAAGAGCTGTGCGACGCGCTCGATCGTGGCCGCGGCCGACGCGAGCAGCGGATGGCCGTCGCGGGCGTAGCCGATGGCGAAGGCGAGCACATCGGCGAGCTCCCAGGTGCCGTAGTCGCGCAACAGGACCAGCCACGCGTCGACCGCGCCCGGCACTGCGGCCGCGAGGGCGCCGGCGCCGGGAACGGCCTCGAGGCCCTCGGCGCGATAGTGCTCGATCGTCGCTTCCCGAGGAGCCGGTCCCTGGCCCATGAGCACGCGGGGCCGCGCGTCGCCGGCGGCGTGGAACAGGCCGACGAGATCGCCGCCGGGTCCGTTCAGGTGAGGCTCGACGACCTGCAGCACGAACCCGCCCGCGGCCGCGGCGTCGAACGCGTTGCCGCCGCGCTCGAGAACAGCCTGCGCGGTCGCGGTCGCGAGCCAATGGGTCGCAGCGGCCATCCCGAAGGTGCCGGTCAGCAGCGGTCGCGTCGTCTGCGCGGGCGGCGCCGAGAACCCGCCGGTCACGAGGCGGAGCGCGCGATCCAGGCCTCGACCTCGTCCGCGGTGCGCGGGATGTCGGCCGAGAGGTTCACGGGGCCGCTCTCGGTCATGAGGATGTCGTCCTCGATGCGGACGCCGATGCCGCGATATTCCTCGGGCACGGTCAGATCGTCGATCTGGAAGTAGAGGCCCGGCTCGATCGTGAACACCATTCCGGGTTCGAGGATGCCGTCGTAGTACATCTCCCGCCGCGCCTGCGCGCAGTCGTGCACGTCGATGCCGAGGTGGTGGCTCGTGCCGTGCACCATGTACCGCCGGTGCTGGCCGCCGCTGTCGGCGTCGAGCGCCTCGTCCGCCGTCACGGGGAGCAGCCCCCACTCGGCGACGCGCGCCGCGATGACCGCCATTGCCGCCTCGTGGATCGAGCGGAAGGTGACGCCGGGACGAGCCGCGGCGAACGCGGTGTCGGCCGCCTCGCGCACGGTCTCGTAGATGCGGCGCTGGATCTCGGTGAAGCGCCCGGACACCGGCAGCGTCCGCGTGATGTCTGCGGTGTAGAGACTGTCGATCTCGACGCCGGCGTCGATCAGGATCAGGTCTCCCGGCACCACGGGCCCGTCGTTGCGCGTCCAGTGCAGGTAGCAGGCGTGCGGCCCCGAGGCGGCGATCGTGTCGTAGCCCTCGCCGTTGCCGTCCGTGCGAGCGCGCAGGTGGAACAGACCCTCGACGACACGCTCGCCCCGCGGGGTGGCGATGATGCGGGGGAGGTCGGCGACGATGTCGTCGAATCCACGCGCCGTGGCGGCGACAGCGAGGCGCATCTGCTCGACCTCGTACTCGTCCTTCGTGAGCCGGAGCTCGGACACCGCCCGCGTCAGGTCGGGATCGGCCTCCAGGACGAGATCGTCTGCGCGCAACTCGACATCGGCCAGATGGGCGGTCGCGATGCCGAGATCGACGGCGACGTCGTCGAGCGCCGGACGCGGCCCGATCCAGAACTCTCCGACCGACGCGTCGGCGTAGAATTCCGCGGTCGTCCGGTCGGCGCGGTCGCGCAGATAGAGCGTGACGTCGTGGCCGGCGGCGGTGGGCTCGAACACCAGCACCGAGTCGGGAACAGCGTCGCTGCCCCAGCCCGTCAGGTGCGAGAACGCGGAGTGCGCGCGGAAGGGGTAGTCGGTGTCGTTCGAACGCTGCTTGAGCGAGCCGGCCGGGATGACCAGGCGCCGGCCTCGGAACTCGTGCGACAGGCGCTCGCGCCGGGCCGCGGCGAACGGAGCGGCCTGCCGGGGAGCGGTCGGGGCGTCGGCTCGCGGCGCCCATCCCTGGGAGATGGTGTCGAGGAAGCCGCGGGGGAACGGCTGACGTCGATTGGTGTTCTCGGCGGGGGCTTCGGACGCCGTCGTCGCGGTGCCGGTCGTGTCGGTTCCCGTGGTCTCGCTCGTGGTCATGACTCCAGTCTCGCACCCGGCACCGGCCGGGGGCACAGATCAGCGTCGCGTGTACTGCACCACGAGGGGCCGGTGGTCGCTGCCCGAGTCGTCCAGCGACGAGATGACGACCGACCCCTCCGGCTTCCACGACGCGGTCGCCATGATGTGGTCGATCGGCGCTCCCAGGGGAGCGGGCACGTCGGTGGGCCAGGTGCCGATCCCGCCGTTGCCGGTCGAGCGGGCGGCGTCGTGGCAGCGCCCGAGATCGGCGTCGTCGATGCCGAGCCGCGCCATGTGATCGAGTGTCGCGTTGAAGTCGCCGGCCATGATGACGTCATCCGTCGCGCACTGGTCGGCCAGCCACTGGAGATCGCTGCGCCAGCTCGCCATCTCGTCCGGACGCGGGGCGACCGCGTGGACGGCCACGACGACCGGTCCGTCCCCGTCGACGGGCATCGCGACCGCACTCGGGACGATCGTCGTGTTCGTCGTGCCGCGGGCTTCGGACTCGATGACGGAGTAGTCGCCCAACTCGGGCGAGATCAGGAGCGCGGTGGAATTGGCGTCCCAGCTGTCGGGACCCTCGTAGCTGTCGACGTGCGCCCACATCGGGCGACCGCGCTCGCGCATCGCCACCGCGACGGCACGGCCGGTGTCCATCGTCGTCTCGGGCAGGGCGACGATGTCGGCCTGCATGGCCACCGCCGTCTCGGCGATGGTCTGGGCATCGGTCGCGGGGCCGGCGGTGTTCCAGGTCATGACCCGGATGCTGTCGTCCGTCTTCGGCGGCATGGTCTCGGCACCCAGCCCGCGGAGCGCCAGCGTGCCGGCGCCGCCCGCTGCGGCCACGAGCGAGACCAGTGTGATCCAGAGGCAGAACGCACGGATGCGGCGCCCCAGCGATAGGAGAAGGAACAGGAGGGCGATCGCGACGAATGCGCCGATCAGCAGCGGGCGCAGTGCGACGAGCTGCGCGAAGGGGAACTCCCGTTCGAGTCGGAGGAGCTCCGGCCAGCTGACCACGATGGCCGCAGCCGCGAACAGGGCCACCACGAGGGCTCCGAACACGCGCTTCACGCCTCGACTCTATGAGAGCGAGGCTGGACGATCGCCGGGCACGGCTACGCTGAGGAGGATGGGAACGGCAGCGCGCGCACGGGGGTTCCACGGGCCCAGCGACCTGCATCTGCATTCCATCCGTTCGGACGGCACGGAGCCCCCCGCGGGTGTCGTGCAGGCCGCGCACCGCGCCGGGCTGCGGACGGTGGCATTGACCGATCACGACACCACCGCGGGATGGGCCGAAGCCGCCGAAGCGACGGCGTCGCTCGACATGACGTTCCTTCCCGGGATGGAGCTCAGTGCGCGGCACGAGTGGCGGACCGTTCATCTCCTCGCCTATCTCTTCGACCCCGACCATCCGCGGCTGCGTGCCGAGATGGAGCGCATCCGCGAAGACCGGATCGGCCGCGCGGAGCGAATCGTCCGGAGCATCGCCCGCTCGCACGACCTGACGTGGGACGACGTGCTCGCGCAGACGGGAGCCGGCGCGACGGTGGGGCGGCCGCACATCGCCGACGCCCTCGTCGCCCGTGGTCTCGCGGCCGACCGCGCCGCAGCCTTCGCCGGCATCCTGCATCCCAGCCAGGGGCATTTCACTCCCCACTACGCGCCCGACCCGATCACCGCCGTCGAGCTGGTGGTCGCAGCCGGCGGCGTGCCGATCCTCGCCCACCCGTCGCCGAGCGGCCGCGAGCGCATGATGCCGCCCGCGGTCCTGCGCGAGCTCGTCGACCACGGCCTCGCCGGCTTCGAGGTCGAGCACCGGGAGAACACGGCGGACGGCAAGCGCGTCCTGCGTGCGATCGCCGCCGAGCTCGATCTCATCGTGACCGGGTCGAGCGACTACCACGGTCTCGGCAAGCCGAACCAGCCGGGGGAGAACACCACCGACGACGAGATGGTCGAGCGGATCATCGCCCGCGGCAGCGGAACGGCGCCCGTCTACGCATAGACGGGCGCCGCTCGGATGTCGTGAGGCGGGGTGCTCAGCTCGCGGCCGGAGCCGTCGTGCCGGCCGACCCCGAACCGCCGTGGCGACGGCGCCGACGGCGAGGCGATGTCTTGCCGTCGCGGTGCTCGGACCCGCCACCGTCGTGCGTGCCGGTCCCCGCATCCGTCGACGCGGGCGTCGCGCCTTCGGCGGTGGCCGCGCCGTCACCCGAGCCGCGCGAGCGACGGCGACGCGGGCGCTTCGCCTCGCCCTCGGCCGAGTCGGACGAGACGGTCTTCACGCTCTGGGTCGTGGGGAGCTTACGCAGACGTCCCTTCGTTCCCGCGGGGATGTTGAGGTCTTCGAACAGGTGCGGGCTCGACGAGTACGTCTCGACGGGCTCGGGCTGGCCGAACTCGAGGGCGCGGTTGATGAGGGCCCACTTGTGCAGGTCCTCCCAGTCGACGAATGTGACCGCGATCCCGGTGCGGCCCGCGCGACCGGTGCGGCCCGCGCGGTGGAGGTATGTCTTCTCGTCGTCGGGAATGGTGTGGTTGATGACATGGGTGACGTCGTCGACGTCGATGCCGCGCGCGGCGACATCGGTGGCGATCAGAACGTCCTTCTTGCCGGCCTTGAATCCGGCCATCGAGCGCTCGCGTGCTTCCTGGCTCATGTCGCCGTGCACCGCGCCGGCGTTGAACCCGCGGTCGTTGAGCTCGTCGACGAGCTTCTGCGCTGCGCGCTTGGTGCGGGTGAAGATCACGGTCTTGCCGCGACCCTCGGCCTGCAGGATGCGGGCAATGACCTCATCCTTGTCGAGCGAGTGCGCGCGGTACACGAGGTGCTTGATGTTGGCCTGCGTCAGGCCTTCGTCGGGGTCGGTCGCGCGGATGTGGATGGGGTTCGACATGAAGCGTCGGGCGAGCGCGACGATCGGCCCGGGCATGGTCGCCGAGTAGAGCATCGTGTGGCGTACGGGCGCCACCTTCTGGAAGATCTTCTCGATGTCGGGCAGGAAGCCGAGGTCGAGCATCTTGTCGGCCTCGTCGAGCACGACCTCGGTCGCGTTGGAGAGGTCGAGCAGGCGCTGGCCTGCGAGGTCGATCAGACGGCCCGGCGTGCCCACGACGATCTGGGCGCCGGCCTTGAGCTGGTCGATCTGGCCCTCGTACGCCTTTCCGCCGTAGATCGCCACGACGCTCGTCGAGCGGTTGCGGGTGAGCATGTCCATGTCCTCGAAGACCTGGACGGCGAGTTCGCGGGTGGGGACGACGATCAGGGCCTTGACGCCCGGTGCCGGGTTCAGGCCCAGGCGCTGGACGACGGGGATGCCGAAACCGAACGTCTTGCCGGTTCCGGTCTTGGCCTGACCGATGATGTCCTGGCCGGGCAGGCCGAGCGGGATCGTCTGCTCCTGGATCGGGAAGGCGTCGACGATGCCCTTGTCGGCGAGGGCGTCGACGATGTCCTGGTCGACGCCGAGATCAGCGAATGTGGTCATGGGTGACGTGCCTGTCTGGCGGTGAGAAGCCGCCGGGGATGAGGGTCCACGCCTTTCACTCAGCCACAGGCGCGGGGCCCCGGTCCGATGCCGGGGCGCATCCAGCCTACCGCGACCCTAGGCTGGAGCCGTGGTGAGCTGGTTCTTCAAGCGCAAGCGTCCCGTCGGCCGCACCCTGCGGCTCCGATCCCGAGGCGACTACGGGGACGTCCGTCGCGTCGACTTCGAGGAGCTCGCTCCCGACGTCGACACCTTCCTCGGGCAGGCCGCGTACCTGCAGCTCGGCTACTTCGAGACCTTGAGCGACCTCATCGCCTCGACCCCGGAACTGTCGCAGAAGGAGTCGCTGTCGCTGGCGGCGGGCACGGCGCTGCTGAAGCACCGCGAGCTCGTCGGGGTGATCCGCGACCGCGGCGCCGATCCGCTCGAGCTGATGCTTCCCTTCCGCGAGCCACTCGACGCCTTCCGCCGCGCCACTCACGGCGCCCGCCCGCTCGAGACGATGCTCTCGGTGCACCTGACCGCGGGGATGCTGGACGACTTCTACCTCGCACTGTCGGCGAGCTACGGCGACACGGGACGCCAGGTCGCCGTCATCCTGCGCGCGCACGACGACCGCAGCGCGCTGGTGCGCATCATCACGGACGCGATCGCGGCGGACGAGCAATGGCGCGGGCTGCTGTCGCTGTGGGGCCGGCGCCTCGTCGGGGACACGCTGCTGATCGCGCGCGCGGCCCTGCGGTCGACGTCGCTTCAGCCCGCCGACGAGAAGCGGGTCGAACCGACCTACGCCGACGTCATGGCCGCTCATTCGCGGCGCATGGCGGCGATGGGTCTCGAGGCCTGACGGGGCCCGGCAGCCGGGCGGGCGCCGGCGATCAGCCGATCCGGAGGCGGCGGCGCTCCGCGGCGTCGGTGCGGGCCCGCGCCCGCGTCATCAGCGTGAGCGCGGCGAGGACCACGACGGCCGGCGCCACGATCGCGACGACCCAGATGACGGGGTTGTCGAAAGCGAGGCCCGCCCACGTCAGCGCCGTCCACGCGACGCCGCCGATGACGGCTCCGAGCACGGGCGCGACAGCGGCCCCGCGCGCCTCGCGCCCGGGCAGCGCGAACTCGGCCGCCAGCCCGATCGCCGCGCCGATGATGATCGCCAGGACGATCTGCACGGTCAGGCCACGAAGCCCACGCGGCGGGTCTGGTCGGTGCCGACCTCGACGAATGCGATGCCCGCGGTCGGGACGATGTAGGAGCTGCCCTTCGCGTCGCTCAGCTCGACGAACGGAGCGCCCGAGGTGAGGGCTTCGGAGACGGTCGCGCGAACCGCGTCCGCGGACTCGTTGGACTCGAGGCTGAGCTCGCGGCCGGTGTTCGCGATGCCGATACGGATCTCCACGGATTCATCCTCCTCCGCGCCCGTGCCTCGGGCGCTCTTCGACTCTACGACACCGCCCGGGTCGGGATGCCGGCGCGGTCACGCCCTGGGCGAACGCCCGCGGCGAACCGATGTCGGCGGTGCCGGTTAGCGTGGAAGGTATGGGTCAGGTCTCCGTCGGCATCACGCCCGACGCCGCTCAGTCGCGCGTGCTGACGCTCCCCGCCGACGCGAGCGCCGTGGTGGTCGGTGCTCCGGGAACGGGCAAGACCCGCACCATCGTCGAGCGGGTGCGCCGCTTGGTGGCCGAGGGCGTCGACCCCGACACCCTCGTCGTCCTCACCGCCACTCGACAGGCCGCGACCGACCTCCGCGACGATCTCGGCGTGGCGGTCGGGGTCGCCACGGCCGGTCCGCTGGCACGCTCGGTACCGGCATTCGCCTTCCAGATCGTGCGTGGCGACGCCGTGCGCCGCGGTGTCGAACCGCCGCGCCTGTTGACCGGTGGCGACGAGGACGCCATCATCCGCGACCTGCTCGACGGCGACGCGGAGGACGAGCTCGACGGACGGTCGCGATGGCCGGCCGAGCTGCCCGCGCACGTCCGAGGCTCGCGCGGTTTCCGTGCGGAGCTGCGCGCCTTCATCGCCGAATGCACCGCTTCGGGCATCGACAGCCGGGCTCTCGCGGAGCGCGCCGCTCGCGAGGGGCGGCCCGCGTGGCAGGCGGCGGCCTCGTTCATGGCGGAGTACTTCGCGGTCCGGGATGCCATGCGTGGCGCGCACCGCGACGCTGCGGGGCTCATCCGCGAAGCGGTCGACATCGTGTCGCGGCAGGGGTTGCCGCAGCTGCGCGTCGCGCTCGTCGACGACGCACAGGAGCTGACCGCCGGAGGCGTCGATCTCCTCGAGGCGTGCCGAGCCCGGGGCATCGCCGTCGTGGCCTTCGGCGACCCGGACGTGGGGTCGGGTGCGTTCCGGGGTGCCACACCGGAGAACTTCGCCCGGCTCGCGGCAGGCGGTGACGTCCTGGTGCTCGACACCGTGCACCGAGCGGAGGGCCGACACGCCCCGCTGGTCTCCGCTGTCACCGCCCGCATCGGCGCCGTCGGGCTGGTCGCTCACCGCCGGGCGCCGGAGCCGGATGCCCCCTTCGCGGGCGTCCGCGCCCTGGCGCTGCGCTCCCGATCGGAGGAGTTCGACACCGTGGCGCGACTGCTCAGGGAGCGGCACGTGCACCACGGTGTTCCGTGGGAAGAGTGCGCGGTGATCGCACACGACAGCCGTCAGGTGACCGCGCTCGAGGCCGAGCTCGCCGCGCGCGACGTGCCGACGGCGACGTCCGGCACCGGAACCTCGCTCGGAGAGTCGCCCGTGGTGCGCGACCTCCTGCGGCTCGTCGATCTGGCGGCGCGGCCGGGGGAGACGTGGCAGCGCGACGAGGTCATCGCCGCGCTTTCGGGTGCCGGTCTGGATGCGGTCGACCAGCGCCGGCTCCGATCGGCGCTCCGACAGGCGTTCCCCCCGGGCGAGGGCGAGCCGGTGTCGGCTTGGGAGCTCCTGCGCTCGGCGATGCTCCATTCCGCCGAACTCGCCGTGCTCGACCTGCGCGAGGCCCGACGCGCCGCTCGCGTCGCCGACACGCTGCGCGCGGTCGCCGACCTCATCGCCGACGATGCCACCGCCCACGAAGTGCTCTGGGCGGCGTGGGAGGGATCCGGACGCGAGCGGGCCCTGCGTGAGGCCGCCCGTGGCCACGGTCCGCTGGCCGCGCAGGCCGACCGCGATCTCGACGCCGTGGTGGCGCTGTTCCAGGCGGCCAAGCGCCACGGCGAGCGAGAGGACGGAACGACGCCCGTGGTGTTCCTCCGCGGCATCCTCGATGCCGATGTCGGCGACGACCGATTCGTCCCGCCTCCGGTGAGCGGCGCCGTCCGTGTGCTGACCCCGGCAGCCGCCCTCGGCACCGAGTTCGACACGGTGGTCGTCGCGGGCGTGCAGGACGGCATCTGGCCGAACCTGCGGGTGCGGGGCGGCTTGCTCGACACATGGCGCCTGCCGTTCGACGATCCCGCGGTCGCGGATGCGCTGGATCGTCGACGGGGAGTGCTCCACGACGAGCTCCGCCTGTTCGCGCGCGCCGTGTCACGGGCCCGAGAGCTCGTCGTGATCACGGCCGTCGACGACGACGACACCGGCCCGAGCCCGTTCTTCGAGCTCTTGCCGGAAGCGGAGGCGGCTCCACCCGAGGCGGCGCATCCGCTGACCCTTCGCGGCCTCGTCGCGCGGCACCGCCGCATCCTCACCGACCCTCGTTCGGCGCAGGACGATCGCCGCACAGCAGCAGGTCAGCTCGCGCTGCTGGCCGATGCGGGTATCGCCGGCGCCGATCCCGTCGAATGGTTCGGTGTCCGCCCGCCGACCACGACCGCGCCGCTGCGCGATCGCGAGGTCGAGACGATCCGCGTATCGCCCTCGCGTCTGGAGACGCTCGAGGAGTGTCAGCTGAACTGGGTGATCGCCGATCTCGGCGGCGACGCGTCGAGCGCGACGGCGGGCATCGGCACGATCGTGCACAGCGCCCTCGAGATCGCGTCGCCCGACGAGGACTCGCTGTGGCAGGCGGTGGCGGCACGCTGGAGCGAGCTCGAGTTCGAGTCCGCCTGGCGGGAACGGGCGGAGCGGACGCGTGCCCGCGACCTCGTCCGACGGCTCGCTCGCTACCTCCGCGACTTCGAACGCGACGGCGGGCGCCTGCTGGGAGCCGAGCCGCGCTTCGAGGTGGAGCTCGCCCACGACGACGCCGACGGGCGCATCGTCCTGAGCGGCGCGGTCGACCGCGTCGAGCTGCGCGCCGACGGGAGCGTGGTGATCGTCGACTTGAAGACGGGCAAGCGGGAACCGCAGACCGACCGTGCGGTAACCCATCACGCGCAGCTCGCGGCCTATCAGCTCGCGCACGAGCACGGCGCGATCCCCGCGGCGGCGGGGCTGCCCCCGGGCGGCGCGATGCTGCTCGTGCTGCGTCCGACGGCAGCCACGAAGGACTATGCGGCGCCCCGTCAGCCGCCGTTCGGCGACGACGAGCGCGCGGCCTTCCTCGGTCGGGTGCGCGGCGCGGCGCGCGTCATGGGAGGGGTCAGCTTCGAGGCTCCGGTCGAGGAGCACTGCCGCGACGACCATTCGTTCGGGCTCTGCCGCATTCACACGATCGCGGCGGTGAGCGCGACATGATCGTCTCGCCTGCCGCGCTCGCGGCCGCTCTCGGCCAGTTCCCTCCCACGCCGGAGCAGAGCGCAGTGATCTCCGCGCCGCTCGCGCCGGCTCTCGTCGTGGCCGGCGCCGGCAGCGGGAAGACCGAGACGATGGCGGGCCGCGTCGTCTGGCTCGTCGCGAACGGGCACGTCCCGCGCTCGGGCATCCTCGGGCTGACCTTCACCCGCAAGGCCGCGGGTGAGCTGAGCGAACGGATCCGCCGGCGGCTCGATCGCCTCGCGGAGTTCGAGGACGCCGGTCTGCTGCCGCACCTCGACGCGCTGCACCGGCGAGGCGCACTCGACGTCTTCGGAGAGCTCGAGCGAGCGGGCGATCCCGGGGGCGCGCGCCGGCATGCCGCGCAACGACGGCTCGTCGATGACACGGGGGCGCAGACGCTCGGCCCCGCGATCGACGCGCTGCTCGAGCGCCCGACGGTCTCGACGTATAACAGCTTCGCCGACGGCATCGTCCGCGAGAACGCGGTGCGCATCGGGCGCGATCCCGAGGCCGCCGTCCTCAGCGAATCCGCGGCGTGGCTGTTGATGCGTCGGGTGGTCCTCGACTCCGACGACGAACGTCTCGAGACGCGGGAGAACGCCCTGCGCAGCATCATCGACGGCGCGCTGCGCATCGCGCGCGACGGCGTCGACAACCTGGTCGACTTCGACGAGCTCGCTCATTTCGGCGCGGCGTTCCAAGATGTCCGCGAGCGCCCTTCGACCCGCAGCGGCACCACCGTCTACGCCGACGTGGCGCGTGCCGCCGAGCAGGTCGCGGGCCTGCCGCTGCTCGCCGACCTCGCCGTCGAGTACCAGCGGCGCAAGCTGCGATCCGGCGTCATCGACTTCTCCGATCAGGTGGCGGGTGCCCTGACGATCGTCCGCGCCCATCCGGCTGTCGCCACTGATCTGCGCGCGCGGTACCCCGTCGTGCTGCTCGACGAGTACCAGGACACCTCGGTCGTCCAGACCGAGCTGCTGAGCGCGGTGTTCGCCGGCACATCCGTGATGGCCGTCGGCGACCCGCACCAGTCCATCTACGGCTGGCGCGGCGCGAGCGCGGGCAACCTCGGCGACTTCGCCGCCGCGTTCGCCCCCGCGGGCGGCTCGGGGCGGTACTCCCTCGCGACGAGCTGGCGCAACAGCGAACGGATCCTGGATGCCGCCAATGCGGTGCTCGAGCCCCTCGCTGCGCGCTCTCCCGTGCCCGTCGATCAGCTGCGGCCGCGTCCGGGGGCGCCCGGTGGTGATGTCGACATCGTGTTCGAGACCGACCTCGATGCCGAGACCGAGCGCGTCGCCGGGTGGTTCGAAGAGGTGCGAGCGGGCCGCCAGCGGCGCGGTCTTCCGACGAGCGCGGCGATCCTGCTGCGCAGCAAGAAGCACATGGTGCGCTTCGCCGACGCCCTCGCGCGGCGTGGCATCCCGCACCGGATCCTCGGTCTGGGCGGACTGCTCAGCACTCCCGAAGTGGTCGACGTGGTCTCGGCGCTGCGGGTCATCAGCGATCCGTCAGCAGGGTCGGCGCTGCTCCGCCTGCTGGGCGGACCGCGCTGGTCCATCGGGCTGCGCGACCTCCGCTCGCTCGCCGAGCTGGGGCGCCGACTCGCGCGTTCCGACGTCGCACTGCAGCCGCTCGCCGCGGAGAGTGCGACCGAAGAGAACGCCTCACTCATCGACGCGCTCGACTTCTTCGTGCGTGTCGGCCCCGATCACGGCTGGCTCGCCGACTTCAGCGACGCCGGTCGCGAGCGTCTGCGCGACGCCGCCGCGACGTTCGCCGGCCTGCGCCGTGCCTCATCCATGCCGATTCCCGAGCTCGTGCGCTTGATCGAGGCGGAGTTGCGGCTCGACATCGAACTGGCCGCGAACGAGAGCAGAGGCCCCGCACGCGTCGCGTCGGACCAGCTGCGGGCCTTCGTCGATGAGCTGCAGGGCTTCCTCGCGACCGACGAGTCGGGGTCGCTGCCGAGTCTGCTCGCGTGGCTCGACCATGCCGAGCGTCAAGACGAGTTCGCGCCGCGCACCGAGCCCCCCGAAGACGACGTCGTGCAGATTCTCACGATCCACGGATCCAAGGGGCTGGAGTGGGATGCCGTGGCCGTGGCGCGGGTCGTCGCGGACGAGCTGCCCGCCCGCCCGCGCGACAAACAGGGGTGGCTCGGCTTCGGCGTGCTGCCGTACGCGTTCCGCGGTGACGCGCGCTGGCTGCCCCAGCTGGGGTGGGAGGCGCACGTGTCGCCGACCCAGCAGGACCTCAAGGCGGCGCTCACCCGGTTCGCCGAGGACAACGCCGAACGCCAGCGCGAGGAGGAGCGCCGCCTCGCGTACGTCGCCGTGACGCGTGCCCGCGACGCGCTGCTCCTCAGCGGCTCGCCGTGGTCGGGCACCCGGAATCCCCGCGGTCCGAGCCCGTTCCTGCGAGAGATCGCGATCGCGCTCGGCCACGAGCTTCCCGATAGCGAGCCGGGGGAGAACCCCTATAACGATCGGCGCCAGATCATGCGGTGGCCCTTGGACCCGCTGGGCGAGCGCCGCGGCCGGGTGGAGGCGGCGGCGACGCTCGTGCGGGGCGCACAGCAGGCCGCCGAGCGCGACGAGGCCGAACGCGATCTCGCGCTGCTGCTCGCGGAGCGCGAGGAGCGGTCCGCCGGTGCTCGTCGTGCCGCCCCCACGCGCATCCCCGCATCGCGTTTCAAGGACTACGCCGCCGACTACGAGGCCGCCGTCGAGGCGACCCTGCGTCCGCTGCCCGAGCGTCCGTACCGCGAGACCCGGTTGGGCACCCGTTTCCACGCGTGGGTGGAGCAGCGCTCGGGTATCACCGCGCGGGGTCCGCAGCCCGACGCGCCGCTGTGGGACGTCGACGACCCCGCTGAGGGGCCCGCCGCCGGAGAGGGCGAGCTGAGCCGTCTGCAGGAGATCTTCCTCCGCTCCGAATGGGCCGACCTCCAGCCGATCGAGGTCGAGACCGAGATCGACTTCGCCGATGACCGCCTCCTCGGCGACGGCCGCCCGCACGTCATCATCTGCAAGCTCGACGCGGTGTACCGCCGTGCCGACCGCGGCGGGCGCATCGAGATCGTCGACTGGAAGACCGGCCGTCCGCCGCGAACGCCGGCCGAGCGCGCCGAACGGATGCTGCAGCTCGAGCTCTACCGGCGGGCGTACTCGATCCGGCACGGCATCCCCGAGTCGGAGATCGACGTCGCGCTGTTCTACGTGGCCGACGACCTCGTGCTGCGGGGGTGAGTCCTGCGGCGTCGGCCCCGGGACCTCACTCGGCCGAAGACCACCGCCGCAGCGCGTTGCGGGCCGCCTCGGCGTGCTCGGGATCGTCGGTGTCGTCCGCCGACGACCCATCCGGCGCCGACGCGGGGACGGTGGGGG
Organism: Microbacterium sp. AISO3; assembly: GCF_002204305.1. NCBI lineage: Bacteria > Bacillati > Actinomycetota > Actinomycetes > Micrococcales > Microbacteriaceae > Microbacterium > Microbacterium sp. AISO3. The sequence goes on along the minus strand of NZ_NHRF01000002.1, from coordinate 301,815 downwards.
CGGCGCCGGTGTCGCCGCGCCGGTCGCTCGACGCGCCGTCGGGCGTCCAATCGGACAGGTCGATCGGGATCGTCTCGATGTCGGCCTGCTCGGCGGTGTCCTGGTCGGCGAGGTAGGCGGCCAGCAGCGCCGGGTCGTAGGTGTCGGTCTGCATCGAGGTGTCACCGGCCGTCACCGCGGTCGGGGTACGGCCGAGCAGCTCGAGCGCGTCGTCGACGGTGCTGTAGTCCTCCGGAAGAAGGGGTTCGTCGCGAACGCCCTCGTCGAGCGCGGACAGCAGTGCGACGGCGTCCTCCACCACCCGCTCTGCGCCGGTCTCGTGTCCGTGAGCCAGCCACCGGGCGAACTCCAGCTCGGCGTAGAGCCGGGAACGTGCGGCCAGCGCGGCATCGGGCGTGTGGTGCGCCGCTTCGGCGTACGCTGCGAGGACGTCGTCGCGAGCGTCGGGTGCCGAAGCCAGCCAGCGCAGATCCTCGGCCGGATCGCCGACGCCCAGACCGTGCCACGCGAGCAGGCCCGTTACCGTGGGGCCGGCTGCGGTGTCGCTCAGGACGAAACGACCGGGGTCGACGCCGCCGAGGGTGATGGTGGCCTCGAACCGCCACAGCCGATCCTCGCCGAGCGCGGTGCTCCAGCGGCGGAGCAGCCCGAACGGAAGCGATCCCGTCGCCTCCGCGCGGTCGAGCAGGCGCTCGGCGTCCTGGCGCACCTCGGCGCTCGTGCGGGTGCGCAGACCGGCGTCGCGGGCGACCGCGTGGGGGAGTGCGTGGACGCGCGCGATCGCTGATCCGAGCGACCAGGCCGCGCCGCGACCCGGCGGGATGTGGCCGGCCTCGACACGGTACCCCGGGACGTATTCCTGCACGACGGCGGTGAAGCCTCCCATCCGGGCGGTGCCGAGCACCGTGGGCGCCTCGAACGGCAGCAGCCCGCGCACCCCGGGGGTCAGCGCACGGAGCGCACGGGTGTCGGCGACGAGCTCGAGGTCGGCGTCGACGTCGACCGGAACGCGCACGACGACGCGTCGTCCGTCCTCCAGCGTCACCAGCGCGCTGTCGTATCGCCCGTCCGCCCGCTCGGTCAATTCCGCCGCCGCCACGACTGCGGCGCCGGGAAGAGCCGAACTGACGGACGCGGCTAGAGTGAAGGGAGAGCGAGCCATGCCATCAGGGTAGGTCGGGCGGCCGCGCAGGCCGACGCGCCACGCCCGCGAGAGAGGTCCCCGAGATGCGAATGCAGCCGCCGGCGCTGGCCCGGTCCGTTTTCGAGCCGTCACCGGAAGAACGTTCCGACGAAACGCTCCTCGACCGTCTTCGCGCCGACCCGACGACGCGCGTGGTGACGGTACGGGGCGACCGAGCCCGGGTTCGGGGCGACCGCCTCGTCTGGGAAGCTCCCGAGTTCGTCGCGGACGAGGAGGGAACGACCGAATGGGCCTTCCTCGGGCGCGCCGCCGACGGCTCGGCCCGGCTCATCGCCGCGCAGGCGATCCCCGCCGACGGCGGCGACGACGGCGACGACAGCTGGGCCTCGTTGCGGATGTCGGGCGGCGACCTCGTCGACGAGGATGCGGGAGCATTCGTGACGGCGGTCGCCCTCGGCCGCTGGTTCGCCGACTTCCGCTTCTGCCCGCGCTGTGGAGCGCCCGCGCGGCTGCGGTCGGCCGGGTGGTCGCGCGTGTGCACGGGATGCGGCCGGGAACAGTTCCCGAGGACCGATCCCGCTGTGATCGTCGCCGTCAGTGACGCCGGCAACGAGCGCCTGCTTCTGGGGCAGAACGCCGCGTGGGCCGTGGACAACCGATTCTCGACCTTCGCCGGATTCGTCGAAGCGGGCGAATCCCTCGAGACCGCGATCCGTCGCGAGGTCGCCGAGGAAGCGGGCGTCGTCGTCGACGACCTCGTCTACCGCGGGTCGCAGGCGTGGCCGTACCCGCGCTCCCTGATGCTCGGCTTCCACGCTGTGGCGACCGACGCCTCGCGAGCACGTCCCGACGGCGACGAGATCGTCGCCGTCCGCTGGTTCGACCGCGCGGAGATCCGCAGTTCGCTCGCGGGCGCAGGGCCGGTGATGCTGCCCGGCTCCGCTTCGATCGCTCGTCGCCTGATCGTCGACTGGTGCGGGGACGACGCATGACAGATCCTCTCGCCGGACTCGACGAGCAGCAGCGCGAGGCGGCCTCTGCGCTGCGCGGTCCCGTGTGCGTGCTCGCGGGTGCCGGGTCGGGGAAGACTCGCGTCATCACCCACCGCATCGCGCACGGCGTCGAGACCGGCGCGTACTCGCCGAACCGGGTCATGGCGGTCACCTTCACGGCGAAAGCCGCGGGGGAGATGCGGGGTCGACTGCGCGCCCTGGGCGTCGGCGGCGTCGCCGCGCGCACGTTCCACTCCGCGGCTCTGGCACAGCTGAACTACTTCTGGCCGCAGCTCGCCGGCGACGCTGCGCCGACGATCCTGGGAAGCAAGGTGCGGCTGCTCGCGCAGGCGGCCGACGCGATCGGGCTGGACCCCGATCCGGCCGTCCTGCGCGATGTCGCGACGCGTATCGAGTGGCGGAAGATCACGATGCGTTCCATCGAGCGATACGCCCTCGACAGGCCCGAACCGGTCGGCTCGCTCTCGCTCGACGCGGTGGTCGCGCTGCAGCGCTCGTACGAGCAGGTGAAGGACGAGCGGCGGCAGCTCGACTTCGAGGACGTGCTGCTCGCGTGCGCGGGGATGCTCGAGGCCGAGCCGCGCGTCGTCGCTGAAGTGCGCGAGCAGTACCGCCACTTCACCGTGGACGAGTTCCAGGACGTCTCGCCCGTGCAGCACCGCCTGCTCGAGCTCTGGCTGGGCGAACGCCGTGATCTCTGCGTCGTCGGTGACGCCAGCCAGACGATCTATTCCTTCGCGGGCGCCGACCCGTCGTACCTGCTGGAATTCGGCACCCGGCATCCGGATGCGCGGATTCTGCGGCTCGAACGCAACTACCGCTCCGAGGCGGGCGTCGTCGCCGTGGCGAACGCTCTCATGCGGGGCCGCCCCGGGGCTCTCGAGCTCACGGCCGATCGCGCGACCCCCGATCATCCGCGCCCGACGATCCGTGCATTCGCCGATGACACCGCCGAAGCGGACGGCGTGGCCGAAGCGGTCGCAGAGCAGCTCGCGCGGGGGATCGATCCGCGCCACATCGCCGTCTTGTATCGGGTGAACGCCCAGTCGGCGCCGCTCCTGGCGGCGCTGGCGCGGCGCGGCATCGCCGCCGCGGTGCTCGGAGGCGCACGCTTCTTCGACATCCCCGAGGTGCGCCAGGCCGTGATGGCCCTGCGCGGCGCGTCCGTGGCGCCCTCGTCCGGCGACCTCGTCGCCGACGTCCGGTCGATCCTGCGCTCGCTCGGTCTGAGCGACGAGCCGCCCCCGGCGGGCGGTCCGCTCCGTGACGCCTGGGAGGCGCGCGCGGCGCTGCTCCGCCTCGCCGAGGAGGCGCCGGCGGGTACCACGATGCGGGCGTTCACCGATGAGCTGCAGGTGCGGGCGAAGGATCAGCACGAGATCGCCACGCGGACCGTGACGCTGTCGACCCTTCACGCCGCGAAGGGCCTCGAGTGGGAGCACGTCCACCTCGTGGGCCTTGCGGAGGGACTGCTGCCGATCGCCTACGCCACGACGTTCGAGCAGATCGACGAGGAGCGCCGACTGGCCTACGTGGGTGTTACGCGAGCTGCGCGAACGTTGACGCTGTCGTGGGCTCGGACCTCGGGGCGCTACGAACGGCAGGTGTCTCGCTTCGTCCGGGAGATCGGCACCAGCACGCTGGATGAGGTTCGTGGTCGTGCCACGTCGGCTCGCCGAACGACGCCCGCAGCGTCATCGACCGGGTCCGCTCCGTCACCGGCGCGCTGATCAGCTGCAGCGACATCGCGCAGGCGGCCGAGATGAGCGCCGGATCTGTCGGAGGACACGGACGGCCCAGGAGCTGTGCGGCGAGCACCGGCCACGCGGCATCCCGGTCGCGTCGATGTTCATGCAGGCAGGCCAGGCAGCCCGTCCGGCCCGGTACGACGAGCGGCCCGACCGTGACACGGTCCCCGGCGAGCTCGAGGGTCAGGTGAGCGAGGTCGTCGGCGACGAGCGCAGCGGCTCGCCGCGGCTCGACGAGACGGGAGGCGACCAGGACGACGACCCGCCCCGGGACCCTGGCGTTCGCGGCGGCCTGCGCCGCCCCGACCTGGGCTCCCGCCGCCGCGAACGCATGCTGCACCGTTCGCCGATCGGCGGGACCGACGTCGTCGCCGAAAGAGAGGGCGACGGACGGCCGCGGGCGCGGCTCTGCGAGCACCGGGCACAGCAGCCGGCGCAGCCGGGGAACCTCATCTGCAGGAGCGCCCGCGTCGCGGGCGATCGTGTCGAACAGATCATCCGGTATGCCGTTCACCAGGGCGTGGATCACGCGCTCGTGCCACGGCTCGACGGGGTCGAGCACCGCCGCTCCGGGCTCATCGCCCAGTTGCAGGGCCGAGGGAGAGCGCCACAGCGGCGCGGCGGACGCATCGAGACGGAGCATGACCCCGATTCTCGACAGCCCGCCCGCCGACGTGCCGGCGTCTCCACAGCCCGAGGGCGGGCCCGGTGGTCCCGCGCCGCTGGGGAGGAGCGGGACTCGGCGGCGCGGCGCGGCTGGTCGGGACCCGGTCAGACGGGCGCAGGGCCCTCGGGGCCGTCCTCGTCCCGACGGCCGCGAGGATCGTCGGTCGCCTCGTCGCCCTCGGCTGTCCCGGCGTCGTCGCCGGCCGCGGCGGAGGCCAGTAGCGCGTCGAGCGCGTCGTCCATCTCATCGCGCTCGGGAGCCTCGCCCCGCGCGCGGGCCTGGAGTCGCCCGATCAGGGCTGCAGGGTCGTCGACGTCGGCGGGGGTGGGCATGAGGTCGGGATAGTCCCACAGGCTGTCGCGGGCATCGGCGCCGACGGCATCCGTGATGGCACGCCACATGGCTGCGGCCTCGCGCAGCCGCCGCGGTCTCAGCTCCAGCCCGACGAGAGAGGCCATGGCCTGCTCGGCAGGGCCGCCGACGGCCCGGCGGCGGCGTACCGCCTCGGAGATCCGGTCGGCCGCGGGCAGACGAGTCGTCGCATCGGCGGAGACGACGTCGACCCAGCCCTCGATCGTCGCGAGCAGGTGCTCCAGCCGGGTGAGCGCGGCGGCCTGCGCCTCGGAGCGTTGGGGAAGCAGCACGCCGCTCTCGAGCGCCTGGCGCAGCTCTTCGGGCTGGGAGGGATCGAAGCGCGACGCGAGCTCCTCGAGGGCGTCGGTGTCGACATGAATCCCCCGTGCGAAGTCGGTGACCTGCGAGATCACGTGGAGCCGCAGCCACCGGGCATGGCGGAACAGACGGGCATGGGCCAGTTCTCGCGTCGCGAGGGCCAGAGCGAGCTGCTCGTCATCGATGCCGAGATCGCGTCCGAAGTCGGCGAAGTTCTGCGGCAGGATCGCGGCCTCACCGTCGGGCATGACGGGGATGCCCACATCACCGCCCGAGACGACCTCGAGCGAGAGCTTGCCGACGACAGCGCCCAGCTGCGCGGCGAAGAGTGAGCCCCCGACGGTCCGCATGAGCCGGCCGGCCCCGGCGATCATGCTCTGCATCTCCTCCGGAGCCTGCGACTCGAGCGCGGCGGTGAGGGCGTCGGCGACCGAGGTCGCGACCGGTTCGGCCAGCTCCTGCCACACCGGCAGCGTCGCCTCCACCCACGCGCCACGGGTCAGTGCGCGCGGCGGTGCGGGCAGGTCCGAGATCGTCGTGGCCTCACTCAGCCACAGCGTCGCCAGGGCGAACGCGTCGGAGAAGTCCTGCCGGTCGCCGGCGCTGATGCCGTGTCCGTCCTTATTGGCCAGGTGGAGGGCTTGTGTGCGGGTCGCGCTCCAGTCGACGCCGCCGTCGCCTCCGGCGGCGAAGGCGCCTTGGAGATGCTGCATCATCTGGTGCAGCATCGCCGGGTCGACCCCCATGGCCGACAGACGCTCGAGCTGCTCGGGCCCGAGCGTGCCGCCCTGGCCCAGCAGGTTGCGGAGCAGCTCCTGGAACTCGTCCTCGGGAGAGCGGTCGTCATCAGCCATGTCAGGCGCCTTTCAGCAGGGCGGTCAGCTCGCGTTCTACGCTAGCCGCACGACCTCGTCGCACGGCGCGAACGGACCTCGTTCGCTTTCGCCGGTCGCGAACGACCGGGATCAGAAAGCAGCACGTGTCACTTTTCGACGAGAACGCCCCCGTCCCCGCGCCCCGACGCCGCATGAGCCGGGCCTCCCTCGCGGGACTCTGGGCGGTGTCCTTCTCCCTGGTCGCGCTGTTGATCCTGACGATCGTGCCCACCTCCTTCGTGATCCAGCGGCCGGGACCCGTGTACGACACCCTCGGGTCCGTGGCCTCCGGCGACGGCGAGCAGCGCCCCCTCATCAGCATCTCGGGCGCCGAGACGTTCCCGACCTCCGGCACCCTGGACCTCCTGACCGTCGAGGTCCTCGGCAACCGCGAGCGCACGCCGTCGTGGCTCGAGCTCGCCGCCGCCTGGTTCGACCCGGCGCGCGCCGTCGTCCCCATCGACGAGATCTTCCCCGAGGGCGTCACGACTGAGCAGCGCAACGATGAGAACGCCGCGCTCATGGTCGACTCGCAGAAGGAAGCCACCGCCGCGGCCCTGTCCGAGCTCGGCTACGACGTCACCTCCCTCGTGCGCGTTCACCAGCTCGCAGACGACTCGCCCGCGGCGGGCATCCTCGAGCCGGACGACGTGATCCGCTCGGTCGACGGGCAGCCCGTCACGACCACGGCGGGTCTGCGAGACGCCGTCAATACGGCGGGCGGACGCGCGCTCATGCTCGAGGTCGACCGGTCCGGTCAGCAGCGATCCGTCGAGGTCACCCCGAAGCAGATGACGACCGACGGCGAAACGCGGTGGGTCATCGGTGTCACGATCGCGCAGGACTTCGACTTCCCGATCGACGTCACCCTCCAGCTCGACAACGTCGGCGGCCCGAGCGCGGGGATGATGTTCGCCCTGGGGATCATCGACACGCTCACCCCCGGCGAGCTCACCGGCGGCGAGCGATTCGCGGGAACCGGCACGATCGACGCGACCGGCAACGTCGGGCCGATCGGCGGCATCCGACAGAAGCTCTACGGCGCCAAGGATGCGGGTGCGGCCTGGTTCCTCGCGCCTGAGCGCAACTGCAACGAGGTCGTGGGCCACATCCCGGACGGCCTCCGCGTGTTCTCGGTCGCGGATCTCGACGACGCGCTCTCGGTCGTCGAGACGGTCAGCGAGGGCGGCGATCTCGACGCCCTGCCGACCTGCACCGCGGGCTGAGGCTCGGCTTCCCCCCAGCGGGCGGCGCCTAGGATGGAGGGGTGACCACGACCTCAGTGCCGAATCCGGCCACACCCAGCAGATCCCGCCGCGCTGTCGGCATCACCCTCGCCGTCATCGCGGCTGTGGTGGTGGCCTTCTTCATCTTCGCGAGCCTGTACGCCGACTGGCTGTGGTTCCGTCAACTCGGCTTCGACGGCGTGCTGCTGACGCAGTGGGCGGCCCGCGCGATCATGTTCGTCGTCGGATTCGTCGCGATGGCAGTGCCTGTCTGGCTCTCGATCCAGCTCGCCTATCGGCTGCGACCGGTCTACGCCCGCCTGAGCTCGCAGCTCGACCGTTATCAGGAGGTCGTCGAACCGCTGCGCCGGCTGGGCATGTGGGGCATCCCGACCTTCTTCGGGTTCTTCGCCGGCTTCGCCGCCTCGGCGCAGTGGGAGACCGTCGCCCTGTGGATCAACGGTGGGACGACCGGAACCACGGACCCGCAGTTCGGGCTCGACACGGGCTTCTACCTGTTCACCCTGCCGTTCCTCTCGGCGGCCGTGGGCTTCGTCTCGGCGATCGTCATCGTCTGCCTCCTGGTCACCGCCCTCGTGTCGTACCTCTACGGCTCGGTCCGTGTCGGCCAGCGCGAGCTGCGCATCTCGAAGTCCGCGCGCATCCAGCTCGCCGTCATCGCCGGCATCTACCTGCTGGTGCAGGGCGTGAGCATCTGGATCGACCGCTACCGCACCCTGGTCACCCCCAATGACCGCATCACGGGCGCCGGCTACGTCGACGTCAACGCCGTCATCCCCGGACAGACGATCCTCGCGATCGCCGCGGCCATCGTGGCCGTGCTCTTCTTCGTCACCGCCGTGATCGGCCGCTGGCGCTTCCCGCTCATCGGCACGGGCCTTTTGGTGGTGACCTCGCTCGTCGTCGGCGTCGCCTACCCGTGGTTCGTCAACAACGTTCAGGTGCGGCCGAACCAGCTGACGCTCGAGTCGCAGTACTACGAGCGCAACATCGAGGGCACCAAGGCGGCCTACGGCATCTCGGGGCTCGAGAAGACCGACTTCCAGGCCGTGACCGATGTCGAGCCGGGTCAGCTGCGCGCCGACGCCGACACGACGGCATCCATCCGCATCATGGATCCCGCGATCATCGGCCCGACAGTCCGTCAGATCGAGCAGTACCGCTCGTACTACCAGTTCGCCGAGCCCCTCGACGTCGACCGTTACGAGATCGACGGACAGTCGCAGGACACCGTCGTCTCGGTGCGCGAGCTCAACGTCAACCAGCTCGGTGACGCGGCATCCTGGTACAACACGACCCTCGTCTACACGCACGGTTACGGAATGGTCGCCGCCAAGGGCAACGAGCGCACCGCTGACGGCAACCCGGTCTTCGTCGAGCGCGGCATCCCGGCATCCGGTGAGCTGACGAACGGCCAGAAGTACGAGCCGCGCGTGTACTTCGGCGAGTTCTCGCCGACGTACTCGATCGTCGGGGCCCCCGAGGGCTCGTCGCCCATCGAGCTCGACTACCCGCGTGGCCAGGAGGGCGAGAGCCAGACCAAGACGACGTTCGAGGGCGACGGCGGTCCGTCGATCGGCGACGTCTTCCACCGTCTGATCTACTCGCTGAAATTCCAGTCGACCGACATCCTGTTCTCGGACGCGATCAACGAGGAGTCGCAGATCCTGTACGACCGCGACCCCGCGACGCGCGTGCAGAAGGTCGCGCCGTACCTCGAGCTCGACAACGACCCCTACCCGTCGGTCGTCGACGGACGCATCGTGTGGATCGTGGACGGCTACACGCTCAGCGCGAACTACCCCTACTCGTCGATCGTCAGCCTCAGCGACGCGATCTCCGACTCGTCCAACCCGCAGCCGCGCGTCGCGCTGGACAACATCAACTACATCCGCAACTCGGTGAAGGCGACCGTCGACGCCTACTCGGGCGAGGTGACGCTCTATGCGTGGGATGAGACGGATCCGCTGCTGCAGGCATGGCAGAAGGTCTACCCGAACACGCTCAAGCCGATCAGCGAGATGAGTGGCGACCTCATGAGCCACGTGCGCTACCCGACCGACCTGTTCAAGGTGCAGCGGGCGATGCTCGGCACCTACCACGTCGACACCGCCCAGTCGTTCTACTCGCGCGACAACGCGTGGAAGACGCCGAACGACCCGCAGCAGGACACCCAGCTGCAGCCGCCGTATTACCTCACGATGAAGATGCCCGGTCAGGACGCGCCGTCGTACTCGATGTTCTCGTCGTTCATCCCCGGCGGTCAGGACACGCGCAACGTCCTGATGGGGTACCTCTCGGTCGACTCCGATGCGGGCTCCGAGGCCGGGGTCGTGAGCCCCGAGTACGGCAAGCTCCGGATGCTGGAGGTCAACGCCGAGACACCGGTTCCGGGCCCCGGCCAGGTGCAGAACACCTTCAACGCCGACCCCGTCGTTTCGTCGTTCTCGAACATCCTGCGCCAGGGCCAGTCGGAGGTCATCAACGGCAACCTCCTGACCCTTCCCGTGGGCGGCGGTCTGCTCTACGTTCAGCCCGTGTTCGTGCAGTCGTCGGGAGCGACCAAGCTCCCCACCCTGCAGAAGGTGCTCGTCGGCTTCGGCGATCAGGTCGCCTTCGAGGACACGCTGCAGGAAGCCCTCGACAAGCTGTTCGGCGGCGACTCGGGTGCGAGCACCGGTGACACCGACGTCGTTCCCGAGCCCAGCCCGGGCGACGAGGCGACCCCGGACTCCGGTGACGGCGGAACGGCGCCGACGACGCCGAGCTCGGATTACCAGACGGCGCTCAACCAGGCCCGTGACGCTCTCGCCGAGCGCAACACCGCGATGCAGAACGCGGACTGGGCCGCGTACGGCGCCGCCGACGCCAAGCTCACGGAAGCGATCTCGCGTCTGCTCGAGCTCGGCGAGCAGGGCCAGAACTGACCCCCGCCGCATGACAGAGGGCCCCGACTCCGGTCGGGGCCCTCTGTGCGTGCGGCCTGCATCCGCTCGGGCTCAGCGGCGAGAATGCACGAACGCACGGTGCCAGGGTTCTGGAACCGTGCGTTCGTGCGCTCTCGCGGAGCGAGCGCGGGTCAGTCGCGGGTGTAGCGGCGGGCGCGGCCGGAGAGTCCGGCGAAGTGGAAGGGGCCGGGGGAGTCGGGCGCGATCTCCACATCGACGGTGCTGTCGCGATGCGCCGCATCGTGCAGCTCGCGGTAAGTCGGCACGTCCACCGGGGTGCGGGCCGCGAGGATCGCCTCGGTCTCGGCGCCGCGCGTCGCCTCGCGGTAGCCCGGCTGGACGACGAGCGTGAAGAACTCGCTGACCGACCCCGAGCCGTAGCTGAAGAGTCCGATGCGCGATCCGGTCAGGTCGTTCTCGCCCTCCAGGAGAGCCGCCAGGGCGATGTAGAGCGACGCCGTGTAGGAGTTGCCGATACGGCGGTTGTAGCCGGTCGTGGCGGTCACCAGCTCGGGGGCGAGCTCGACACCCAGGTGCTGCCCGAGGGCGCGGTGCGCCTTGACCGCCATCTTCGTGAACGGCTGGTGGTGGCAGAACCAGTCGATCTGATCGATGTCGACGCCGCCGCGCGAACGGTAGTCGTCCCACGCGCCTGCAACGCCGTCGAGATAGGCGCTGACCGAGAGCTTGCCGTCGACGACCGCGGTGACGCTGTCGTTCGGGCGCCAGAAGTCGTCGACCTCTGCGGTGTAGACACCGGCGGCGGTCTCGAGAACAGCGATCGCGGGGTCGGCGGACACGAGGAAGGCGACGGCCCCGGCACCCTGCGTGGGCTCGGCGGCGGTGTCGAGCTCGTAGCGGGCGACGTCGCTGGCGATCACCAGGACGCGCTCGTCGGGATTGCGCGCGATGAGTCCGGCAGCGGCTTGCAGCGCGGCGGTGGCCGAGTAGCACGCCTGCTTCAGCTCCACGACGCGGACGGAGCGCGGCAGTCCGAGGAGCTCGTGAACGTGCACCCCCGCCGCGCGCGACTGGTCGATCCCGGTCTCGGTGGCGAAGAACAGGGTGCGGATGCCGTCGACACCGTGGCGATCGATGATGCGCTGCGCGGCGGCAGCGCCCATCGTGACGATGTCCTCGTCCAGACCCGGGATGCTCATCTGCTCCTGACCGAGCCCGACGCGGAACTTCGCGGGGTCGATGTCGGCGCGCGACGCGAGATCGTCGAGCTCGACGACGTGCGAGGCGGTGGCGACGGCGAGGTCGTGGATGCCGATGGTGGTCACTTCGTGGAATCCTTCCTGCGCTCGAGGAGCAGGTGCGACTGCATGAGCTCCCCGGGGTTGGTCTGGGCGGCGAGCAGGGACAGCTCGCCGCAGAGGACGGTGGCGGCGATCAGGCCGGCGAGGCGCCGGGCGTTCTCGCCGGAGGGGCGCTCGTCGCGGCAGCCGAGGCGGGCGAGCGCATCGTCGACGGCGGGCAGGTCTTTGCCGTTGCCGACGGTGCCGACGATGAGGTGGGGGAGCGTGCAGGAGAAGTAGAGGTCGCCCTCGCCGCGGACCTCGGCCCAGGTGAAGCCCTGCGAGCCTTCGACGATGTTCGCGGCGTCCTGACCGGTCGCCAGGTAGAACGCGAGCAGCATGTTGGCGTAGTGGGCGTTGGCCGAGCGCAGGGCCCCGGCGATCGTCGAGCCGACGAGGTTCTTCTGGACATTCAGGTCGACGATGCGCTGCGCGGAGGAGCGCAGCTGCTTCTCGACGAGGTCTGCGGGGATGAGGATCTCGGCGATGACGTTGCGCCCGCGTCCGAGGATGCCGTTGACGGCGGTCGCCTTCTTGTCGGTGCAGTAGTTTCCGGAGATCGAGCCGTAGGAGAGCTCCGGGTGCCACGAGAGCACACGCTCCATGAGCGTCTCGGCGGCGAAGGTGACCATGTTGTGGCCCGAGGCGTCGCCGGTCGTCAGGGCGAAGCGGAGGTAGAGCAGGTTGCCGACGACCTCGGTGTCGAGGTCGATGAGCTTGGCGTGCCGGCTGCGCTCCGATACAGCGGCGGCCAGCTCGTCGAAGCGCGCGATGATGGCGCGGGATGCCGCGACGGCGGCGGCCGCGGTGTCGGCGACGAACAGCGACGAGCGCGTCATCCGCTCATCGACGACCGTGACGCGGATGCCGTCGTCGACGAGTCGCGAGATGCGTGCGCCGCGGCCGACGGACGGCCACAGCGGCGACTCATAGGTCGCGAGGGGCACCTCCTGCTCGGCTTCGACGTCTCCGGTCAGCCGAAGCGGTCCCACCCACCGGAGGGGGATCGGGGTGAACTCGGCGCTCATCGCGCGTCCTTCCCGCCGGCGCGGCGCGCCAGGCTGTCGATGTCGATGCCTCGGGCGCGGGCGTACTCGGCCGCGCGTCCGTGGATGATCAGGTCGGTTCGGCGGAGGTCGTCCGGACGGGTCGCCCCCACCAGAGAGTGCAACGCCGTCAGGTGGTCTGACCATTCCCGGATGCGCGAGATCAGGGCATCCGCACCGCCGTCGAGCACGACGGAGAGGAATGATCCGGACGCGCCGACGGCGCGAGCGCCGAGGGCGAGGCCGCGGGCGACGTCGAGCGGTGTGCGGACTCCTCCCGAGGCGAGCAGGACGGGCGCGTCTGCCGGCGCCTCGAGCAGGCACTCCACCGCCGACTGCCCCCAACCGGCGAGGTAGGCGTAGTCACGGCCCGAGCGCCGGTCGTTCTCGATGCGCATGAAGTCGGTACCGCCGACCCCGGAGACGTCGGCGAAGCGGACCCCGATCGATCCGAGGCGGGAGAGCGTGTCGGCACTCAGACCGAATCCCACCTCTTTGACGACGACGGGAACCTCGACGGCGGCGACGATGGCCTCGAGCGAGGCCGGCCAGCTCGAGAAAGAGCGGCTGCCCTCCGGCATGACGGTCTCCTGCATCGCGTTCACGTGCACCTGGAGGGCGTTGGCCTCGAGCGCCTCGACCGCGCGTCGCGCGTCGTCCGGCGATCGTTCGATCCCGACGTTGGCCATGACGAAGCCGTCCGGGTTCTCGTCGCGGATGACGCGGAACGTGCCCATGAGCTCGGGGTTGTCGAGGGCGATGCTCAGCGAGCCGGAGGCGATCGCGACGCCGGTCTCGCGCGCGGCGATCGCGAGGTCGCGATTGATCGCACCCGTCGAGGCGCTGCCGCCGGTCATGGCGTTGACGTAGAAGGGCAGCTCCCACCGAGCGCCGGCCACATCGACGGCGAGGTCGACGCGGTCGGCGTCGACGCCGGCGAGGGCGTGGTGCACGAAGCGCACGTCGTCCCAGCCGTTCGGCCGCGGCGTCTCCTTCTGCTGCGCAGCGGCGAGACGGACGTGGTCGTCCTTGCGCTCGGAAGCCTGTTCAGCCGGCATGGTGCTCTCCTTCCGGCGGATGCACGCCGATCGTGAGGTGTCGGATGTCGTTCGTCTCCCAGACGCGGAGCATGCCGGCGACGTCAGCGTCGGCCGGGGCGAGCACGATGCCGCAGTCGCCTCCGCCGGCGCCGGAGGGCTTGCCGGCGGCACCGATCGCTTCGGCCGCGTCGCACAGGATGCGCAGCCGGTCGGTCTCGATGGTCACGCCCGTGCGTGCGCCGAGGCCCTGCAGCAGGCGCCGGTTGCGGCGAATCGCGTCGAGGGCGAGATCGTCGTCCGACACCGCATGACCGGCAGCGTCGGCCCCGCGTCCCGCGAGGGCCCGCCACAGGTCGCTCACGCATTCGCGCGAGGCCTCCAGGAACCCGGTGTGGGCGTCGCCGGTGACGTTCGTGCCGCGCGAGACCCCGCTGACGAGTCGCTCGGTGGACGCCGGGTGCCCGGTCCAGCCGACGAGCAGGTCGAGACCCGACGGGGGAGTCAGGCGAATGATCTCGGCACCGTCCCAGGCCTCGGACCCGAGCACGTCCGCGACGCCGTGCTGCGTTCGGGCCGCGCGCAGCCGGTCGCGATCGGGCGAGCGGTAGCCGATCCACCCGCCGTACGTGCTGGCGGCGACGTCGCCGCCAGAAGCGTGAGGGGCGACGGCGATGGTCGCGAGCATCGCCAGCTCGTACCGGCCCCGGGTGCCCAGCTCGAAACCATAGAACTCGTCGATCGCGGCGATGGTCGCGACGGTGACCGCGGCGGACGAGCCGAGCCCGAACTTGCGTCCGCTGGGATCGTCGAGACCGCTTTCGATGTACAGGTCGAAGAAGCGCGGCCGCAGCCCCCGCTCGGCCCGGAGCCGCTCGCAGGCTTCGATCGCCGCGATGACGTAGTCGTAGGGGTGATGCTCGCGGTCCAGGGTCAGCCCGTCTTGACCGCGGGTCCAGCGCACCGGCATCCGGCTGTATTCGGGGGAGTGGATGCTGCCCGCGTCGACGCTCTCGGTCAGCGACACCGTCAGGTAGCGGTCGACGGCGATCAGCACCGAGGGCTCGCCGGGAGAGACGACGGCGTACTCGCCGGCGACGAAGAGCTTTCCGGGCGCGTGCGCGACGATCGCGCCGGTGGTCTCGGCGTGCGTCATTCGCCTGCTCGCGTGACGAGGGCTGCGGCGGGGCCGGGGCGCGCGACGGCGAGCTCGGCGATGCCCTCGAGTGCGTTGGTGACGGCGGTGACCGATTCGGGTCGCGTCAGCACGACGACGTTGGGACCCGCGTCGGCGGTGGCCCACGCTCCGATGCCCGCGTCGCGGAGGGCGGCGACGCGATCGAAGATCTCGACGCTGACCGGGCTCAGGTAGCGGATGGGCGGATCGCACGACTGGATGAGGGCGTGCATCCGCAGCGCGTTGACCTCGGTGATCCGCCCGAGGCGCTCGACGTCGCCGGCGCGGCATGCTTCGGCGGCGGCGTCGAGGCTCTCCGGGGTCGACGAGACCCACGCGGGGTAGAACGGCGAGGTCAGCACCGTGCGACGCATGGCTTCGCGGCTGGAGACCGGCTTCTCGCGCTTCTCGACCATCGCGACGACCATCGCCAGGTCGGGCGCGTCGACGGCCTCGGCGAATGACGTCTCATCGCTGTCGCCGGCGTGCCAGATGGCGAAGCCGGGGATGATCGAACGGGATGCCGACCCCGACCCGCGGCGGGCGAGGCGGCTGAGGGCGCGGGCGTCGAGGTCGAGTCCGTAGGCGTGCGCGGCAGCGACGGCCAGTGCGGCGAATCCGGAGGCCGACGACGCGAGTCCGGCCGCCGACGGAACCGTGTTCACCGTCTCGACACGAGCGGCGACCGCGCTTTCCGAGAGCTCCCGGACGATGTCGAGGAATCGCGTGACGCGCTCCGCGGGTCCGTCGGCACGCTCGTCGCCGTTGAAGACGAGGATGTCGCCGGCGGCGTCCTCGTCGAGGCTCACGGTCGTGGTGGTCGGAAAGATGTCGAGTGTCATCGACAGGCTCCCCGTCGCGGGGAGGTTCAGCGTGCTGTCGCGCTTTCCCCAGTACTTCACGAGTGCGATGTTCGGGTGCGCGATGGCTGTCGCGGTGCTCATGCCACTCCTTCGACGGTGGTGGTCCAGACCGCGGCGGCGCCGGCGCGGGTGAGTCGTCCGCCGAGCTCCTCGGCGGACGCGGTGTCGCGGGCGAGCGCGAGGACGCAGCCGCCGCGACCCCCGCCGGTCAGCTTGGCTCCCAGTGCGCCGCCCGCCATGGCCGCGTGGACGAGGTGGTCGAGGGCGGGGTCTCCGACGCCCAGTCCGTTCAGCAGCTCGTGAGCGCGGTTCATCGCACTCCCGATCGCGTCGCGGTCGGCCGTCGAGACCTCGCGGCGCAACGCGGTCGCAAGCTCGCCGAGCTCGTCCAGAGCCGACTCCACGCCACGAGGGTCCTCCTCGCGGCGGTGCGCGACGGCCGCAACGGCCTCGCGGGTGCGCCCGCGCACCCCCGTGTCGGCGATGACGAAGACGAGGTCGTCGCCCACCGAGACGGGCTCGATGCGACCTCGGTCGAACCACACGGCCTGACGGGCGCGGACCGTGCGGGCGTCGAGACCGCTCGGTGCGCCGTGCGCGGCGCGTTCGGCGGTCTGGATGAGCTCGTGCATCGTCTCGTCATCGGCCGCGAACCCGCAGGCACCGAGCACGGCCTCGATGACCGCGGCCGAGA
This sequence comes from Microbacterium sp. AISO3, assembly GCF_002204305.1. Classification (NCBI taxonomy): domain Bacteria; kingdom Bacillati; phylum Actinomycetota; class Actinomycetes; order Micrococcales; family Microbacteriaceae; genus Microbacterium; species Microbacterium sp. AISO3. Next base: position 285,383 of record NZ_NHRF01000002.1, on the reverse strand, counting down.
CGGCGGCGCTCGAGCCGAGCCCGCGTTCGGCCGGGATGCTGCTCTCGATCGCGATGTCGAGTGCGGCGCCCGGCCGGCCGGCCGCGGCAAGCGCGGCCCGCATCGCTGTCAGGGTGACGCCCAGGCGGTCCGGCGCCTGGGCGATGGGCCCGTGGTAGAGGGTGCTCGACAGGTGGCCGCGGTCGTCGGCGGGACGTGCATGCGCCTCGACTCCGAGGGCGCGCACGGGGATCGCGATCGCCGGGCGGCCGTACACGACCGCGTGCTCGCCGAGGAGGATAGCCTTCGCACCGGCGCGACCCGTCGCTCCGGGCTCCGCGGCCGAGCCGTGCGTTGCCACGTGCAGACGGGCGTCCGGTGCGATGGGGACGTCGGTCGGTGCAGTCATGGAATTTCGTCGAGCGTAACAGCCTGCTCCCGGGCGGGGCCCGAGAGGACGACGATGTGCTCGGAGGCGGTCTGGACCGCTATCATGGCCCCCGCACCCAGCAACCTTTAACCCCGTCCTGTGAGGCGGAGAAGGGAGCGGCGGATGAGCACGCGCACCGTGCTGCATGAAGCCGACATCGCCCGGGCCCTGACGAGGATCTCCCACGAGATCCTCGAGTCGAACAGGGGACCCGCCGGCCTCGTCATCCTCGGCATCCCGCGGCGGGGCGTTCCCCTTGCCGCGCGCATCGGCTCTCTCCTCGCGGAGATCTCCGGGACGGTCGTCCCGGTCGGAGCCCTCGATGTGACGATGTACCGCGACGATCTGCACCGCAACCCGACGCGGGCACCTCAGCCGACGGAGATCCCCGAGGGCGGGATCGACGGCAAGGTCGTCGTGCTCGTCGACGACGTGCTGTTCTCGGGACGGTCGATCCGTGCGGCCCTCGACGCGCTGCAGGACATCGGCCGCCCGGCGGCCGTCAGACTCGCGACTCTCGTCGACCGCGGTCACCGCGAGCTCCCCATCCGCCCCGACTTCGTCGGCAAGAACCTCCCCAGCGCCCGCGATGAGCGGGTCAACGTGCGCCTGCGCGAGGTCGACGGCGTCGAGGAGGTGACGATCGGCTCATGAGGCACCTGCTCGACACCAAGGGTCTGGATCGGCGCGACGCCCTGCGCATTCTCGACGTCGCCGAAGACATGTCCGCCACGCAGCAGCGCGAGGTCCGCAAGCTTCCGACGCTGCGCGGCAAGACCGTGGTGAACCTCTTCTTCGAGGACTCCACGCGCACCCGGATCTCCTTCGAGGCGGCCGCCAAGCGCTTGTCCGCCGACGTCATCAACTTCTCGGCGAAGGGATCGTCGGTGTCCAAGGGGGAGTCCCTCCAGGACACCGCGCAGACGCTCCAGGCGATGGGGGCCGACGCGGTCGTGATCCGGCACGGCGCGTCGGGAGCTCCGCAGACGCTCGCCACCAGCGGGTGGATCAGCGCGGGAGTCGTCAACGCCGGCGACGGCACGCACGCGCATCCGACGCAGGCCCTGCTCGACGCGTTCACCATCCGCAAGCGATTCTTCGGCGATGCCAGTCGCGGCCGCGACCTCTCCGGCCTCCGGGTGACGATCGTCGGCGACATCCTCCATTCGCGCGTCGCGCGATCCAACGTCTGGCTCCTGACGACCCTCGGCGCCGAGGTGACCCTCGTCGCGCCCCCCACGCTCGTTCCCCAGGACGTCACGGCCTGGCCGGTCCGCCTCGCGTACGACCTCGACGAGGCCATCGCGGACGGGCCGGACGCGCTCATGATGCTGCGTATCCAGCTCGAGCGCATGAACGCGGCGTATTTCCCGACTGAACGGGAGTATTCGCGCACGTGGGGCCTCGACGCTGCGCGACTCGCGGCGCTTCCGGCCGATAGCATTGTCCTGCACCCCGGCCCGATGAACCGGGGGATGGAGATCTCCGCCGCCGCCGCCGACTCGCCGCGCTCGACCGTGCTCGAGCAGGTGGCGAACGGTGTCTCGGTGCGGATGGCCGTGCTCTACCTGCTGCTCGCGGGGGAGCGCACCGAAGCTGAGGAGGACGGACGATGAGCGAGAGCTTCCTCATCCGCGGGGCGCGCCGGGCCGGCGGCGACGCCATCGACATGGTGGTCTCCGACGGGATGATCACCGAGGTCGGCTCGAGCCTGAGCGCCGGCGGAGCGACCGTGGTCGACGCCGACGGACTCATCGCCCTGCCCGGGCTCGTCGACCTGCACACCCATCTGCGCGAACCGGGCTACGAGGCATCCGAGACGATCCTCACGGGCTCGCGCGCCGCGGCGGCGGGCGGGTTCACCACCGTCTTCGCGATGCCGAACACCTCGCCCGTCGCCGACACGGCGGGCGTCGTCGAGCAGGAGCTCGCCCTGGGCGAGGCCGCCGGCTACGTGCACGTGCAGCCGATCGGCGCCGTCACGATCGGGCAGAAGGGCGAGCGCTTGGCCGAGCTCGGCGCGATGGCCGCCTCCCGCGCGCGGGTGCGCGTCTTCAGCGACGACGGCTTCTGCGTGTTCGACCCGCTGATCATGCGCCGCGCCCTCGAGTACGTGAAATCGTTCGACGGGGTCGTGGCCCAGCACGCGCAGGACCCGCGGCTCACCGAGGGCGCTCAGATGAACGAGGGCACCGTGTCGGCCGAACTCGGCCTCACCGGCTGGCCGGCGGTGGCCGAGGAGTCGATCATCGCGCGCGATGTGCTGCTCGCCGAGCACGTCGGCTCGCGTCTGCATGTCTGCCACCTCTCGACGGCCGGTTCCGTCGACATCATCCGGTGGGCGAAGAAGCGCGGCGTGAACGTGACCGCCGAGGTGACACCGCATCACCTGCTGCTGTCCGAAGAGCTCGTCCGCGGCTACGACGCCCGCTTCAAGGTCAACCCGCCGCTCCGCCGCGACGAGGACGTGCGGGCGGTCCGCGAGGGCCTCGCCGACGGCACGATCGACATCGTCGCGACCGACCACGCGCCGCACCCCGCCGAGGCGAAGAGCTGTGAATGGGCGGCGGCGGCCAACGGCATGGTGGGTCTCGAGTCCGCGCTGCGTGTCGTGCAGCAGGCGGTCGTCGACACCGGACTGCTCGACTGGGACGACGTCGCCCGCGTGCTCTCGACGGCTCCCGCTCGGATCGGTCGCCTGGCCGATGCCGGCACGCCGCTCGAGGCGGGCCGCCCCGCCTCGTTCACGCTCTACGACCCGCGCCCGGTCCGCACCTTCACGGACGCCGATCTGCGCGGCCGCAGCGTCAACTCGCCCTACCTCGACCGCGAACTGCCGGGCGAGGTGCGCTGGACGTTCTTCCGCGGGACGGCGACGGTCGCCGACGGCGACCTGCTCGACCGTCCGGGAGCACGCCCGTGACCCGCGAGGGTGCGCTGCTCGTCATGGTGGCCGTCGCCCTGGCGCTGCTCGCGCTCGGGGTCTGGGCCTGGCGACGACGAACGAGGCGCGACAGCGGCCTCACGGCACCCGTCGGCGAACTCCCCGCCGACGCCGTGTCGACGGCGGTGATCTCGGGGCTCTACGTCGCGACGACCCGCCACGACGAGCCGCTCGAGCGCCTCGCCATCCGCGGGCTCGGATTCCGCTCTCGCGTCGACGTCATCGTCGCTGCGGGAGGCGCGGATGACGGCGTGGCCATCGACCTGACCGGTCAGCCGCGCCTGTTCATCTCGGCAGAACGCATCGTCTCCGTCGATCAGGCCACCGTCGCGATCGACCGTGTCGTCGAGAAGCAGGGCCTCACCCGCCTGAGCTGGCTGATCGACGACGAGACGATCGTCGACAGCTACTTCCGGCCCCAGACCGCTTCGGCCCGTGCGCTGGCCGAAGCCATTCAGACCATCGTGACCCCCACCCAGACCCCAGGAGGCGACGCGTGACACTGTTCACCCGTGACCCCGCCGTGCTCGTGCTCGAGGACGGATCCCGCCACATCGGCCGCGCCTACGGCGCGCGCGGCACCACCCTCGGAGAAGTCGTCTTCGCGACCGGCATGACCGGCTACCAGGAGACCCTCACCGACCCGTCCTACGCGGGCCAGATCGTGCTGCAGACCGCACCCCACATCGGGAACACCGGCATGAACGGCGAGGACGTCGAGTCCCGCCGCATCTGGGTCGCCGGCTACATCGTGCGCGACCCGTCGCGTGTCGTGTCGAACTGGCGCTCGGAGAACTCCCTCGACGAGTCGCTCGAGCGCGACGGCATCGTGGGCATCAGCGGCATCGACACGCGCGCCGTCACGCGCGTCCTGCGCTCGGCGGGCTCGATGCGCGGCGGCGTGTTCAGCGGCGACGCCGCCGACATCGATCCCGAGGAGCAGCTGCGCATCGTCCGCGAGGCGCCCGAGATGACCGGTCGCAACCTGTCCGCCGAGGTGTCGGTGCCCGCTGCTGAGGTGACCCCGGCGACGGGCGAGCGGCTCGGGAACCTCGCGGTGCTCGACCTCGGCGTCAAGCAGGCCACGGTGAACAACCTCGCCGCGCGCGGGTTCGACGTCCATGTCCTGCCTCAGGACGTCACGCTCGAGCAGCTGCGTGCGATCGACCCGATCGCGGTGTTCTACTCCAACGGTCCGGGCGACCCGGCCGCGAGCGACCACCACGTCGAGCTCCTGCGCGGAGTCCTGGCCGAGAAGCTGCCGTTCTTCGGCATCTGCTTCGGCAACCAGCTCCTCGGCCGCGCCCTCGGCTTCGGCACGTACAAGCTGCCCTTCGGTCACCGTGGCATCAACCAGCCCGTCCTCGACAAGCAGACCGGCCGCGTGGAGATCACCGCGCACAACCACGGCTTCGCCGTCGACGCGCCGATCGAGGGCGTCGTCGACAGCCCCGCCGGCTTCGGCCGCGTCGAGGTCAGCCACGTCGGCCTCAACGACAACGTCGTGGAGGGGCTGCGCGCCCTCGACCTCCCGGCCTTCTCGGTGCAGTACCACCCCGAGGCCGCGGCCGGTCCGCACGACGCCAACTACCTCTTCGACCGCTTCCGCGACCTCGTGATCGCGACCCAGGAGAACAAGAACTGATGCCCAAGCGCGACGATATCCAGAGCGTCCTCGTCATCGGGTCGGGGCCGATCGTCATCGGCCAGGCCTGCGAATTCGACTACTCCGGTACCCAGGCGTGCCGTGTCCTGCGCGAGGAGGGCGTCCGCGTCATCCTCGTCAATTCGAACCCGGCGACGATCATGACCGATCCCGACTTCGCCGACGCCACGTACATCGAGCCGATCACGTGGCAGGTCATCGAGACGATCATCGCCAAGGAGCGCCCGGACGCGATCCTGCCGACCCTGGGCGGCCAGACCGCTCTGAACGCGGCGATCGACCTGCACAAGCACGGCATCCTCGAGAAATACGACATCGAGCTGATCGGCGCGAACTTCGAGGCGATCAACAAGGGTGAGGATCGGCAGATCTTCAAGCAGCTCGTCATCGACTCGGGAGCGGATGTCGCCGACAGCCGCATCTGCCACACGATGGACGAGGTGCTCGCGGGCGCCGCCGAGCTCGGGTACCCCCTCGTCGTGCGTCCCTCCTTCACGATGGGTGGTCTGGGCTCCGGCTTCGCGTACAACGAGGAGGATCTGCGCCGCATCGCGGGTGCGGGCCTGCGCGACTCGCCGACGACCGAGGTCCTGCTCGAGGAGTCGATCCTCGGGTGGAAGGAGTACGAGCTCGAGCTCATGCGCGACTCGGCCGACAACACCGTGGTCGTCTGCTCGATCGAGAACGTCGACCCGGTCGGCGTCCACACCGGCGACTCCATCACGGTCGCGCCGGCCCTGACGCTCACCGACCGCGAGTACCAGAAGATGCGCGACATCGGCATCGACATCATCCGCGCCGTCGGCGTCGACACCGGCGGCTGCAACATCCAGTTCGCCGTCGACCCGCAGACGGGCCGCATCATCGTCATCGAGATGAACCCGCGCGTGTCGCGTTCGTCGGCGCTGGCGTCGAAGGCGACCGGATTCCCGATCGCCAAGATCGCCGCGAAGCTAGCGATCGGCTACCGCCTCGACGAGATCCCGAACGACATCACGAAGGTCACCCCGGCGAGCTTCGAGCCGACGCTCGACTACGTCGTGGTCAAGGTGCCGCGGTTCAACTTCGAGAAGTTCCCGGCCGCTGACACCACGCTCACGACGACCATGAAGTCGGTGGGCGAGGCGATGGCGATCGGGCGCAACTACGCCACAGCTCTTCAGAAGGCGCTGCGCTCGCTCGAGAAGCGGGGGTCGAGCTTCCACTGGGGCGACGAGGAGCGCTCGGTCGACGAGCTGCTCGAGATCGCGAAGACCCCGACGGACGGGCGGATCGTGGTCCTGCAGCAGGCGATGCGCAAGGGCGCCACGGTCGAGCAGGCTTTCGAAGCCACCGCGATCGACCCGTGGTTCCTCGACCAGATCGAGCTCATCAACGAGGTCGCGGCCTTCGTGGCCGACGCCGGCGAGCTCGACGAGCACGTCATCCGCACGGCGAAGGACCACGGGTTCAGCGACGCGCAGATCGCGCAGCTCCGCGGGATCACCGAAGAAGAGGTGCGCGGCGTGCGCCACGGCCTCGGACTGCGGCCGGTCTTCAAGACGGTCGACACGTGCGCCGGAGAGTTCCCCGCGCTCACGCCGTACCACTATTCGTCCTACGACACCGAGACCGAGGTCACGCCCTCGGACCGCACGAAGGTCGTCATCATCGGTTCGGGCCCCAACCGCATCGGGCAGGGCGTCGAGTTCGACTACTCGTGCGTTCACGCGAGCTTCGCGCTGGCGGATGCCGGGTACGAGACGATCATGGTCAACTGCAACCCCGAGACGGTCTCGACCGACTACGACACGAGCGACCGGCTCTACTTCGAGCCGCTGACGCTCGAGGACGTGCTCGAGGTGCTGCACGCGGAGTCGCAGTCGGGCACGATCCTCGGCGTCATCTGCCAGCTCGGCGGTCAGACGCCGCTCGGGCTCGCGAAGGGCATCGAGGCCGCCGGGTACAGCATCCTGGGCACCCAGCCCGCGGCGATCGACCTGGCGGAGGAGCGCGAGCTCTTCTCGCGTCTGCTCGACGACGCCGGTCTCGTGGCTCCGCGCAACGGTACGGCGATCGACGTCGACGGGGCCGTCGAGGTCGCCGAGTCGATCGGCTACCCCGTCCTGGTCCGCCCGAGCTTCGTCCTCGGCGGCCGCGGCATGGAGATCGTCTACGACACCGAGAGCCTGCGCGACTACTTCGTGCGCGTCGCCGACCAGGCGATCATCGGCCCCGGGCTCCCGCTGCTGGTCGACCGCTTCCTCGATGACGCGGTCGAGCTCGACGTCGACGCGCTGTTCGACGGCGAAGAGCTGTACATCGGCGGCGTGATGGAGCACCTCGAGGAGGCCGGCATCCACTCCGGCGACTCGAGCTGCACCCTGCCCCCGATGTCGCTGGGCCGCACCGAGATCGACCGGGTGCGCGAGGCGACTCTCGCGATCGCACGGGGAGTCGGCGTTCGCGGCCTCCTCAACGTGCAGTTCGCCGTATCGGCGGGCGTGCTCTACGTCATCGAGGCGAACCCGCGTGCGAGCCGCACCGTGCCGTTCGTGTCGAAGGCGCTCGGCATCCCGCTCGCCAAGGCCGCCTCGCGGATCATGGCCGGGTCGTCGATCGCCGAGCTGAAGGCCGAGGGGCTCCTGCCCGCCGAGGACGGCTCGCGCGTCCCGCTCGATGCGCCGGTCGCCGTCAAGGAGGCCGTGCTTCCCTTCAAGCGCTTCCGCACCGCGGACGGCCGCACGGTCGACTCCGTCCTCGGGCCCGAGATGCGCTCCACGGGCGAGGTCATGGGAATGGACCGCGACTTCCCGACCGCGTTCGCCAAGAGCCAGGCGGCCGCTTACGGCGGCATGCCGACCTCGGGCACCGTGTTCCTGTCGGTCGCCGACGATGACAAGCGCGCCGTCATCCTGCCGGCTCACCGGCTGCAGGAGCTCGGCTTCCGGCTGATCGCGACGGAGGGGACCGCCGAGATCCTCGCCCGCAACGGCATCCGCGTCGAGGTCGTCGGCAAGTACTCCGAGACGCAGGGGTCGGGCGAGCGCAACGTCGTCGACCTCATCAACGCCGGAGAGATCGACATGGTCGTGAACACGCCCTCGGGCGGCGTCGCACGAGCCGACGGCTACGAGATCCGGGCGGCGGCCGTGGCGGGTGACCGCGCGCTGTTCACCACGATGGCCGTTCTCGGCGCCGCCGTCAGCGCGCTGCCGGTCCTCCGGGAAGGCTTCGAGGTCAAGAGCCTGCAGGACTACGCCCTCGAGCGGGCGGGGCGCCGGTGACCGTATTCGGGGAGCGCCTGTCGGGCGCGCTCGAGACGTACGGGCCGCTCTGCGTCGGCATCGACCCGCACGCCGCACTGCTCGCGGACTGGGGCCTCCCGGCCTCAGCCGCGGGCGTGCGCGAATTCGGCCTGCGCGTGGTCGAGGCCGCGCGCGGGCGCGTGGGCGTCGTCAAGCCGCAGGTCGCGTTCTTCGAACGCTACGGCTCGGCGGGATTCGCCGCCCTCGAGGACGTGCAGCTCGCCGCGCGTGACGCGGGCCTCGTCGTCATCGCGGATGCGAAGCGGGGCGACATCGGCAGCACGATGGACGGCTATGCCGCGGCGTGGCTCGAGCCGGGCGCCCCGCTGGAGGCGGATGCCGTCACGGTCAGCCCGTACCTCGGCCCCGAATCCCTTCGCGGCACGATCACCGCGGCCGCGCGCGCCGGCAAGGGCGTCTTCGTTCTCGCCGCGACCAGCAACCCCGAGGCGTTCGGGCTGCAGTCCGCGGAGGTCACCGCGGTCGACGCGCAGCGCGGCCAGACGGTCGCGGACTGGGTGGCTTCCGGCGTCGGCTGGGCGAACCGTGCAGCGGCGGACGCGGGAGGGCTCGGTCACGTCGGGCTGGTCGTGGGGGCGACCGTCGACCGCGACGAGCTCGGCCTCACCGAGGAATCGCTCCGCGGCGCGCCGATCCTCGCTCCGGGTTTCGGGGCACAGGGCGTCGCGCTCGGCGCCGTGCGTTCGGTGTTCGGGTCGCTCGCGGCCCAGGTGATCGCGAGCGCCAGTCGCAGCGTGCTCGCCGCCGGTCCCGACGGGATCGTCTCGGCCATCGAGGCGCATCGGCGGGAGCTGGCCGAGGCAGAGGAGGAAACCCGTGGCTGATCGTCCCCACCCGCCCGAGGTGGACCGCGCCGCCGCGTCGCGCCGTGCGGTCGAAGCGCGGCGCGAGCGGGCGGCGCTGAAGAAGGATGTCGCGATGCGCGTGATCTCGCCTCAGGAGCTCCTGCGGCGCGCTCTCGCCGACCCCGAGTCGCCGGCCGGCGCCATGCGGGTGACCGACTTCCTCACCGCCATCCCGGCGATCGGTGAGAACAAGCGCGACCGCATCCTCGCGGATCTCGACATCTCGCCCGTCAAGCGCCTCGGCGGGCTGGGCTCGCGCCAGCGGCTCGCACTGCAGCGATTCCTGGATGCCCGCCTGCCCGAGCCCCAGCCGCGCGCGGGCCGATCGCGGCTGCTCGTGCTCGCCGGACCCACTGCGGTGGGCAAGGGAACGGTCGCCGCGCACATCCGCGACAACCATCCCGAGATCATGCTGTCGGTCTCGGCGACCACCCGGGCCCCGCGGCCGGGCGAGGTCGACGGCGAGCACTACTACTTCGTCGACGACGCCGAGTTCGATCGTCTCATCGCCGAGGGAGCGCTGCTCGAGTGGGCCACGGTGCACAACCGCCACCGCTACGGCACGCCGAAGGCGCCCATCGAGGCGGCGCTGGCCGCGGGACGCACGGTGCTGTTGGAGATCGACTTGCAGGGAGCCCGTCAGGTGCGCGCGGCCGCGCCGGACGCGACCCTCGTCTTCCTCTTGCCGCCCAGCTGGGATGAACTGGTCGACCGGCTCGTCGGCCGGGGAACCGAGGATGCCGAGGAACGCGCCCGTCGCCTCCGCACGGCACGCGTCGAGCTCGCCTCGCAGGGTGAGTTCGACTACCGCGTCGTCAACGACACCGTCGCGCGCGCGGCCGACGAGGTCGCCGCGCTGGCCGACTGATCGCGTAGACTGGGGGGATGCCTGCGCCTGCGGCGCGGCAGCAGACTCTCCACCGACATCGATCCCGGAAGGATCCGCCATGGCCGGAAGCAACGAAGGCATCATCGACCCGCCCATCGACGCCCTGCTCGACAAGGTCGACTCGAAGTACCAGCTGGTCATCTACGCGTCCAAGCGTGCGCGCCAGATCAACGACTACTACTCCGACCTTCACGAGGGCAACCTGTTCGACAACGTCGGTCCGCTCGTCGACTCGTCGGTCGAGGACAAGCCGCTGACGATCGCGATGCACGAGATCCACGAGGACAAGCTGCGCCTGCGTTCGCTCGACTGATCCGGCGGTAGACCCGTCACATTTCTGCCCGCGGCAGCCGGATGTCGGCCGCCGCGGGCAGAATCGTCTCCGTCCCGATCCCGCCCCGTTCCATCACACAGGGAGCCCCGATGAGCCAGCTGCGCCTGTTCACGTCCGAGTCCGTCACCGAAGGGCATCCCGACAAGATCTGCGACCAGATCTCCGACAGCATCCTCGACGCTCTGCTGACGGTCGATCCCGGCTCGCGCGTCGCGGTCGAGACCCTCGTGACGACCGGGCTCGTGCACGTCGCCGGCGAGGTTCGCACCGACGGCTACGCCGACATCCCCGGCATCGTCCGCGGCGTGGTCAACCGCATCGGATACACCTCGAGTGAGACCGGGTTCGACGGCGACTCGTGCGGTGTGACGGTGTCGATCGGCGAGCAGTCCTCCGATATCGCCGCGGGTGTCGACAACGCCCTCGAGCGCCGCGAGCAGGGATCGATCGACCCGACCGATGCGCTCGGCGCGGGCGACCAGGGAATCATGTTCGGCTACGCCACCAATGAGACCCCGCAGCTGATGCCGATGGCGATCTGGACGGCGCACCGCATCGCCGAGCGCCTGACGTCGGCCCGTCGCACGGGCGCGCTGCCGTTCCTGCGACCCGACGGCAAGACGCAGGTGACGCTCGGCTACGAAGGGGCCGTGCCCCGGACGGTCGAGACCGTGGTCCTCTCGACGCAGCATCAGCCCGACATCTCCCTCCCTGCGCTGCGCGCCGCCGTGCAGGCAGAGGTCATCGAGCCCGTCCTCGCAGAGACCGGCCTCGATATCTCGGACGTCGAGTACGTCATCAACCCGGCCGGTCCCTTCGTCGTCGGCGGGCCCAAGGGCGACGCGGGCCTGACCGGTCGCAAGATCATCATCGACACGTACGGCGGGGCCGCGCGGCACGGGGGAGGAGCTTTCAGCGGCAAAGACCCGTCCAAGGTCGACCGCTCCGCCGCCTACGCGATGCGCTGGGTCGCAAAGAACGCCGTCGCCGCAGGGCTCGCCGACCGCCTCGAGGTCCAGGTCGCGTATGCGATCGGGCGTGCCGCTCCCGTCGGTCTCTACGTCGAGTCGTTCGGAACGGGCCACGTCGCCGACGAGGTGATCTCCGCGGCGATCCGCGACGTGTTCGATCTCCGACCGCAGGCGATCATCGACCGTCTCGACCTGCTGCGGCCGATCTACGCGAAGACCGCCGCCTACGGCCACTTCGGCCGGGAGCTGCCCGAGTTCACCTGGGAGCGCACCGACCGCGTCGAGGAGTTGCGCGCCGCAGCGGGGCTGTGAGCGACGCGCCCCGGCGGGTCGCTCGAGTGCTCATCGATTCGCCGCTGCCGCAGCTCGACCGTCTGTTCGACTACGTCGTGCCCGACCTCCTCCGCGAGGCAGCGATGCCCGGTGTGCGGGTGAAGGTGCCGCTTCGCACCGTCGGGCGCACCGTCGAGGGCTATCTCGTCGAGCTCGGCGACGAGACCGACGGCGATCGGCCGCTGTCGGAACTCGAGGAGGTCGTGTCGCCCGTCGAGGTGCTGCCCGACCGGCTCTACGCGCACGCACGTCGCGTTGCCGACCGGGCCGCGGGGTCGGCGAGCGATGTCCTGCGGCTGGTGATCCCGAAACGGATGGTGCGGGCCGAGAAGGCGTGGGCCGCCGCCGGGCCGCCCGAAGCCCCCGTCGTGAGCGCCGACGCTCTCGCCTGGGCGCGCGAGACCGCTGCCGCGTATCCCGACCTCGAGAGCGCTGTCGCCGGCGGCGAGCGCGTGGCCGTCGACGCTCCGCCGCGCCCGGCCGACGATGTCCCGGCGTGGGCCGAGCTTCTGGCCGCGCTTGCGGTGCTCACGCTCGCGCAGGGCAGGAGCGCGATCGTCGTGGTTCCCGATCACCGCGACGAGGCTCACGTGCTGGCCGTCCTCGCCCGTCGCGTCGACGACGCCGCGGTGGTGCGGGACGACGCGCGCCGATCCGGCCCGGAGCGTTACGCCGGATATCTGCGTCTGCTGGCGGCGGTGCCGTGCATCGTGGTGGGCAATCGGTCGAGCGTGTACGCGCCCGCTCACGATGTCGGCGCGGTCCTCCTGTGGGACGACGGCGACCCGCTGCTTGCTGAGCCGCTGAGCCCGGGTGTGCACGCGCGCGACGCCGCGCTCGTCCGGCAGGAGCTCCAGGCATGCGCGCTGGTCTTCGCCGGGCTGACGCGCACGACCGACGTCGAGCGTCTCGTGGCACTGGGCTGGGTGCGCGACATTCCGGCTCGCCGCCGCGAGAGCCCCCGGGTCGTGCTGTCGGCGACGCGGGAGGGCGAGTCGCGGGGCACGCGCGTCCCCTCGGCTGCGTTCGCCGCGGCGCGCGAGGCGCTGACGCACGGCCCCGTCCTGGTGCAGGTCGCGCGCCCCGGGTACGCCCCGGTGCTGGTGTGCGCCGACTGCCGCACGCCGGCGCGCTGCGCCCAGTGCGCCGGACCGCTGCGCGCGCGTCGTCCGGGCGCCGTCCCCGAGTGCGCCTGGTGCGGACGAGCCGCTCCCGCGTGGGCCTGCTCCTCCTGCGCATCTCAGCGCCTGCGGATGGCGTCGTCGGGGAGCGAGCGGACCGCCGACGAACTCGGACGCGCGTTCCCGAACACCCGCGTCATCGTGTCCGACGGGGAGCATCAGGTCACCCACGTCGATGCGAGACCCGCCCTCGTAATCGCGACGCGCGGCGCGGAGCCGTTCGCCACCGGCGGGTACCGGGCCGTCATCCTGCTCGACGGCGATCGGATGCTGATGACCGAGCAGCTGAGGATCGCCGAGGCGTGTCTGCGCTGGTGGTCCGATGCCGCGGCTCTCGCGGCACCCGGCGCTCCCGTGCATCTCGTCGGTGTGGCCGGGCCCGCTGCGCGCGCGCTCGCGACCTGGACGCAACCGGCGTACGCCCGAGCGGAGCTCGCCGAGCGGGCCCCGCTCCACATGCCGCCGACCGTCCGCGTCGCGGCGGTGGAAGGAACCGCGGCAGCCGTCGCCGAAGCGATCGCGCAGCTGCGGGCCGATGTGCCGGCGCTGACCGAGACGTCGATTCTCGGGCCCGTGGCGCGCGAGGACTCGGTCCGCGCGCTCGTGCGGTTCGAGTACGCGCTGGGGCGCGCGGTGGCCGAGTCGCTTCGGGCGTCGGTCGTCGCTGCGGCGCTGCGGGGGCGGCGTCGGCGCGGGGCGCCGTCAGGACAGCGCAATACACTCAGAGTACGTCTCGACGTGCCCGATCTCGATCTGTGAGGAGCGCCATGCGCATCGTCTTCGCCGGGACCCCGGAACCCGCCCTGCCATCGCTCAGACGACTCGCCGCGTCGCGGCACGAGATCGTGGGCGTCGTCACGCGCCGCGATGCGCCGCTCGGGCGCAAGCGCGTGCTGACGCCGTCGCCGGTCGGATCTCTCGCGGCCGAGCTCGGCCTGCCGGTGCTGAAGACCGACCGGCTCGATGCGGAGGCGACCGAGACAATCACGTCATGGGGCGCCGACCTCGGCGTCATCGTCGCGTACGGCGGACTCGTGCGCGAGCCGCTGCTGTCGGCACCGCTTCACGGGTGGATCAACCTTCACTTCTCACTGCTGCCGGCCTGGCGAGGCGCCGCGCCCGTGCAGCATTCGCTCATCGCGGGCGACCGGGTCAGCGGCGTGAGCGTGTTCCAGCTCGTCCCTGAGCTGGACGCGGGCGATGTCTTCGCACAGACCCGACACCCGGTGGATCGCGGAGCCACCGCCGGTGACCTCCTGGCGGCGCTTGCCGACCTCGGCGCAGACACCCTCGCGGATGTCGTCGACGCCATTGCCGACGGCGCCGCGAATGCCGTCCCGCAAGCGGGCGAGGCGTCCCTCGCGCCCAAGCTGACGCTCGCCGACGGACTCCTCGATTTCGCGCTGCCCGCCGATACGGTGCTCGATCGCTTCCGCGGTACGACCCCCGAGCCCGGTGCGCACACCACCATCGCCGGTCAGCGGCTGAAGGTGCTGGCGGCACGCCGCGGACCGGATGCCCCGCTCGCTCCGCGCGAGATCCGCCTCGTCGGCAAGGACGTGCTCGTCGGAACCGCGGACGGAACGATCTCGCTCCTGTCGGTGCAGCCCGCGGGCCGCGGCGCCATGCCGGCTCCCGACTGGTGGCGAGGGCTGCGCGCCGAGAGCATCGAGGCGGGTTCGTGAACCCCGCACGTCGCGTCGCGTTCGACGTGTTGCGCGCGGTGGCCGACTCCGACGCGTACGCGAACCTCCTCCTGCCGCAGGAGCTCCGGCGGGCGGGACTCAGCCCCGCCGACGCCGGCCTCGCCACCGAGCTGACGTACGGCACTCTGCGCCGCCAGGGAACCTATGATGCGATCATCGAGCAGGCATCGGGGCGCTCGATCGACACGATCGATCCGCCTGTGCGCGACGCGCTGCGCCTCGGCGTCCACCAGCTGCTCTCGACGAGGGTCGCGTCTCACGCCGCGGTGAACGAGAGCGTCGAGCTCGTACGGCGCGCGGGGGCGGCGAACGCGGCCGGCTTCGCCAACGCGGTCCTGCGGCGCATCGCCCGGGACAACCCGGGGGACTGGCTGCAGCGGGTGGATGCCGGTGCTCGATCCGACGACGAGCGGCTCGGCCTGCGCTTCTCCCACCCGGTGTGGGTCATCCGCGCGTTCCGTCGGGCGCTCGCGGCCGAGGGGCGTGCAGAGGAACTCGACGAGCTGCTGGCGGCCGACAACGTCTCGCCGAGTGTCACCATGACTGCGCTTCCGGGCCTCGCAGACCTCCCGGCCGACCGGACGCGGACCCCGTACTCACCGCTCGGCTTCCGCCTCGACGGCGGCGACCCCGAGCCGCTGGTGCGTCGCGCGGAGGGCCGCATCCGCGTCCAGGACGAGGGTTCCCAGCTCGCGGCGCTCGCGCTGTCGCGCGCGCTCCCGGTCCGCGGCGGTGAGCGCTGGCTCGATCTGTGCGCCGCGCCGGGCGGCAAGACCGCTGTCCTGGCCGCCGAGGCCCTGGCGGGCGGGGCCGTGCTCGAAGCCAACGAGATCTCGCCTGCGCGCGCACGTCTCGTTCGATCCTCGGTCGCCGGCGTTCCGCTCGAGGTGCCGGTGTCGGAGGAGGACGGGCGCGAGCGTGCCGGCCGAGGTCGTTATGACCGCATCCTCGTCGATGCGCCCTGCACGGGGCTCGGCGCGCTCCGTCGCCGGCCGGAGGCGCGCTGGCGCAAGAGCCCCGCGGATGTCCCCGATCTCAGCGCCCTCCAGCGCGAACTGCTCTCCGCCGCCGTCGCAGCGCTGGCCCCGGGCGGGCTCGTGGCTTATGTGACCTGTTCCCCGCACCTCGCCGAGACCGCGGTGGTCGTCGCCGACGTGCGAGCCGCCCACCCCGATCTCCGGGAGCTCGATGCCCGCGAGGTCGTCCGGGCGGTCAGTCGGGGAGACATCGACCTGCCCGACCAGCAGGACGGGTCGGGCCGCGCTCAGCTGTGGCCGCACCGGCACGGCACCGATGCGATGTCCATCACGCTCCTGCAGAAGCCGTGACCGGCGATAATGGGGGCGTGAGCGACGCCGACGCCCTGCGCATCAACCCCAGCATCCTGGCCGCCGACTTCGTGAACATGCAGACTGAGCTCGGCCGCATCCGGTCGGCCGACTTCGTGCACGTCGATGTCATGGACAACCACTTCGTCCCGAACCTGACGTTCGGGCCGCAGATGGTGGAACGGATCCAGGCCACGAGTCCCGTTCCGCTCGACGTCCACCTGATGATCTCGGACGTCGACCGCTGGGGTCCCGGCTACGCCGAGCTCGGGGCGGCGAGCGTCACCTTCCATCTCGAGGCCGCCACGGATCCCGTCGCGCTCGCCCGCCGGCTGCGGTCGATCGGCTCGCGTGCCGGCGTCGCCGTCAAGCCCGCGACGCCTGTCGAGGGACTCTTCGACGTCCTCGACGAGTTCGACCAGATCCTCGTGATGACGGTCGAACCGGGTTTCGGGGGGCAGAGCTTCATGGCCGACCAGATGCCGAAGCTCCGTCGACTCGCCGACGAGACGCGCCGGCGCGGGTCTTCGGTCTGGCTGCAGGTCGACGGCGGGATCTCCGAGTCGACGATCGCACAGGCGGCCGAGGCCGGAGCCGACACGTTCGTGGCCGGTTCGGCGGTGTTCGGCGCTGCCGATCCGGATGCCGCGATCGCGAGCCTGCGCGACCGGGCCCAGCGGGCGCACCGCCACTGATCCATCGGCCACTGCGGTCGGAGCGCCCGTCGCGGGCCGGTACCCTGGCTAGGTGAAGACGTTCGACGCGCTGTTCGCAGAGCTGACCTCAATCGCCGAAACGCGGCCCGAGGGCTCGGGCACGGTCGCGCAGCTCGACCGCGGTGTGCATGCCATCGGCAAGAAGATCGTCGAAGAGGCCGCCGAGGTCTGGATGGCGGCCGAGTACCAGTCCGACGCCGAGACGGCCGAGGAGATCTCGCAGCTGCTCTATCACCTGCAGGTGCTCATGATCAGCAAAGGTCTGAGCCCCGAAGACGTCTACCGACATCTCTGAGCGACGCCCCGCCCTCCCGCTCCGAGACAGAAAGACCCCCATGCTGCGCATCGCCGTCCCGAATAAGGGATCGCTCGCCGAGACCGCCGCCGAGATGCTGGCCGAGGCCGGCTACACCGGACGCCGCGACTCGAAGGACCTCCACGTCATCGACCCCGTCAACGAGGTCGAGTTCTTCTACCTGCGACCGAAGGACATCGCCACCTACGTCGGCTCGGGTGCCCTCGACGTCGGCATCACCGGTCGCGACCTGCTGCTGGACGCCCGCATGCCGGGCGCACGTGAGATCGAGCGGCTCGGCTTCGCCGGTTCGACCTTCCGCTTCGCTGCGCCGACGGGAACGTTCGCCGACGTCGCCGAGCTCGCGGGCAAGCGCATCGCCACGTCGTACCCCGGACTCGTCGATGCGTTCCTCGACGAGCGCGGGATCGCCGTCGACCTCGTGCCGCTCGACGGTGCCGTGGAGTCGGCGGTGCGCCTCGGCGTCGCCGACGCCGTCGCCGACGTCGTCGAGACCGGCACCACCCTCCGTCAGGCCGGGCTCGAGGTGTTCGGCCCCGAGATCCTGCGTTCCGAGGCCGTCCTCATCGCCGGCCCACACGATGCCGATGGCACCGAGCGGCTGCTGCGCCGGCTCCGCGGCGTGCTCGTGGCGCGACGCTATGTGCTGGTGGACTACGACCTGCCGGCCGCCCTCGTCGACGAGGCCGTCGCGATCGCCGGCGGCATCGAATCGCCCACGATCTCGCCGCTGCGCGACCCCGAGTGGGTCGCGGTGCGGGTGATGGTGCCGCGCGCGAGCGTGAACACCACGATGGACGAGCTCTACGCGATCGGCGCACGTGCGATCCTCGTCACCGCGATCCACAACGCGAGGCTCTGACATGACGCTGGCACACCGCGTCATCCCGTGCCTCGACGTCGCCGCGGGGCGCGTGGTCAAGGGAGTCAATTTCGAGAACCTGCGCGACATGGGCGATCCGGTAGAGCTCGCCCGGCTGTACTTCGAGCAGGGGGCCGATGAGCTGACCTTCCTCGACGTCACCGCGACCGTCGATGGCCGAGCGACGACGTATGACGTCGTCCGTCGCACGGCGGAGCAGGTGTTCATCCCGCTCACGGTCGGGGGCGGTGTGCGCTCGGTCGACGACGTCGCGCGTCTGCTCTCGGTCGGTGCCGACAAGGTCGGCGTCAACTCGGCGGCCATCGCCCGCCCCGACCTCATCGGCGAGATCGCCGACCGCTTCGGCGCGCAGGTCCTGGTGCTCTCGCTCGACGTCAAGCGTGCGCCGGGCACGGAGTCGGGCTTCGTCGTCACGACCCACGGCGGGCGCTCCGCCACCGCCATAGACGCCCTCGCGTGGGCGCGCGAGGCGATCGAGCGGGGTGCGGGGGAGCTGCTCGTCAACTCCATCGACGCCGACGGCACCAAGGACGGGTTCGACCTCGAGCTCATCTCGCTGATGCGCGAGGCATCGTCCGTTCCCGTGATCGCCTCGGGCGGTGCCGGAGCGACCGAGCACTTCGTCCCGGCCATCGAAGCGGGCGCGGATGCCGTGCTCGCGGCATCCGTGTTCCACTCGGGCCAGCTCACGATCGGCGACGTGAAGGATGCGCTGACCGCTGAAGGCATCGAGGTGCGGCGATGACCGAGAGCATCGACGAACGCATCGCCCGGGTCTCGTTCGATGCGAACGGGCTCGTCGCGGCGATCGTGCAGCAGCACGACACGCGCGAGGTCCTCATGCTCGCGTGGATGGATGCCGAGGCGCTGCGCCGCACGCTCACGAGCGGGCGCGTAACGTACTGGTCGCGCTCGCGCCAGGAATACTGGCGCAAGGGCGACACCTCCGGCCACATCCAGCTCGTCCGCGGCGCGCGGCTCGACTGCGACGGCGACGCGGTGCTCCTGCTCGTCGAGCAGGTGGGTGCGGCATGCCACACCGGCACCCGGACGTGCTTCGACGCGGACGACCTCGACCCGGTCGTCGCGGTGTCATGAGACGCCGTTCCCGCATGATCGCCGTGCTCGCGGCCGTCGTCGGCGGCGGCCTCGCGGTCATCGGCGCGACGCAGCCGTGGCTCGAGGCGACGCTGCGCGACGGTGCTCAAGCGGTTCTCCCCGTGCCCGGCACCGAGGCGCTTCCGCTCGTCACCCCGCTCGGGCTGGCGGCCCTGGCTCTCGGCCTCGCGCTCTCGATCGTCGGCACGGTCCTCCGTTACGCCTTCGGGGTCATCGGGGTGCTCATCGGCGCTTCCCTCCTCGTCGAGTCACTGCGCATCGCCCTCACCGCACCGCCGGAGGCGGTAGTCAGCGTCGTCGCCGACGCGACGGGCCTGGCGGGGGTCGAGGCGGTCGGAACACTCGTGTCGGCGATCACCGTCACCGCCTGGCCGTGGATCACGGCGGTCGGCGCGGCGGCGGTGTGCGCAGGCGGCGTGCTCACCCTCGTGACGGCACGCTCGTGGCGCAGCACGGCGCGCCGCTACCGCACCGACGCCGCTGCCGAGGCCCAGCGCCCGGGCGGGTCGCGGCCGCATGATTCGCACGATCCGATCGATTCCTGGGATGACCTCAGCCGCGGGTCCGATCCAACTGTCTGAGCCCCGGTAGACTGACCTCAGCCCGAGAAATCCCGCGAAGGAGAACAATGAGCAACATCGGCGACCCCGGCCACGGACACTCCCCGGCGGCGTGGACCGCTGTGGTGATCATGCTCCTGGCGTTCGCGCTGGGCACCCTGTTCTTCTGGCTCGATATGCCGGTGCTCGTCTGGGCCTCCGCGGGTCTTCTCGTCGTCGGCCTGATCGTCGGCTGGGCCATGGCGAAGGCCGGCTACGGCGCGTACGGCGACAAGTACACCCCGAAAGCGCACTGACGTGCTGGCCGGTCTCACGGCCGGCGCCGTCGAGGATGCCGAGGCCCGTGCGGCCGAGCGGCCCCTCGCCGTCGTCGAGCGCGACGCGCTCGCTCAGGCTCCGGCCCGGGACGCCCTCGCGGCGCTCGCGCCCGCCGAGCGGGTCAAGATCATCGCCGAGGTCAAGCGGGCGAGCCCCTCTCGGGGCGACCTCGCCGCGATCCCGGATCCCGCCTTCCAAGCGGCGCGTTATCAAGAGGGCGGCGCTTCCGTCATCTCGGTGCTGACCGAGGGGCGGCGCTTCAAAGGAAGCCTGGCCGACCTCGAGGCCGTTCGGGCGGAGGTGTCGATCCCCGTTCTCCGCAAGGACTTCATCGCAGGCGCCTACCAGGTGTTCGAAGCGCGCGCGGCCGGCGCGGACCTGGTCCTCCTCATCGTCGCCGCGCTCGAGCAGCCGGTGCTGGCCGAGCTCCACGAGCTCGTGCTCGAACTCGGCATGACGCCGTTGGTCGAGACCCACTCGCTCGACGAGGTGCACCGCGCCGCCGACATCGGCGCGCGTCTGGTGGGCGTCAACGCGCGCAACCTCTCGACGTTCGAGCTCGACCGCGACCTCTTCGGCCGACTCGTCGAGCACCTTCCCGCTGACGCCGTGAAGATCGCGGAGTCCGCCGTCCTCACCCCCGACGACGTGGCCCACTATCGTCGTGCCGGTGCTGACGCCGTCCTGATCGGCGAGGCGCTCGTGACCAACGACCCGGTGACCACCCTGCACGCATTCCTGGAGGCCGGCGCGTGAGCCTGCGAGAACAGCACGGTCCCTTCTTCGGCGAGTTCGGCGGCCGGTTCATGCCCGAGTCCCTCATCGCCGCGATCGACGAGCTCACGGCGGTCTACGAGTCGGCGATGGCCGACCCGGAGTTCGCGGCCGAGCTGGCGCGCACTCTCGCGACCTATGCGGGTCGTCCCTCGGCGCTGACCGAAGTGCCCCGCTTCGCGGAGCACGCGGGTGGCGCGCGGGTCTTCCTCAAGCGCGAGGACCTCAATCACACGGGCTCGCACAAGATCAACAACGTCATCGGCCAGGCGATGCTGACGAAGCGTCTCGGCAAGACCCGCGTCATCGCCGAGACCGGCGCCGGTCAGCACGGCGTCGCGACGGCGACGGCAGCCGCCCTGTTCGGGTTCGACTGCACGATCTACATGGGCGAGGTCGACACCGAGCGGCAGGCGCTGAACGTCGCGCGCATGCGCTTGCTCGGCGCCGAGGTCGTTCCGGTCACGACGGGGTCGCGCACCCTCAAGGATGCGATCAACGAGGCGTACCGCGACTGGGTCGCCTCGGTCGAGACCACCAACTACATCTTCGGCACGGCGGCGGGGCCGCATCCGTTCCCCGCGATGGTGCGCGATTTCCAGAAGATCATCTCCGAAGAGGCCCGCGAGCAGCTCCTCGCCGAGACCGGGCGGCTTCCGGATGCCGTCGTCGCGTGCGTCGGCGGCGGCTCGAACGCGATCGGCATGTTCGACGCGTTCCTCGACGACGAGGGCGTCGCCCTCTACGGTGTCGAGGCGGCCGGTGACGGCGTCGACACCGAGCGCCACGCCGCGTCGATCGAGCGGGGGCGCCCGGGCGTCCTGCACGGGGCGAAGACCTTCGTGCTTCAGGACGAGGACGGTCAGACGGTCGAGTCTCATTCGATCTCGGCGGGGCTGGACTACCCGGGCGTCGGGCCCGAGCACGCGTGGCTCGCCTCGATCGGCCGCGCGTCGTACATCCCGGCGACCGACACCGAGGCGATGGAGGCCCTGCGGCTGCTCAGCCGCACCGAGGGAATCATCCCCGCGATCGAGTCGGCTCACGCCCTCGCCGGCGCCCTGCGGATCGGGCGCGAGCTCGGTCCCGACGCCATCATCGCCGTCAACCTCTCCGGCCGTGGCGATAAGGACATGGACACCGCGGCGCGCTGGTTCGAGCTGTACGACGACGGCGCCGAGCCGGTGGTCGAGCCCGGACACGACGAAGCCGCATCGGGCGAGGGAGTGGAACTGTGACCTCCCGCGTCGCCGCAGCGATCGACGCCGCACACGCCGAGGGCCGTGGTGCGTTCGTGGGCTACCTCCCGTTGGGCTTCCCCGATCTCGAGACGAGCATCGAGGCGGCCGTGGCGCTGGCCGAGTCCGGCGCCGACGTGCTCGAGCTCGGACCCCCGTACTCCGACCCCGTGATGGACGGCGTCGTCATCCAGGAGGCGACGCAGGTCGCGCTGGCCGCGGGCTTCCGCCTGCGCGACACCTTCACCGCGGTGCGGGCGATCGCGGCGCGCGTCGACATCCCGATCCTCGTGATGACCTACTGGAACCCCGTGCTGCAGTACGGCGTCGACCGCTTCGCCGACGACCTCGCCGCCGCCGGCGGCGCCGGCCTGATCACACCCGACATCACCCCGGATGCCGCGCCCGATTGGCTTGCGGCATCCGAGCGCACGGGGCTGGACCGCGTCTTCCTCGCGGCCCCCACGTCGACCGACGAACGACTGCGCATGATCGTCGAGGCTTCGACCGGATTCGTGTACACGGTCTCGACGATGGGCATCACGGGGGAGCGGACCGAGCTCGACGCGGCGGCCCGGACCCTGGTCGGCCGGCTCCGCGAGCTCGGCGCGGTCCACGCCTGCGTCGGCATCGGCATCTCCACGCCCGATCAGGTCGCCGGAGTCGTCGACTACGCCGACGGCGCGATCGTCGGAACCGCGCTCGTGCGCGCTCTGCGCGACGGGGGAGTCGCGGGGCTCGCCGACACCGCGCGCGCACTCGCGGCGGGCACCGCCCGCGCGCGCGTCTAGACTTTTCCGGTCGCACGACCGCCGAATTCCGAGGGACGATCCGATGATCCACGCCGCACACACGCTCGTCGCGAGCATCCCGAGTCCGTCGGTGAGCTACATCGACCTGGGTCCGCTGCGCATCCACTTCTACGCCCTGTGCATCATCGCCGGCATCATCGTCGCGACCCTGATGACCAACTACCGCCTCACGCGGCGCGGCGCCGAGCCGTGGGTCGTCATCGACATCGCACTGCTGGCCGTGCCACTGGCTCTGGTGGGAGCACGGGCGTTCCACGTGCTCACGCACCCGGGGTTCTACTTCGGCGCCGACAAGAACCCGTGGGCCGTCCTGTTCATCTGGGAGGGGGGCATCGCGATCTTCGGCGCCCTCATCGGCGGCGCGGTGGGCGCCTACCTCGGCTGCAAGTGGACCGGCATCCGGTTCTGGAGCTTCGCTGACGCTCTGGCTCCGGGCATCCTGCTGGCGCAGGCCATGGGGCGCTTCGGCAACTGGTTCAATCAGGAGCTCTTCGGGCTCCCCACCGACCTGCCATGGGGCCTCGAGATCGATCGATCCAACCCGGCGTTCCCCGCCGGGCTGGCACCCGACACCCTCTTCCACCCCACCTTCCTCTACGAGGTGATCTGGAACGGCCTGGGCGTGCTCGTCCTGCTCTGGATCGGCCGTAAGACGTGGGCGCAGTGGGGCAAGCTCTTCGGTCTGTACCTCGTCTGGTACGGGGCGGGCCGTATCGTCTGGGAGTCGATCCGCATCGATCCGAGCGAGATCATCCTCGGCCTCCGTACGAACGTCTGGGCGGCGATCTTCGCCGTGGTCGTCGGAATCGCGATCATCGTGGTCCAGACGCGCCGCCACACCGGCGACGAGCCTTCGCCTTATCAGCTCGGTCGCGAGTGGGTGGCTCCGAGCGCGCTACAATCGCAGAGCACCGAAGACTTCGTGGATCTGAGCGCACCCCCGACGCCCGAAGCTCACGCAGACAGCGCCACAAGCGCAGTCACCTCGAAGCAGTAGTTCCCCAGGGCCGACGTCGTCCCGGTTCAGCACCAATGTGAGGACGGTCAGTATGGCCTCGAGCCCTCGACCCCAAAAGTCCGGATTCGCTTCCTTCCCTCCCCAGCAGGGCATGTACAACCCTGCCTTCGAGAAGGACGCTTGTGGTCTGGCGATGGTCGCCACGCTGCGCGGCGAGGCCGGGCACGACATCGTCGAGCTCGCCTTGACGGCGCTGCGCAACCTCGAGCACCGCGGCGCGATCGGCTCCGACGCGGGCACCGGCGACGGCGCCGGCATCCTGACGCAGATGCCCGACGCATTCCTCCGCGCGGTCGTCGACTTCGACCTGCCGCCCGCCGGCGAATACGCGGCGGGCATGGCTTTCCTGCCGCGCGACGCCGACGAGCGTCAGGCGCTCAAGGCCGACATCGAGACGCTCGCGGCATCCGAGGGCCTGACGGTCCTGGGCTGGCGCGAGGTGCCGACCGAGGACGAGAACCTCGGAAAGCTCGCCTTCGCCGCCCGTCCCGCCTTCGAGCAGCTCTTCGTATCGCGCCCCGCGGTGGGCGACGCGCCCGCGCTGGCGGGCATCGAGCTCGACCGACGCGTCTACCGGCTGCGCAAGCGCGCCCGTCACGAGCACGACGCGTACTTCGTCTCGCTCTCGAGCCGCACGCTCGGGTACAAGGGCATGGTCACGACGCTGCAGCTCGAGCCGTTCTACCCAGACCTGCAGGACGAGCGCTTCGCGTCGGAGCTGGCGGTCGTGCACTCCCGCTACTCCACGAACACGTTCCCGTCATGGCCCCTCGCACAGCCGCTGCGCATGCTCGCCCACAACGGCGAGATCAACACGGTCAAGGGGAACCGCAACTGGATGCGGGCCCGGCAGTCGCAGCTCGAGTCGGAGCTGCTCGGAGACGTGCAGCCGCTGCTGCCGATCTGCACCGACGGTGCGAGCGACTCCGCCTCGTTCGACGAGGTGCTCGAGCTGCTCACGCTCACCGGGCGCAGCCTGCCGCACGCCGTCATGATGATGGTGCCCGAGGCATACGAGAAGCAGACCGACATCGACCCGGATCTGCGGGCGTTCTACGACTACCACTCGATCCAGATGGAGCCGTGGGACGGGCCGGCGGCCCTCATCTTCACCGACGGCACGCTCGTCGGTGCCACCCTCGACCGCAACGGACTGCGTCCGGGACGGTGGACCGAGACCACCGACGGACTCGTCGTCATCGGCAGCGAGACCGGCGTGCTCGACTTCGCGCCCGAGCGGATCAAGCGCCGCGGGCGCCTGCAGCCCGGTCGCATGTTCGTCGTCGACACGTCCGCGGGCCGCATCGTCGAGGACGAGGAGATCAAGCGCGAGCTCGCCACGCTGCATCCGTGGCAGGAGTGGCTCGACGCCGGTCGCGTGCGACTCAAGGACCTCCCCGAGCGCGAGCACATCGTGCACCCGATCGCCTCGATCACGCGGCGTCAGCGCACCTTCGGCTACACCGAGGAGGAGGTGCGCATCCTGCTGACCCCGATGGGGCAGGTAGGCGCCGAGCCGCTCGGCGCCATGGGCAGCGACACCCCCGTCGCGGTGCTCAGCGAACGTCCGCGGCTGCTGTTCGACTACTTCACGCAGCAGTTCGCGCAGGTGACCAACCCGCCGCTCGACTCGATCCGCGAAGAGGTCGTCACCTCACTGTCGCTCGGTCTCGGTCCCGAGGCCAACCTGCTCTCGTGGGGCCCGGAGCACACGCGCACCGTGACGCTCGACTTCCCGGTGATCGACAACGACGAGCTCGCGAAGATCCAGCACATCGACACCGCGCTCAAGGGCCGGTCGTCGGTGACCATCCGCGGCCTGTACCGCGTCGAAGCCGGCCACAAGGGCATGCAGAAGCGCCTCGCCCAGATGTGCGCCGAGGCGGACCAGGCCATCGAGGACGGCGCGGAGTTCCTCGTGCTCAGCGACCGCGACTCGAACAAGGACCTCGCGCCGATCCCGTCGCTGCTCATGCTCGCGGCGGTGCACCACCACCTCATCCGTCAGCAGACCCGCATGCGGGTGGGCCTGGTGGTCGAGGCCGGAGACGTCCGCGAGGTGCACCACGTCGCGACGCTCCTCGGCTACGGCGCCTCCGCGGTCAACCCCTATCTGGCGATGGAGACGGTGGAGTACCTCGTCCGGGCGGGATACATCACGGGTGTCTCGCCGGAGAAGGCCGTCAAGAACCTGATCTACGCGCTCGGCAAGGGCGTGCTGAAGATCATGTCCAAGATGGGCATCTCGACGGTGTCGTCGTACGCCGGGGCTCAGGTTTTCGAAGCGGTCGGTCTGTCGGACGAGTTCGTGTCGAAGTACTTCACCGGCACCGAGACGAAGCTCGGCGGTATCGGCATCGAGGTCATCGCGGCCGAGAACGCCGCGCGGCACGCCTACGCGTATCCGGAAGACGCCGCGGTCCGCGCCCACGAGCGGTTGTGGACGGGCGGCGAGTACCAGTGGCGCCGTGACGGTGCCCCCCACCTGTTCAATCCCGAGACGGTGTTCCGGCTGCAGCACGCGACGCGGACGCGCCGATACGACATCTTCCGCGAATACACCAAGCTCGTCGATGACCAGGCTGCGGAGCTGAAGACCCTGCGCGGCATGTTCAAGCTGCGCACGGGCGTTCGCCCGCCCGTGCCGATCGACGAGGTCGAGTCGG
The DNA here is from genome assembly GCF_002204305.1 of Microbacterium sp. AISO3. Taxonomy (NCBI): domain Bacteria; kingdom Bacillati; phylum Actinomycetota; class Actinomycetes; order Micrococcales; family Microbacteriaceae; genus Microbacterium; species Microbacterium sp. AISO3. The sequence continues at coordinate 259,049 of NZ_NHRF01000002.1, read as the reverse complement.
TGGCCTCGATCGTCAAGCGTTTCTCGACCGGGGCCATGAGCTACGGCTCGATCTCGAAGGAAGCGCACGAGACCCTGGCGATCGCCATGAACCGGCTGGGTGCGAAGTCCAACACCGGCGAGGGCGGTGAGGACGTCGAGCGGCTGCTGGACCCCGAGCGCCGGAGCGCGATCAAGCAGGTCGCGTCCGGACGCTTCGGTGTGACGAGCATGTACCTCACGCACGCCGACGACATCCAGATCAAGCTCGCCCAGGGCGCCAAGCCCGGCGAGGGCGGTCAGCTGCCGCCCGGCAAGGTCTACCCGTGGATCGCGCGCACCCGCGGCGGCACGCCCGGCGTCGGCCTCATCTCACCTCCGCCGCATCACGACATCTACTCGATCGAAGACCTGAAGCAGCTGATCTTCGACCTCAAGCGCGCGAACCCGGCTGCCCGCGTCCACGTCAAGCTCGTGAGCCAGTCGGGAATCGGGGCGGTCGCGGCGGGTACCGCCAAGGCCCTCGCCGACGTCATCCTCGTGTCGGGTCATGACGGCGGCACCGGTGCGAGCCCCCTGAACTCCCTCAAGCACGCGGGAACGCCCTGGGAGCTCGGCCTCGCCGAGACGCAGCAGACGCTCATGCTCAACGACATGCGCGACCGCGTCGTCGTGCAGGCCGACGGTCAGCTCAAGACCGGCCGTGATGTGGTCATCGCGGCGCTGCTCGGCGCCGAGGAGTTCGGCTTCGCCACGTCGGCACTGGTCGTGGAAGGCTGCATCATGATGCGGGTCTGCCACCTCGACACCTGCCCCGTGGGCGTCGCGACCCAGAACCCCGTCCTGCGCGAGCGCTTCACCGGCAAGCCCGAGTTCGTCGTCAACTTCATGGAGTTCATCGCCCAAGAGGTCCGCGAGTACCTCGCCGAGCTCGGTTTCCGCTCGCTCGACGAGGCGATCGGACGCAACGACGTCCTCGACGTCGATGGCGCGATCGAGCACTGGAAGGCGAGCGGCCTCGACCTCGGACCGATCCTCACCGGCCCGGCATTCGCCGACGACGCCCCGCGCCGTCACTACCGCGCGCAGGACCACGAGCTCGACGAGCACTTCGACGTCCAGCTCATCGAGCGGGCGCAGGACGTCGTCGCGCACGGCGGTCACGTCGAGATCGACCTGCCGATCCGCAACACCGAGCGTGCCGTGGGCACGATGCTGGGCAACCGGGTCACGCTGGCTCACGGCGAGAACGGCCTTCCCGCGGATTCGATCGTGGTGAACCTCACGGGCTCGGCCGGTCAGTCGTTCGGAGCGTTCCTCCCCGCGGGCATCACGCTGCGCCTCGAGGGCGACTCGAACGACTACGTGGGCAAGGGTCTCTCGGGCGGTCAGATCGTCGTGCGGCCGCCGCGCGACGCCGCGTTCGACGCTTCCGAGAACGTCATCGCGGGCAACGTCATCGGCTACGGCGCGACGCAGGGAACCATGTTCCTGCGTGGCGTGGTGGGGGAGCGGTTCCTCGTGCGCAACTCCGGCGCCACGGCGGTCGTCGAGGGCGTGGGCGACCACGCGCTCGAATACATGACCGGAGGCCTCGCGGTGATCCTCGGAGCCACCGGGCGCAATCTCGGCGCCGGGATGTCGGGTGGGAACGCCTACGTCTACCGCCTCGAGACGGCGAACGTGAACCGCGAGGCGATGGCCAGCGGCGAGCTCGTGCTCGAGGAGATGGGATCCGGCGACGCCGAGATCCTCCGCGATCTGCTCGAGCGCCACGTCGCCGAGACGGGGTCCGAGCTGGCAGCGCGCCTGCTCGAGGACTTCGAGACTGAGATCGCCAACTTCGTCCGTGTGGTGCCGCGCGACTACGCCGCGGTGCTCGAAACCCGACAGACGGCGGCCGCCGAGGGGCTCGACCCCGACGGCGACGAGGTCTGGAGCCGCATCCTGGAGGTGACCCGTGGCTGACCCCAAGGGCTTCCTGAAGATCACGGAGCGTGAGCTCCCCAAGCGCCGCCCGGTGCCGGTCCGCATCATGGACTGGCGCGAGGTCTACGAGCCCGGCGACAGTGCGGTGCTCCGCCGCCAGGCGGGACGCTGCATGGACTGCGGCGTGCCGTTCTGCCATCAGGGATGCCCGCTGGGCAACCTGATCCCCGAGTGGAACGACCTCATGTGGCGGGGCGAAGGACGTTCGGCCATCGAGCGTCTTCACGCCACGAACAACTTCCCGGAGTTCACCGGCCGGCTGTGCCCCGCCCCGTGCGAGAGCGCCTGCGTGCTGGGCATCAACCAGCCGCCGGTCACGATCAAGCAGATCGAGGTCTCGACGATCGACGAGGCCTTCGCGAACGGCTGGGTCGAGGCCGAGCCCCCCGGACGGCTGACCGGCAAGACGGTCGCCGTCGTCGGCTCGGGTCCGGCCGGACTGGCCGCGGCGCAACAGCTGACGCGCGCGGGCCACACCGTCGCCGTCTACGAGCGCGACGACCGTATCGGTGGCCTGCTGCGCTACGGCATCCCCGACTTCAAGATGGAGAAGCGCCACATCGAGGCACGTCTGCGTCAGATGCAGGACGAGGGCACGCGTTTCCGCGCCGGTGTCGAGATCGGCAAAGACATCTCCTGGGACGCGCTGCGCGCCCGCTACGACGCGGTCGTGGTGGCGACGGGATCGACGCTGCCGCGCGACCTCGCCATCCCGGGCCGCGACCTCGCCGGGGTGCACTTCGCCATGGAGTACCTCGTCGAGTCGAACAAGGCGGTCGCGGGCGACCAGGTCGCCAACCAGATCCATGCCGAGGGCAAGCACGTCGTCGTCATCGGCGGCGGCGACACCGGCGCCGACTGCATCGGCACCGCTCACCGGCAGGGTGCACTCAGCGTCACGAACCTCGCGATCGGCAAGCAGCCGCCGTCGGACCGGCCCGACACCCAGCCCTGGCCGATGATGCCGACCGTCTTCGAGGTCGCCTCCGCGCACGAGGAGGGCGGTGAGCGCAGCTACCTCGCGTCCACGGTCGAGTTCCTCGGGAACGAGGCGGGAGAGGTGCGCGCGCTCCGTGTGGCCGAGACCGAGTTCGTCGACGGCCGCCGCGTCCCCAAGAGCGGTACCGAGCGCGAGATCCCCGCCGACCTCGTCCTGATCGCGATGGGTTTCACCGGCCCGGAGCGCACCGAGCTGGAGGCCCAGCTGGGTACCGTGTTCACCGATCGCGGCAACGTCGAACGTGCCGACGACTACCAGACGACAGCGCCGGGCGTGTTCGTGGCCGGCGATGCCGGGCGCGGGCAGTCGCTCATCGTGTGGGCGATCGCGGAGGGCCGCGCTGCGGCAGCCGCCGTCGACCGCTACCTGATGGGCGACACCGACCTGCCGGCGCCGGTGCGTCCGACCGACGTCGCGATCGGGCTCCAGCGGGCATAGGCTGGACCCAACCCCCCTCCCGACCCGAGACCACCGGAGATTCAGTGAGACGCGCCAAGATCGTCGCCACCCTGGGACCGGCCACAGCCAGCTACGAGATGGTGCGAGCCATCATCGACGCCGGCGTGGACGTGACCCGATTCAACCTCAGCCACGGAGACTATTCGGAGCACGAGGTCCGCTGGGCCAACGTGCGCAAGGCCGCCGACGACGCGGGCCGTCCCGTGGCGATCCTGGTCGATCTCCAGGGGCCGAAGATCCGCCTCGGCAAGTTCGAGAACGGACCCCACCAGCTCGCGGTCGGCGACATCTTCAAGATCACCACCGATGACATCCTCGGCACCAAGGAGATCGTCTCGACGACCTTCAAGGGCCTGCCCGGGGACGTCAAGCCCGGCGACTTCCTTCTCATCGACGACGGCAAGGTCCGCGTCGAGGTCGTGTCGGTCGAGGGCTCGGTCGTCACGACGAAGGTCATCGTCGCCGGCCCCGTCTCGAACAACAAGGGCATCAACCTGCCCGGTGTCGCCGTGAGCGTTCCGGCGCTGTCGGACAAGGACGAGGCGGACCTGCGCTGGGGGCTGCAGCAGGGCGCCGACATCATCGCGCTCTCGTTCGTGCGCGACGCCGCGGACGTGACGCGGGTGCACGAGATCATGGCGGAGGAGGGCCGCAAGGTCCCCGTCATCGCGAAGATCGAGAAGCCGCAGGCGGTCGAGAACCTCGAGGAGATCATCGACGCCTTCGACGGCATCATGGTCGCGCGCGGCGACCTCGGCGTGGAGCTTCCGCTCGAGGCCGTGCCGATCGTCCAGAAGAAGGCTGTGGCGCTGTGCCGCCGCATGGCCAAGCCGGTCATCGTCGCGACGCAGATGCTCGAGTCGATGATCGAGAACCCCGTGCCCACGCGCGCCGAGACGAGCGACGTCGCCAACGCCGTCCTCGACGGTGCCGACGCGGTCATGCTCTCGGGCGAGACGAGCGTGGGCAAGTACCCCGTCGTCGTCGTCGAGACCATGGCCCGTATCGTCGACTCGACGGAGACCCACGGTCTCGAGCGCATCGCACCGCTGACGGCGAAGCCGCGCACGCAGGGCGGTGCGATCACGCTCGCCGCCATGGAGGTCGCACAGTTCATCGAGGCGAAGTTCCTCTGCATGTTCACCGAGTCCGGCGACACGGCGCGCCGCATGTCGCGGCTGCGCCCCGAGATCCCGATGATCGCGTTCACGCCGGACCCGGCGATCCGTCGTCGCATGGCCCTCACCTGGGGCATTCGCTCCAGCCTGGTCGAGCAGGTCGCTCACACCGACCTGATGTTCCACCAGGTCGACGACTACTTCCTCTCGAACGGCCTCGCCGAGGTCGGTGACAAGGTCGTCGTCATCTCCGGGTCCCCTCCCGGAATCCAGGGATCGACCAACGACATCCGCATCCACAAGATCGGCGACGCCGTCAACGGTCGCGCGCCGATCTACCAGGCGGTCCAGTGACCACCGTGTGAATGCCGAAGGGCGGGCACCTCTCCACGAGGTGCCCGCCCTTTCGTCGTGCCGGTGGTGGGAGTCGAACCCACACGTCCGAAGACAACCGAGTTTGAGTCGGTCGCGTCTGCCATTCCGCCACACCGGCGCACGCACATCGACAATACCGTCTCGTGCGACGTCGCCCGACGGAGACATGGCCGGAACGCCATACCGTAGGATCGAAAGGTGACAGAGCAAGAAGAGGCCCCCACGTCGGCCGCTCCCGCACCGCGTCGTGTCGTCGTGGCCGAAGACGAGTCGCTCATCCGACTCGACATCGTCGAGATCCTTCGCGACAACGGATACGACGTCGTCGGTGAAGCCGGAGATGGTGAGACCGCCGTCCAGCTCGCGACCGAGCTTCGTCCCGATCTCGTGATCATGGACGTCAAGATGCCCGTCCTCGATGGCATTTCGGCCGCCGAGCGGCTCGGCAAGGCGCACATCGCCCCCGTCGTCCTGCTGACCGCGTTCAGCCAGAAGGAGCTCGTCGAGCGGGCGACCGAGGCGGGTGCCCTCGCCTACGTCGTCAAGCCGTTCACGCCGAACGACCTGCTCCCCGCCATCGAGATCGCGCTGGCCCGCTACGAGCAGATCATCACCCTCGAGGCCGAGGTCGCCGACATGGTCGAGCGCTTCGAGACCCGCAAGCTGGTCGACCGGGCGAAGGGCCTGCTCAACGAGAAGATGGGTCTGAGCGAGCCCGAGGCGTTCCGTTGGATCCAGAAGGCGTCGATGGACCGCCGCCTGACGATGCAGGACGTGGCCAAGGCGATCATCGAGCAGCTCGCGCCCAAGAAGTAACCCGCGCCGACGCCGACGACGAGAAAGCCCCCTCCCGGATCGGGAGGGGGCTTCGTCGTCGCATCAGGATGCTGCCGGAGCGTCCTTGATGAGGTTCGTGATGCGGATGGTGGAGCAGCGGCGCCCTTGCTCGTCGGAGACGACGATCTCGTGGACCGTCATCGAGCGGCCGAGGTGCAGAGGAGTGCAGACCCCGGTGACGATCCCGCTCGTCGCCGAGCGGGTGTGCGTGGCGTTGATGTCGACACCGACGGCGAGCCGGCCCGGACCGGCGTGCATGTTGGCCGCCATGGAGCCGAGAGACTCGCCCAGAACGACGTACGCACCGCCGTGGAGAAGGCCGACCGGCTGCGTGTTGCCCGCGACGGGCATGGTGGCGACGCAGCGCTCGGTGGTGAACTCCGTGAACTCGATTCCCATGCGCTCCGCGAGCGCGCCTTTGCCGCGGCCCTGCGCCCACGCGAGGCCGGTGTCGGTATCGGTGTTGTCGGGCATGCTCCACCCTCGGTCGCAGCGGGTCGTGGTGTCCGTGGTCGTCGTTAGGCTGGACGGGTGACGGACTCGCCAAAGCCTACCCTTCTCGTCGTCGACGGCCATTCGCTGGCCTACCGCGCGTTCTTCGCGCTGCCGGTCGACAACTTCACCACGAAGGACGGCCAGCACACCAACGGCATCTACGGCTTCCTGTCGATGTTCGTCAACCTGATCAAGGCGGAGAAGCCGACGCACCTGGCTGTCGCTTTCGACACCTCCCGGCAGTCGTTCCGCACCCGCGAGTACACGGAGTACAAAGCGAACCGATCCGAGTCGCCCGCCGAGTTCAAGGGGCAGATCCCGCTGCTGCAGGAGTGCCTCGCCGCCATGAACGTGACGGTGCTGACGAAGGAGGACTACGAGGCCGACGACATCCTCGCCACCCTCGCGACGCAGGGCGCCGCAGAGGGCTTCGACGTCCTCGTCTGCTCGGGCGACAGAGACACCATCCAGCTCGTCACCGACGACGTGACCCTGCTCTACCCGAGTGTCCAGGGTGTGTCTCAGCTCAAGCGCTACACCCCTGAGACAGTGGTCGAGAAGTACGGGCTGCCGCCGCAGAACTATCCCGACATCGCCGCTCTCGTGGGCGAGACGAGCGACAACCTTCCCGGGGTGCCGAAGGTCGGCGAGAAGACCGCGGTGAAGTGGCTCACGCAGTGGGGATCTCTCGACGCGCTGCTGGAGAACGCCGACAAGATCGGCGGTGTCGTGGGAGGCAACCTGCGCGAGCACCTCGACGACGTTCGGCGCAATCGTTCGCTGAACCGCCTGCTGCGCGACGTCGAGCTCGGAGTCACGCCCGCAGACCTCGCGGTCGGACCGATCGACGCCGAGGCGGTGCGCGACATCTTCGCCCGGCTCGAGTTCCGTACGCTGCTCCCGCGCGTCTTCGAGGCGGCGGGGGCCGATCCCGCGATGGCCGTCGAGACCGCCGCCCCGGCCGTTCCGGCGCCGACCGCCGCCGAGCTCTCCGCCGCCGACATCGGCGCCTGGGCCGCGGCCCGCACCGGTGACGTCGGCGTCACCGTCGTGGTCGCCGGTGGCTTCCCGCAGCGCATCGGCCTGGCCGATGCCGACGAAGCGGTCGAGGCCACGTGGAGCGACGACGTCGCCGAGGCCTTGCGCCCGTGGCTCGAGTCCGACGCGCCGAAGGTGCTCTCCGACGCGAAGCTGCAGGTCAAGGCGCTTCGGCGTGGCGGGGTGCGCCTGGGCGGTCTCGTCTTCGATCCGATCCTGGCGGGATGGCTCCTCCGGCCGAGCTTTCCCGACAAGACCCTCGCCGACCTCGTACACCGGTATCTCGACGAGAAACTGCCCGAAGCCGACCCGACCCAGCTCGTTCCCGAGACCGAGGGCGCGACGCCGGGCCAGCTGTCGTGGTTCGCACTGCGCGTCGCAGAGGCGGTGCGCACGGAGATGCCCGCTTCGGTGCTGTCGGTGCTCACCGGCATCGAGCTGCCCACGCTCGACGCCCTCGCCGATATGGAGCTCGCCGGCGTCGCGGTCTCGCACGAGAAGCTCTCCACCTTCTCCGCCGAGCTCGCAGCGCGCGCTGACGACATCGCGCAGCGTGCCTACGCGACGATCGAGCGCGAGGTCAACCTCGGTTCTCCCAAGCAGCTGCAGGAGGTGCTGTTCGAGCAGCTCCAGCTGCCGAAGACCCGCAAGACGAAGACGGGCTATTCCACGGATGCCGCCGTACTGGCAGACCTGCAGGAATCGAACCCCCACCCCTTCCTCGAGCTGCTCCTCCAGCACCGGGAGGCCACGAAGCTGCGCCAGATCATCGAGTCGCTCGACACCGCGATCGCCGCAGACGACCGCATCCACACGACCTACGTGCAGACGGGAAGCCAGACCGGGCGGCTTTCGAGCACCGATCCCAACCTGCAGAACATCCCGATCCGCAACGAAGAGAGCCGGCGCATCCGCGCCGCGTTCGAGGTCGGCGAGGGATACGAGACCCTGCTGACCGCCGACTACTCGCAGATCGAGATGCGCATCATGGCGCACCTCTCCGAAGACCCGGGTCTCATCGAGGCCTTCGTGTCGGGCGAAGATCTCCACCGCTTCGTCGGCGCGCGCGTCTTCGGCGTCGAGCCGGCCGACGTGACACCGGCCATGCGCACGAAAGTCAAAGCCATGTCGTACGGGCTCGTCTACGGGCTGTCGGCGTTCGGTCTCTCGAAGCAGCTGCGCATCGAGCAGTCCGAGGCCAAGCAGTTGATGCTCGAGTACTTCGCCCGTTTCGGGGCGGTGCGCGACTACCTGCGCTCGAGCGTCGAGCAGGCCCGCATCGACGGTTACACGGAGACGATCTTCGGCCGGCGCCGTCCGTTCCCCGACCTCGCGAGCCCGAACCGGGTCCTGCGCGAGAACGCGGAGCGTGCGGCTCTCAACGCTCCGATCCAGGGCAGCGCCGCCGACATCATGAAGATCGCGCTGTTCCACATCGCTCGTGAATTCCAGGCCGAAGGGCTCCGGTCCCGCGTGCTGCTGCAGATTCACGACGAGCTCGTCGTCGAGGTCGCGCCCGGGGAGTGGGATGCTGCCGAGCGCATCGTCCGCGACCGCATGGGCGACGCCGCCGAACTGACCGTCCCTCTCGACGTGCAGATCGGTCGCGGCGGCGACTGGGACGTCGCCGGTCACTGATCTGATCGCGCGGGGGTGCCGCAGTAGGCTCGGAGGATGACCGAAGCACAGCGCACCCCCACGCCGATCGACCGGATCGCCGATGCGTGGGTCGACACTCTGGCAGAGCTCTCACCCGGGCTCGCGACGTACATCGGCCGTTTCGAGCACAACGCACGACTCGACGACTACTCGCCGGCCGGCACCGCCCGAGCCCTCGAGGCCGCTCGCGGCACTCTCGCCGCCCTCGAGGCAGCCGAGCCGACCGACGACGTCGATGTCGTCACGAAGGCCGACCTCTCCGGCGATCTGCGTCTGCAGATCGAGCTCGCCGAGGCCGGCGCGCACCTGCGCGACGTCAACGTCATCGCCTCGCCCGCTCAGGAGATCCGGAACACCTTCGACCTCATGCCCACGGCCACGGTCGACGACTGGAGCGTGATCGCCGCGCGTCTGGGTGCGGTTCCGGCCGCGATCGACGGCTACATCGAGACGCTCCGCGAAGGTATCTCCCGAGGCATCGTCCCGGCGCGCCGTCAGGTTTCCGAGGTAGCCACGCAGATCGGTCGTTACACGGCGGACACCGGCTTCTTCGCGACGTTCGCCGCTGAGGCCGCGCCCACCGAGGGGGGCCTGCCCGCGTCACTGGCCCGTGAGCTCGCCGACAACGCGAATGCGGCTCGCGTCGCCTACGACGCGCTCGCCTCGTTCTTCACCGGCGAGCTGCTCCCCGAGGCGGGCGAGACCGACGCGGTCGGGCGCGAGCTGTACGCCCTGCACTCCCGCCGTTTCCTCGGGGCCACGATCGACCTCGACGAGACCTACGAGTGGGGCCTCCAGGAGCTGGCCCGCATGGTCGCCGAGCAGGAGTCCATCGCGAACGAGATCCTCCCGGGTGCGACCGTGGAAGAGGCGGTGACGCACCTCGAGAAGGACGAGTCGCGAAAGCTCTACGGCACCGAGGCTCTGCAGAAGTGGATGCAGGAGACGAGCGACCGGGCCGTCGAAGAACTGGGTCGTACCCACTTCGACATCCCCGAGCCCATCCGCACGCTGGAGTGCATGATCGCCCCGACCAACGAGGGCGGCATCTACTACACGGGCCCGACCGACGACTTCTCGCGCCCCGGTCGCATGTGGTGGTCGGTGCCGGAGGGCGTCGACTCGTTCGACACCTGGCGCGAACTCACGACGGTGTATCACGAGGGCGTCCCCGGTCACCATCTCCAGATCGCGCAGGCGGTGTACAACCGTTTCGAGCTCAACTCGTGGCGCCGCCTGCTCGCCGGATCGAGCGGCCACGCCGAGGGCTGGGCGCTGTACGCCGAGCGCCTGATGGAGCAGCTGGGCTACCTCGACGACCCGGCAGACCGGCTGGGCATGCTCGACGGCCAGCGCATGCGGGCCGCTCGCGTCGTCCTCGACATCGGTGTGCACCTGGGCAAGGAACGCCCCGACGGTGAGGGCGTGTGGGATGCGGACTACGCGCTGGAGTTCATGAAGCGCAACGTCAACATGCCCGAGGAGTTCATCCGCTTCGAGGTCAACCGGTATCTCGGCTGGCCGGGCCAGGCGCCGTCGTACAAGGTCGGTCAGCGCATCTGGGAGCAGATCCGCGACGACTTCGCGGCGCGGGCGGGCGACCGGTTCGACGTCAAGGCGTTCCACATGAAGGCGCTGCGGCTCGGCGGTGTCGGGCTCGACACGTTGCGCATGGCGCTCGCGCAGAACTGACAGCACCGACGACGGGGCGGGAATACTCTTCCCGCCCCGTCGTTGTATGCGGATGAATGAAAGGTGGGCCCCCATGACCGCGACATCCGTCCAGTTCGCCCTCGACACGTTCGGTGACGTCACCCGCGGCGCCGACGGCGAGCTGCTCTCCGACGCCCAGACCATCCGAAACGTCGTCGACCAGGCGGTGCTCGCCGACGAGGTCGGCCTGAGCTTCTTCGGGGTGGGGGAGCACCACCGGCGTGAATTCGCCGTCTCGAGTCCCGAGATCGTGCTCGCCGCCGCCGCGGCGCGTACGAAGGAGATCCGCCTGGGCACCGCGGTCACGGTCCTCTCGAGCGACGACCCGGTGCGCGTCTACGAGCGTTTCGCGACCCTCGACGCCGTCTCGAACGGCCGTGCCGAGATCATCCTCGGGCGGGGCTCGTTCACCGAGTCGTTCCCGCTGTTCGGGTTCGATCTCGCCGACTACGAGATCCTCTTCGAGGAGCGCCTCGACCTCTTCGGACGGCTGCGGTCCGAGCAGCCCGTCACCTGGCAGGGTCGGACTCGACCCGCGCTGACGGACGCGGATGTCTTCCCGAAGACCGAGAACGGCCTCCGTGTGTGGGTCGGCGTCGGCGGCTCGCCCGAATCGGTGCTGCGAACCGCCCACAACGGGTACGGCCTGATGCTGGCGATCATCGGCGGCGGTGCGGCGCGGTTCCGGCCGTACGTCGATCTCTTCCACCGCACGCGGGACGCGATGGGCGCCGATCGGCTGCCCGTCGGGGTCCATTCTCCCGGCCACGTCGCCGACAGCGATGAGCAGGCCTGGGAGGAGCTCTTCCCGGCGATGAAGGTCAACCGTGACGCGATCGGTGCCGAGCGTGGCTGGCCGCCGTATTCGCGCCTGCAGTTCCAGCACGATCTCGGCCCCGACGGCGCCGTGTACGCGGGCTCGCCCGAGACGGTGGCGCGCAAGCTCGCCCAGACGATCCGCACGCTGGACCTCGACCGGTTCGATCTGAAGTTCTCGCACGGGACGCTCGCGCACGAGAGCATGATGCACTCGATCGAGCTCTACGGCACCAAGGTCGCTCCTCTCGTGCGAGAGATGCTCGCCGACGACTGACCGGGTGGCGCGCGAGGTCGTCGCGGATCAATAGCATGGTCGAATGACCGATACCGCGACGCCCTCGGTGGCGCGCCGCCTCGACGATCTGCCTTTCGGTCGTCGGCACCTGCGGATCCTGACCGGATCCGGACTGGGATGGGCCCTCGACGCGATGGACGTCGGGCTGATCTCGTTCATCATCACGGCGCTCATCGCGCAGTGGTCGCTCGACACCTCGCAGGCGTCGTGGATCGCATCGGCCGGGTTCGCGGGCATGGCGATCGGCGCGAGCGTCGGCGGGCTGCTGGCAGACAGATTCGGTCGGCGCTCCGTGTTCGCGGTCACGCTTCTCGTCTACGGAGTCGCCACCGGCGCGAGCGCTCTGGTCGGCGGGCTCGCGATGCTCCTCGTCCTGCGCTTCCTCGTGGGGCTCGGTCTCGGCGCCGAGCTGCCGGTCGCGAGCACGTATGTGAGCGAGTTCGCGCCCGCCCGCATCCGCGGCCGGGTCATCGTCATCCTCGAAGCCTTCTGGGCCGTCGGCTGGACCGCGGCCGCACTGATCGGCTACTTCGTGATCCCGCAGGTCGACGAAGGATGGCGCTGGGCATTTGTCGTTGGCGCGATCCCCGCGGTGTACGCGCTGGTCGTGCGCTGGGGGCTCCCCGAGTCGGCCCGGTGGCTCGAACGCCGCGGCCGGCACGCCGAGGCCGAGGCGGTCGTCCGGAGCTTCGAGACGACCAGCGCGACCGCGTCGCGCGAGGTCGGCGTCTCCGCCGGCCCGGAAACGATCGCCGCGCCCGCCGCCGTGTCGTCGACCGGCCGGCTCCGGGCGCTCTGGTCGCCGGAGTTCCGCGGCCGCACCGCGAGCCTGTGGCTGGTCTGGTTCTGCGTCAACTTCTCGTACTACGGCGCCTTCATCTGGATCCCGACGATCCTGTACACGCAGGGTTACGACCTCGTGCGTTCGTTCGGGTTCACCCTGATCATCACTCTCGCTCAGCTCCCTGGCTACGCCGTCTCGGCCTGGTTGATCGAGGTGTGGGGCAGACGCCTGACCCTGTCGGTGTTCCTCATCGGCTCCGCGGCATCCGCCGTCGTGTTCGGCACGGCCGGGACCGAGGCCGTCATCATCGGCGCAGGTATGGCGCTGTCGTTCTTCAACCTCGGCGCCTGGGGTGCGCTCTACGCCGTGACGCCGGAGATGTACCCGACATCGCTGCGCGGCACCGGTGCCGGATGGGCCGCGGGCGTCGGCCGGATCGCATCCATCCTCGCTCCGCTGTCGGTGCCGCCCCTGCTGATGTGGGGTGGCGCGCCCATGCTCTTCGTCGTGTTCGCCATCTTCTTCGTCCTCGCTGCCGTCGGCGCGTGGGGACTCGTCGACCGCAGGGGAGTGTCGCTCGATGACCGCTGAATCACAGGTGCGCTACGTGGCCATCGGCGACTCGTTCACCGAGGGCGTGGGAGACGAGCTGCCCGACGGCGCCGTGCGCGGCTGGGCCGATCTCGTCGCCGCCGGCTGGGCGGACGCGACGGGGCGAGCCGTGCAGTACGCCAACCTCGCGATCCGCGGCAAGCTCGTGCGGCCCATCGTCGACGAACAGCTCGAAGCCGCCCTCGCGCTGCGCCCGACCCACCTGTCGTTCAACGGCGGCGGCAATGACATGCTGCGCCCGCGCACGTCCATCGCGCATATCGTCGACGCCTTCGTGCAGGTGCTGCGCCGGTGCGGCGAAGAAGGCGTCAGCCTCATCCTGCTGTCGGGCGCGAACCCGTCCGCGCAGCTGCCGCTGGGAGGCCTCATCAATCGGCGCGGCGATGCGCTCTCGGATGCCGTCGTCGAGCGCATCGCGGATCGCGACGACGTCGTCCGCGCCTTGAACTGGTATGACCGGGCCCTGACCCATCCGTCGTACTGGTCGGCCGATCGGCTCCACATGAACGCCCGCGGTCACCACCGCGTCGCCGCTCGGGTTCTCGGTTCCCTGGGTCTCGAGGCGCCGGGGGAGTGGTGGTCGCTTCGCGTCGACGAGCAGCCGCCTGCGCTCGCGCGCGGCGAGTACTTCCGCGAGCACCTCGCTCCCTGGGTCCGTCGGCGACTCACCGGACGTTCATCCGGCGACAACCGGCAACCGAAGTTCGGCTCCTGGATCGAGGTCGCGCCGCGCTCGTGACACGCCGCGAGAGCCGGTGTCAAGCCGGTGCACGGTGCTGCGCCCACGCGCCAGGATCGACGGGTCCGCACACCCGAAGGGAACTGACATGAGCATTGGTGCCGGAATCGCTTTGTTCGTCATCGGCGCGATCCTCGCGTTCGCCGTGAACGTCGAGGTCGAGTGGGTGAACCTCGACCTCATCGGCTACATCCTGATGGGTGCAGGAGCCCTCGTCTTCCTCATCGGCCTCATTCTGATGGTGCGCCGCCGCCAGACCGAGACCGTCAGCCGCACCGCCGTCGATCCCGCCAGCGGCCAGCGCGTCACCCGCAACAGCACGAGCACGTCGGGCGACCCCATGCTCTGATGCATCTGCTGCGAAACGGCCGCGGTGGGCTTACGCCCGTCGCGGCCGTTTCGGTAGGTCCATCCCGATGTGGATACGGGTGCGCTTGCGCTCGATCGCGATGAACGTACCGCCGATGAGCCACAGCGGCACCTGGGTGAGGAACGCGACGCGGAACGCCTCGAGCGAGTACGTCGCCGGTGTTCCGGCGCCCTGCAGGTCGAGCGCCACCCCGATGCTGAACACGGCGATGAGTGCGGCGAGGAAGCCGCCGGCGTTCGTGAGCCCCGTCGCCGTGCTGAGGCGATGCGAGGGATTGTGCGTGCGGGCGTGGTCGAAAGCGATCATCGAGGCCGGCCCCCCGGTGGCGAGGGCGATCGCCAGAGCCACCAGCAGCCACGCCGGCGCGGTCCCGGGCCAGAGGATCACCGCCGTCCAGGCGACGAGCTGGACGCCCACGGCGGGAAGCACGAGCGCGCGCGATCGCAGGTTGGGGATGCGGCGAGAGAGCTCGCCCATGATCGGCCCGAGCGCCATACCGGCGAAGACGTAGAGCGTCGTGATGAGCGTCGCTTCGGACTGCGTGCGTCCCTCGCCGGCGGTGAGGAACGGAATGCCCCACAGCAGGATGAACGCCGTGCCGGCGAACGGGGTCGTGAAATGCGACCAGAACGCCAGCCGGGTACCCGGATGCGCCCAGGCCGCGCGGATGCCGACTCCCGTGTCGACGCTCGAGGTGACGACGCGAATGGCTCCGGTGTCGGTGTCGACGCTGACGTCGCGATCGACCTCCGGCGGGTGGTTGCGCACGAGCAGGAACACCAGGACGGCGAACAGGACACCCAGTCCCGCGACGCTGCCGAAGGTCACCGACCAGCTGGTGGCGTGCAGGAGAGCTGAGAGGGGGATGACGGCGACGAGCTGGCCGGCCTGACCGAGGATGCCGGTCATCTGCACCATCAGCGGCCCGCGCTGCGCCGGGAACCAGGTCGCGACGAGTCGGAGGACCGCCGGGAAGATGGCGGCGTCGCCGGCGCCGAGGAGCATGCGCGCGACGATGGCGACCCCGACGCTGGGGGAGAGGGCCATCGTCAGTTGGCCGACCGCCATGAGGATCATGCCGATGGTCATGATGGGGCGCGAACCGTATCGATCGAGCAGGACGCCGATGGGGATCTGCATCCCGCCGTAGACGGCCAGCTGGACGACGGCGAACATCGATAGCGTCGCGGCATCGGCCTGGAAGCGCTCGGCGGCGTCGACGCCCACGGCCGCGAGCGACGTCCGGTTCGTGATGGACAGGACGTACGCCGCCACACCGGTTCCCCAGACGAGCCACGCCCGGAGCCCGGGGCCGCTCATCCGTGCTGCGGCCGTCATCGGCCGATCCGTCGGAGCAGGGGAGGCGCCGGGAAGATCACCCTTCTACGCTACTCCGGCGTCTGCGTCTACCCGCACGGCCCGCGGTGTCCGGTGCCCCGGTCGTTCTGCCATGATGCGGAGCATGAGTGCTCCGGTGGTCCCGCGATGACCGCGCTGTCGGCTCTCGAGACCGACGCCGCGATCCTCGTCGAGCACGTCGCACGGCGTGAGCAGCCGGCCGACGGCGAGACGGTCGCGCGGCTTCGCGCGGAGTTCCCGAGATTGCACGGGCTGTTCCGCGCGCTCTACGGCGATCGCGCGACCTCACTCGAGTCGCTCCTGACGCTCATCGACGCCGTGCTCGATGCACGTGCCGATCGGCCCGCCGAACTGCGGCGACTCGACCGCGACCGCGCGGCGCGGCCGACCTGGTTCGAATCGGAGCGGATGCTCGGCGGTGTCTGCTACGTGGACCGGTTCGCCGGTGACCTCGACGGCGTGCGCAAGATGATCCCGTACTTCCGGGAGCTCGGTCTCACCTATCTGCACCTCATGCCGCTGTTCGCCAGCCCAGAAGGTGACAACGACGGCGGATACGCGGTCTCGGACTATCGCACCGTCGACCCGGCTCTGGGGACGATGGCCGACCTCCGCGCGTTGGCCGCTGATCTCCGCGACGCGGGGATCTCCCTCGTGCTCGACTTCATCTTCAATCACACCTCGAACGAGCACGAGTGGGCGACGCGCGCCCTCGCCGGCGACCCGGTGTACGAGAACTTCTATCTGATCTTCCCCGACCGCGAGCTTCCTGATGCGTACGAGCGGACCACGCGCGAGATCTTTCCGGACGACCATCCGGGCTCGTTCGTGCCGCTTCCCGATGGCCGGTGGATCTGGGCCACCTTCTACCGGTTCCAATGGGATCTCAACTACGCGAACCCCGACGTATTCACGGCGATGGCGAGGGAGATGCTGTTCCTCGCGAACCAGGGTGTCGAGATCCTCCGGATGGATGCGGTCGCCTTCATCTGGAAGCGTCTCGGGACGACGTGCGAGTCCCTGCCCGAGGCTCACCTGCTCCTGCAGGCGTTCAACGCGGTGCTGCGCATCGCGGCGCCGGCGGTGCTGTTCAAGTCCGAGGCGATCGTCCACCCCGACGAGGTGCAGGACTACATCTCGCCCGACGAGTGCCAGCTCTCCTACAACCCGCTGCAGATGGCGCTGACCTGGGAGGCGCTGGCGACCCGTGACGCCCGGCTACTTCAGCTCGCGCTCGACGAGCGCCACGAGCTTCCTCCCGGGACCGCGTGGGTCAACTACGTCCGAAGCCACGACGACATCGGTTGGACGTTCGCGGACGAGGATGCCGCGCGCTTCGGGATCGACGGCGGGCCGCATCGGCGCTTCCTCAACGACTTCTACATCGGCCGCTTCGCCGGCTCGTTCTCCCGGGGCTTCCCGTTCCAGGAGAACCCGCGCACCGGCGATGCCCGGATCGCAGGCACAACGGCCTC
This sequence comes from Microbacterium sp. AISO3, assembly GCF_002204305.1. Taxonomy (NCBI): domain Bacteria; kingdom Bacillati; phylum Actinomycetota; class Actinomycetes; order Micrococcales; family Microbacteriaceae; genus Microbacterium; species Microbacterium sp. AISO3. The sequence goes on along the minus strand of NZ_NHRF01000002.1, from coordinate 241,935 downwards.
GCTGGCGGGGATCGCGGCGGGCGACGACGGCGGTGAGGACCGGGTGGTGCTCGCGCATGCGCTCGCGATGTCCACCGGCGGCATCCCGCTGCTGTACCTCGGCGACGAGGTGGCGCAGCTCAATGACGACACGTTCCAGGACGACCCGGCGCGGCGAGGAGACAGCCGGTGGGCGCACCGGCCCGAGCGACCCTCCGAGCGGTACGAGGAGCGGCGGGACGAGTCCACGGTTGCCGGACGGGTCTTCACGAGGCTCCGGCACCTGATCGACGTGCGCCGAGCCACGACGGAGTTCGCCGGGAACGAGCTCATCCCCTTCCACACCCCCCACGCCGCGGTCGTGGGGTTCATACGTCCGGCGACGGATGAGCACGGGGGAGCGGTGCTCGTGCTCGCCAATGTCGCTGACGAGCCGGCGGCGATCCCCTCCGAGACCGTGAGCGGGCTGGATGAGTCGGCGTGGGACCTCATCCGGGACTCCGCGGTGGGGCTCGGGAGCGGCCTCGTGCTGCCGGCGCACGCGTTCGTGTGGTTGCGCGTCCGCCGGCTGTGAGGCGGGCTACACCGTCAGAGGACGTCCTCGAGTATCAGCTCGCGCAGAGTGACGCGTCGAAGGTCCCGGGCGGTGACGACCGTGCCGTCGCCGAGGTTGCTGCGGCCGCTGAGGTGCTCGGCGATACGGCGCGCCACGAGCGCGCGGTCCTGGTCGTCGTCCAGGACGATGCCGACAGCGGTCAGGTCGCGGCCCAGCGAATTGCTCGAGTGAACGCTCGCGTGGTCGATCAGCTCGCTCGCGAAGGCGCGGCCTTCGTTCAGTCGACTCGCGGCGTGGACGACGGCGACGAGGATGCGCGGTGACACGCGGCTCAGCTCGCGTTCCAGGAGTGCGTCGACGTCGGCGATGCACGCCGGGAGCTCGTCGGGGGAGTCGGGGAGCGACACCCCGATCGTGAGTGCATCGGGCCGGTGATCCGGCGTCGAGACCTGCGTCAGTGCGTCGATGATGTCGGCATCCAAGCCGGCGATGTGCATGGCCGTCTCCCTTCGTCGCGCTCCGTTCGAGCGAGGATGACCGATTACTGTACCAGCTGGACGGTACGAATGCAGGTCGGCGCGACGAGGCTCACCCGGAGGTGACCAGAGTGCGACCCGGGCCGAGGGGAACCAGGGGGGAGCGATAGGAGAGGCCGGTGTCCGCGGGATGCAGCACCACTCGAGCCTCGCCGAACCGCCACAAGCGATTGAAGAGGAAGACGGTGATCTCCACGGCCTCGTCGTCGGGCACGAGCCAGGTGCCGACGCCCCATTGCGCGGGCTGTCCGCGGCCGTCGATCACGACCGTCGGTCGGACGCCGGGAATCAGGTGCAGCATCGGCCGGCGGAGATTCAGCGTGACGCGTCGTCCCTTCGATGCGGCGTCGCCGGTCACGCTCGTTCCGCGCGGGGGTGTGTCGGTGTCATCATCGCACCACGGTATCGGCAGGCGCGCCGGTCACCTACCGGCGGTCCGACCCCGATACGCAGTTATGGGCGTCTGCGGCGGGCGACGAACGCGATTCCGAGAAATAGCAACAGCATGCCGGCGTGCGTCCGTGCGAAGACATCAGACGAGGACAGATGCGGCTCCAGGGGCTGACCGCAACGCGGAACTGACATAATGTGCATTATCGGATGCGGCGAACGGAGCGCGCTGTTTGGCACCAGCTCACACCCGTGGGACGAGCGCGCGACCGCGCGGCCGGCTTGACGGCAGTCCGCCGCTGACTGCGAGAGCGCCGAGAACGGTTGCCGTGATCGTCGACACCGTGAGAAGAGCCGACGCGAGCGTGCGCTCCGACCCCGATGCGTACGACGCGCACAGCGCGACGGCGGTGATCGCCGCCAGCAGGATCAGGACGGGTGTGAGTCCGCGCAGTCGGCGCTGCGCTGTCGTGAGCACGGCCGAGCCGCGTTCCCGGCGATGACGGGCTGCGCTGACCAGGAGCGCAGCGATCGTGCACCAGAAGCCCACGACGAGACTCGCCGTGACGACGTCGCTCGGTCGGTGCCAGCCGGCGGCGATGACGCCCATGCCGGCGACGGTGGCCCACACGACGAGCACAGGCGCGAGGACGAACTTCATCCGCGTCGGGGCGGCGAACAGCGCGGCGCAGGCTGCCGCGATCGCGATGGTCGCATGACCCGACGGCAGGGAGTTGTGGTAAGTGCCCCAGCCGCTGGCGAGATCGGGGCGCGCGATGATGTCGTGCTTGAGCACCTGCGTCACGATGCTCGCGCCGACGAAGACGACCGACGCTGCGCCCGCCTCCGCGAACCGGCGGGTGACGAGCGCCGTTGTGATGCTGACCACCATCGTCACGGCCGCCACGATGAGGATGTAGTTGGCGCTCACGTGCTGCGCCGCCAGCAGGATCGGGTTGCTCGACGATGTCGTGGCGACCATCGCCGCCTGATCGGCGTGCTGTCCGGAGGTCGTGAACACGCACACCGCGATCGTCACGGCGATAGCCGCCAGCTGGACGGCGGCCAGCGGGATGTAGCGCACGCTGCGTCTCATGTCGTCACCTCTTCCACGTCTGAACAACCGTACGAACCGGAGCCTGTGAGCGGGGTCAACGCCTACCCGCACTCCCCTAGGCTCGAAGGGTGCAGGTCGTGACCGGGTTCGTCGTCGTCGGGGTCGCGATCGTCGTCGGTTACGTCATCGGCCGCATCGATCTGCTCGGACCTCACGGCCGTCCCGTGCTCGCGCGCCTGATCTTCTTCGTGCTGTCGCCGTTCCTCATGTTCGTCGTGCTCTCGCAAGCCGACGTGTCGACCCTGTTTTCCGCGTTGCTGCCCGTCTCAGCGATCGCCGCCGTCTCGATGTTCGTCGTCTACGCGTTGATCGCGCGGCTCGTGTGGCGCCGCTCTGTCGGCGAGACGCTCATCGGCATGCTCTCGGCCGGGCAGGTGAACTCCAACAACATCGGCATCCCGCTGTCGCTGTATCTGTTGGGGTCGGCCGCGTTGCCGGCGCCCGTCATCCTGATGCAGCTGATCGTCTTCACCCCGATCACGATGGCGATCCTCGAGGCCGTCACGACCGGACAACGCAAACCGTTGCCGATTTTGAAACGGACCGTCGGCAACCCGATCGTCATCGCCTCGGTGGCGGGAGTGATCGTGTCCGTCTCGGGACTGCGGTTGCCGCCGATCGTGCTCGACCCGCTGCAGCTGATCGCGGACGCCTGTGTGCCGGTGCTCCTGATCGCGTACGGGATGTCGCTCCACGGACAGCGCGTGCTGTCGGCATCCGGCCGTCGCCGCGACATCCTCCTGGCATCGGGGCTCAAGCTCATCGCGATGCCCCTCGTCGCCTGGGCGGTCGCCGCGCTCGCGTTCGGCCTCTCCCCCGCCGACACGTTGGCGGTCACGGTCCTCGCGGCCCTCCCGACCGCGCAGAACGTCTTCAACTTCGCCCAGCGCTACGACATCGGCGAGACGATCTCGCGCGACACCGTGTTCCTCACCACGCTCGGCTGCGTCCCCGTACTCCTCGCCGCGACCCTGCTCCTCGGCTGAGTGCCTCTCACCCCGCGCCACTCCCCCGGCGCTGCACCGCGCGCTCTGATGCCGCTTCGTCATGTCCAGTAGCGTGAGGCGAGACGGGAGCGTCCGACTTCCGTGAAGGAGGCCCTGCCATGACAACTGCGGAGAACATCGCCGGACGATTCATCCGATCGCTGCGGACATCGTTGATCCTGACCGGCGTCCTCACCCTGGTTCTCGGCCTGCTGATCCTCATCTGGCCCGGGCGGACGGCCCAGGTGCTGACGGGCATCATCGCGGCGTACGCGATCGTCGCGGGTGTCGTCTACGCCGCGCTCGGCGTCTTCTCGCGGACGAAGGACGGTTGGGCGCGCGTCGGACACATCGTGCTCGGCATCTTCTTCGTGGTCGTCGGCGTCGTGGCGTTTGCTAACCTCGCCGCGTTCACGGTGTCGTTCGCTGCGTTCCTCGGCGTCCTGGTGGGCATCATGTGGATCATCGAGGGCGCGGTGTCGTTGTCCGTCGTCGGTGAGTCGTCGTCGCGAGGCTGGACGATCGCGTTCGCGATCCTCTCGATCATCGCCGGCGTCCTGCTGCTGTTCACGCCCCTGTGGGGCGTCATCGTGCTCTGGTGGCTGCTCGGCATCTCGGCTGTCGCCCTCGGAATCGTCAACATCATCCGAGGGCTCGCGCTGCGCCCCTGACAGGTGGGGTGCGTCACACCGGGAGGTGGCGCCCCCACCAGTCGAGGATGGCCTCGAACCGTTCCACGCGGTGTCGGGGCCGTCCCGAGCGGGTGAGCTCGTGGTCCTCGCCGGGGAACACCAGCAGCTCGGCCTCCGTGCCCTGCCGACGCAGGGCGGTGTAGTACCGCGTCGCCTGTTCGAGCGGGCATCGGAAGTCCAGCTCGGAATGGATGACGAGCGTGGGGGTGTCCACGCGGCCGACCATGGCCATCGGGCTTTGCGCCCGGATCGCGGCAGGATCGGTGCCGACGTACTCGTCGCCGAAGAACGAGCCGATGTCGCTCGTTCCCTGGAAGGTCTCCGGGTCGAGGAAACCGCGCTCGACGATCGCCGCGGCGAACCGGTGGTCGTGCGCGATCGTCCAGGCGGTCAGATAGCCGCCGTACGACCCGCCCATGATTCCGACCCGTCCACCATCGAGCCGTGCGTCAGAGGCGACTGCTCCGTCGAGGAACGCGAGGACGTCGACGAGGTCGTCGGTGCCCATGCGCCCGCGGATGCTGCGCCCGTGAGCGCGACCGTATCCGGCGCTGCCCCGCGGATTGCAGTACACGACGGCGTAGCCGGCATCGACCAGCACCTGCGTCTCGTCGAAGAGATGGATGCCGTACGAGGCATACGGGCCGCCGTGGATCTGCAGAAGCACGGGGAACGGGCCATCGCCCTCGGGTGTCGCCACCCATCCGTGCACGCGATAGCCGTCGGGTGCCGTCACCTCGAGCTCGCGCGGAACGACGAACCCCGCTCGGCTCGCGGCATCCCCGAAGGAGGTCAGCAACCGCGCGTCCACGCCGTCGGCGTCGAGGAGAAGGAGCTCGCCGGCCGACCGATTGGTCGCGACGGCGCAGACGATTCGCCGGCCTGCAGCGTCAGCGCCGTGGCCGGTCACTTCCATGCCCCGGCGCAGGCGCACGGCGGCGCCGTCGCGCGAGACGCGGAGCAGGTGCACCTCTCCGCGGGTGCGGTTCTGCACCAGGAAGTCGTCGCCCACTGCCGTGATGTGCGAGCCCACTTCCCCGAGGTCGATCGTCTCGGGATCGGTCAGTCTCCGAGGGCCATCGCCCTCGAGGATCCACAGCGCGACGCCCGGCGCGACGAAGTCCGTGCCATCGGCGCCCGCGTCGGAGGCGAGGAGGGCGATGCTGCCGTCGGGGGCGACGGCGACGTCGGCGATCGAGAGGGTCGCGGGCAGCACCACGCGCTCCCCCGTTCCATCGACGCTGATCGCGATCAGGGGCGAGCGGAGGTCGCGACGTTCGCGCTCGATCTCATCCGTGGTGGTGAGGATCTCCGAGCCGTCGGCGGTGAAGACGACACCGTCATGGGAGAGCTCGCCCGAGGTCAGCTGGCGCGCCTCCGCCGGCACGCGCGGTGCAGGCGCGGACGAGCCTCCCTGCGGCTCGGGGGCGGGAGCGTACGCGGGCTCGGAACCGAGGTCCGGTGCGGCGACGACGAAGACCTGAGCGGGGCGGTCCGCGATGTAGCCGATGCCGTTCGCATGCCACCGGACGCCCGTGATCCGCCGAGGAGATTCTGCTTCGGCGGCGAGTCCTTCCACCGAGCCGTAGCGGCCCTGCTCGGGAATTCGCGCGGTGAAGGCGAGGAGATCGCCCGCGGGTGACCACGCGAACGCCCCGACACCGAGGGGCGCGTCGGTGACCTGGACGGGCTCCGAGCCGGATGCCGCGATCACGTGGATCTGCGGCTTACCGCCGGCGTCGCCGCGGATGAACGCGACACGGCGGCCGTCCGGCGAGAGGCGCGGCGAGGAGTCGGCCACGCCGCGGGTGAGCCGGTGAGCCTCGCCCGAGGGCAGCTCGATACGCCAGAGCTGTCCCACGTTCCGGTTCGCCGAGATATCGGGCCGTGACGTCGCGAACACGGCGAACGAGCCGTCGGGGGCGACCGTCGGACGCCCCACGGCGATGAGAGCCTCGATGTCCGTGGGGCGCATGGTCACTCGCCGCCGAAGGACGAGATGTCCCCGACGAGACGGGTGTTGTCGGAGGGGATCGGCTCGACGGCGGCGAGGGCGATCTCGGCGGCGAATTCCGACACGTTGTACAGCTTGCCGGCCGACTCGCGCCGCGTGGCGATCGCCCCCGGATTCGCGCGCTCGAGCAGGGTCGCGGTGATCGTGCCCTCGATCATGTCTCCCGACACGACGACGAATCCGATGCCGCGCTCCGAGAGCTCGCCGATGCGCTCGCGCAGAGCGTCCTCGCCGGCCCGCTTCGACAGGGCGACGGCCTCGTACTCGGGCATCGTCGGGGTCGTGCGGATGAAGTGAGCCTGGTGACTCGTGACGAACACCACGCGCGACCCATCCTCGAGCAACGGCAGCGCCGCGTCGAGGGTGCCGAGCTGCGCGTCGCGGTTGAGGGTGAGGGCGTAGTCCTCGGCCATGCCTCCCTCCATGCCGCCGGATGCGTTCAGCACGAGCAGATCGAGGTGGCCGAACGTGTCGCGCACAGCGGCGAACATCTCGTCGACCGAGGCGCGATCGGTGAGATCGGCTCCGACGACGAGCACCTCGACGCCGAGGTCGCGGAGCTCGGCCGCGAGCTTCTCGGCGCGGGGCGCCTTGTTGCGGAAGTTGATGACGACGTTCGCCCCCGCCTGCGCGAGGTACCGCGCTGTGTCGGCGCCGATGCCACGCGACGATCCGGTCACCAGTGCCGTGCGACCGGTGAGGGTTCCGGCGGGAAGGGGCTGAGTCATGTGACGCTCCTGCGGGGAAGAAAGGCTCTCGGCACGGCGGGCCGCCGGCACCGCACGAGCCTATCAACCGGTCCGGATCGCACCCCCGACTGATAGGTTCGGGATGAGGGACGAAGGAGCGCCGATGTTGCCCGATCTCACGCAATACCTGTGGATAGCGTGGCTCGTGCTGGCCCTGATCTTCGTCATCGTCGAACTGCTCACTCTCGAGTTCACGTTCCTGATGCTCGCCGGCGGCACGCTCGTCGGCGGTCTGGGCACGAACCTCCTGTCCGCTCCGTGGTGGCTGCAGGTCGCCGCGGCGGCCGCCGTGTCGGCACTGCTGCTGTTCACCATCCGTCCGCTGCTCCTTCGCGCCCTGCATCGCAGCAGTCAGCACATACCGACCAACGTGGACGCTCTCGCGGGCCTCGGCGCTCGCGTCCTGGTCCCGTTCGTCGACGGGGCGGGCGCGGTCAAGCTCGACAACGGCGAGACGTGGACTGCTCGACTCGTCGACGACAGCGCAGACGTGTCCGTCGGCGCCCGCCTCGTCGTCCGCGCCGTGCGCGGCGCGACCGTCGAGGTCGGCATCCCCTCCCCCGACCCGAAGGAGAACACCCGTGGTTGACGTCGGCGCTTTCGTGGGGCAGATCTTCGTGATCGTCCTACTCGTCGTCCTGGCGATCTTCGTGATCGTCGTGCTTTTCCGCTCGATCCGGATCATCCCGCAGGCCTATGCGGGCGTCGTCGAACGGCTCGGCCGCTACCAGCGCACCCTCTCGCCCGGGCTGAACCTGCTGGTGCCGTTCATCGACCGGGTCCTGCCTCTCGTCGACATGCGTGAGCAGGTCGTGTCGTTCCCGCCGCAGCCGGTCATCACCGAAGACAACCTCGTCGTCTCGATCGACACCGTCGTGTACTTCCAGGTGACCGACGCCCGTGCCGCCACCTACGAGATCAACAACTACCTGGGCGCCGTCGAGCAGCTGACGACCACGACGCTGCGCAACGTCGTCGGCGGTCTGAACCTCGAGGAAGCCCTCACCAGTCGCGACAACATCAACGGGCAGCTGCGCATCGTGCTCGACGAGGCGACGGGAAAGTGGGGCATCCGAGTATCGCGCGTGGAGCTCAAGGCGATCGATCCGCCCACCTCGATCCAGGACTCGATGGAGAAGCAGATGCGCGCCGAGCGCGACCGTCGTGCCGCGATCCTCACGGCCGAAGGGTCCAAGCAGTCGCAGATCCTCGAGGCGGAGGGCCGTCGTCAGGCGGAGATCCTCAAAGCGGAGGGCGACAAGCAGGCCCAGATCCTGCGCGCCGAGGGCGAGTCCGCGGCGATCCAGTCGGTGTTCCAGGCGATCCACGAGGGCAATCCCGACGAGAAGCTCCTGGCGTATCAGTACCTGCAGACGCTGCCGAAGATCAGCGACAGCGCGTCGAGCAAGCTGTGGATCATTCCGAGTGAGTTCACCGAGGCGCTCAAGAGCATGAGCGCCGGGTTCGCGGGTCGCCGCGACGACCACCCGACCCCGTCGGCGGAGCGGTCGGCGCCGCCCGCACCGTGACGCACCCCTACTTCGCATCGGAGCGCCCGAGGATCCTGGCGCACCGCGGGTTCGTGCCGCCCGACTCCGAAGGCATCGTCGAGAACACCTTCGCCGCGTTCGCGGCCGCCCACGCCCTCGGCGTGCGCTACGTCGAGTCGGACTGCCACCTGAGCGCCGACGGCACGGTGATCCTCTTCCACGACGCCGACCTCTCGCGAGTGACGGGCGACCCCCGTCCCATCGCTGATGTCGGCGACCGAGAGCTGGAGGCGCTCATGGCCGACCGCGGGGGGCTGGTGACGCTCGCTCAGGCGCTCGACGCCTTCCCCTCGCTGCTGTTCAACCTCGATGTGAAGGCCGACGCGGCGGCGGAGAGGGTCGGCCAGCTGGTGGCTCCGTACGCGGATCGGGTTCTCCTCACGAGCTTCTCGGATCGAACGCGCGAACGTGCGCTCCGAGCCGCTCGCGCCGCCGGCGGACGACCGGCGACATCTGCGGGAACGATCCGGATCGCGGCGCTCGTCGCCGCCGTCGCGTCAGGTGTGCCATGGTTGATGAGTCGTGCGCTGCGCGGCATCGACGCGGTACAGGTTCCCGAGCGCCGGGGTCTTGTCCGCATCGTCTCCCCCCGAATGATCCGCGCGGTCCACCGTGCGGGTGTCGAGATGCACGTCTGGACGGTCAACGATGCGGACGGCATGAGACGCCTGCTGGCGGCCGGCGTCGACGGCATCGTCACGGACCGAGCCGACCGCGCCATGACCGTCGCGGCGGGAGAGCGCTGAATACCCCGACACGCTGAACATCGGCTGTGAAACCCCGATGACGAACCGTTGTTCGGATGATGCACACAGCTGCGCACGTTACAACTGATAGCCGACGAGAGGACCACACAATGGCAGACCGCAGCTTGCGCGGCATCCGACTCGGCGCCTCGAGCCTACAGAGCGAAGAGGGCGTCGTCTTTCACGACCGGGTCAACCACACGTATGTGTGTTCGCGCTGTGAGCACGAGACCGTCATGACGTTCGCCGCTGACGCGGAAGCGCCCGAGACCTGGGAGTGCCGCGCGTGCGGCGCCGAGGCTCTCCTGCGCGTGGGCGAGGGCGTCGTCGAGGTCGATCACTCGGGCGACAAGGCCGCCCGCACGCACTGGGACATGCTGCTCGAACGCCGCACGATCCCCGAGCTCGAGGAGCTGCTCGAGGAGCGTCTGGCCATGCTCCGCGAGCGCCGCGGCTCCCGTCTGAGCGCCTGAGCCTCCAGCTCTGAGCGAATGCCGTCGTCCCCTCGGGGCCGACGGCATTCTCATGTCCGGGACGCGCTGGTCGAGCGCCGCCTCGCGATCGCGACGGCGACGCCGCAGACGACGAGCGCCAGGATGCTCCCCCACCCGAGCACGACCTGCACCGCTCCGCCGATGATCACGGCGGGCGTCAAGCCCGTGCGCAGGGGCACGTCGGTGATCATCGCACCGGCTTCCGCCGCCGGTAGGCCGTCGATCTCCGTGCCATCGGGCGCGATGACCTGGCTCGTGCCGACCGTGGAGATGTTCACGACCGCCCGGCCGGTCTCGATCGCGCGCATGCGTGCGAAGGCGAGCTGCTGGAGGTTCTCATCGGTGTCCCGGAAATCGGCGTTGTTCGTTTGGAAGACGTAGACCTGGGCCCCGTCACGCGCGCCCGTCCAGATGACGTCGTCGTAGAGCACGTCGAAGCAGATCGCGAGTCCTACCCCGACTCCCGAGACATCCATGAACGGAGGATTCGTGCCCGGCGTGTACTCGCGCTGGATGAGACCGATGAGGTCGGGGACGATCAGCTCGAAGAACCACCGGTCGGGGACGTACTCCCCCATGGGTACGGGCCGTGATTTGTCGTGGATCGCGACGGGATTATCGGCGCCGGCCCGCCAGAGCATGGAGGTGTTGTAGATGTCGTCGCCGCGCTCCGTCGCGGCGTTGACCAGCAACGGCGCCCCGATGCGCTCTGACAGCCGATCGAGCGTGTCGGCGACGGACGCGTTCGACAGCGGGTCCGCGTCGATCCCGCCCTCGGGCCAGACGAGCAGATCCATGGGTTCGTCGATGATGGGCTGCGTGGCCTCCAGCTGCGACCGCAGAACGCCGTACGCCTCGCGGGAGTCGAAGTATCCGGCCGGACCGTCGCCCTGGACCGAACCGATGCGGTAGGTCCCGGCATCCGTGGTCGGGAAGGCGGGCACGGCGACGAGAACGACCGCGACGACGGCGGCGGGGACTGCCGTCCGGATGTCGCGCAGCCTGCCGAGCCGGAGCCACTCGATGCCGGCGGACGTGACGAAGACCATGAGGAACGTCAGGCCTGCCACCCCCGTCCAGGACGCGATGTGGGCGAGCGGGCTCTCGGACTGGCTCATCCCGATCCGGCCCCAGGGGAAGCCGGTGTAGGGCCACGACCCCATGAAGAGCTCGCGAGCCGTCCACAGCCCCGCCACGAGGGCGGGGAGGGCGACCAGTCGCCCTGCCATGCCGGGCAGCAGACGCGGGACCCAGCGGTACGCCAGGGCGATGGGGATCGAGCCGACCGCGAAGAAGAGCGTCTCGATGCCGGCGAGTCCGAACCACGGGATGGGTCCGAGATAACGGGTGATCCACGAGATGTGGATGAAGTAGAAGGACGCCCCGAAGACGGCTCCGACCGCGAGTGCACCCCACGACGAGCGCCCGATCAGACCGACGAGGGCGAACGCGACACCGACGAACGCCAGCGGCCACCACCCGATGTCGGGGAACGCGGCGTCCAGGACCGCACCGCCGACGATGGCGCCGATCAGTGCCAGCCACAGCGGTATCAGAGGCCGCGCGGCGGCCGGAGACGAGTCGGGCACGTGTTCGAGCCTAAACGGCGGAGTAGGCCACGATGCCGCGGCGGACGGCATCCAGCGCCGCACGCGCCGTCCGTGCCACGTCGGGGTCGGCGACGAGGGAGAGCTGATCCAGGAGATCGATCGTCTGCTTCGCCCAGCGCACGAAGTCGCCCGCGGCCATGTCGGCCTCGAGCAGGACGCGGTCGAGCATCACGCCGCGTGCCCACGAATGCATGGCTTTCGCGAGGCCCGTCGCCACCGGTTCGGTGCCGGGCAGGCGGTGGTCCTGTTCGAGGTCGTCGAGGACGGCCCACAGCTCCTGCGTTTCGGCCAGTGCTGTTCGGAAGGCGCCTCGCGGAAGCCCGTACTCGCCGGGACCGTCGCCCTCGCGGCGCGGCTCGTACACGAGACTGCACGCGAGGGCCGCCAGACCGGCCGGATCGAGGTCGCGCCACAGACCGCGGCGGAGCGCCTCGGCCACCAGGAGGTCGCGTTCACCGTAGATCCGACGCATCGTCGAACCCGCCGACGTCAGGACGGTGGTGCCATCGGCCCCGACGGTGACGTAATCGAGCGCCGTCAGGACGTCGACCACCCGGTCGAAAACGCGCGCGACCGTTCCGGTCCGGGTGTCGATCTGCTGCCGCAGCTTCTGCACGTCACGGCGCAGCCGCCAGTAGCGTTCCGCCCACCGGGCGTGGTGCTCCCGATCCGGGCAGTCGTGGCAGGGATGCCGCTGCATTCGCTTACGCAGGCCCGCCAGCTCGTCCTGACGACGCTGTCGGATGCGGGCCGGCGCGGTGCGGTCGTTGCGGTTGAGCTTTTCGAGGTCGCTGAGCTCCCGACGGATGCCGGAGTACTCCGCGAAGTCCCCCCGATCGCACGTCATGGAGCGGGCGTAGCCGTCGAGCGTCTGTTCCTTCTCCTTGACCTGGCGCGCAAGCCCGACGACCGATCGGTCGGCCTGGAACTGGGCAAACGACGACTCGAGGATCTCCCGCGCCCGGTCGCGACCGAAGCGATCGATGAGATTGACGGCCATGTTGTAGGTGGGGCGGAAGCTCGAATTCAGCGGATATGTGCGACGCGATGCCAGCGCGGCGACCGCCTGCGGGTCGAGCCCATCGCTCCACTGGATGACCGCGTGCCCCTCGACGTCGATGCCCCGCCGGCCGGCGCGTCCGGTCAGCTGGGTGTACTCGCCCGAGGTGATCGCCACGCGCGCTTCCCCGTTGAACTTCTCGAGCTTCTCGAGGACGACGGTGCGGGCAGGCATGTTGATGCCCAGTGCCAGCGTCTCCGTCGCGAAGACGGCCTTCACCAGCTTGCGCTGGAAGAGCTCCTCGACGACCTCCTTGAACGCCGGAAGCAGACCGGCGTGGTGGGCCGCTACGCCGCGCTCGAGGTTGTCGCGCCATTCCCAGAAGCCCAGGACGGCGAGATCCTCCTGAGCGAGCGCGCGGGTGCGCCGGTCGACGATCGCCCGGATCTCGTCGCGTTCCTCGGCCGTCGTGAGTCGCAGGCCCGACCGGCGCACCTGCTGCACGGCACCGTCGCAACCGGCGCGGCTGAAGATGAAGAAGATCGCCGGAAGCAGGTTCGACCGGCCGAGAAGCTCGACGACAGCGGGACGATCGATGCGCTCGAGGCGCTGCAGCGCCGACGGGCGAGCCGGCGCGGTGCCCCCGCGGTGCTTGCGATGCGCTTCGCGGCCTCCTCCGCTGCGGTGAGAGTGCGCGCGGCGGTTGTTCTCGTAACGCTGGCCCTGGGGCGAACGCAGCCGCGTCAGCTCCCGGTTGACCTGCGCCGTCGCGACGCCGGCGCGATCATCGAAGAGCGGAAGGAGGTCGCCGCGCACCAGGACGTGCTGTTCGAGAGGAACGGGCCGGATCTCGGAGACCACGACCGCGGTGTCGCCTCGAACGGTGTCGAGCCAATCGCCGAACTCCTCGGCGTTGGAGACGGTCGCCGAGAGCGCCACCATCCGTACCGACGGGTGGAGGTGGATGATGACCTCCTCCCACACGGCCCCGCGGAAGCGATCGGCGAGATAGTGGACCTCGTCCATGACGACGTAACGGAGGCCGCGCAGGGCCGGCGAGTCGGCGTAGAGCATGTTCCGGAGCACCTCCGTGGTCATGACCACGATGCGAGCGCTGCCGTTGATGTTGGTGTCGCCGGTGAGGAGGCCGACCTCGTCCTCACCGTAGACGTCCACCAGCTCGCGGAACTTCTGGTTCGACAGAGCCTTCATAGGGGTCGTGTAGAACGCCTTGGTGCCGGGCTCGAGCATCGCGAGGTGCATGGCGAACTCGCCCACGATCGTCTTGCCGGCGCCCGTCGGGGCGGCGACGAGCACGCTCCTGCCGTCCTCGAGGGCGTGGCATCCGGCGACCTGGAAGGGGTCGAGGTCGAAGCGCTGCATGCCCGCGAAGGCGGTGGTCAGCGGATGCGCCCGCGCAGACTGCGCCGCCAGGAAGCGCTCGGCGGGACTGGAGTCGCTCACGCGAGCGGATCGGTCGTCGGAGGCGGACCGGGAACGGTCAGCTCGGGCGCGCGGCGCGACCGTCGCAGGTCGAGCAGGAGCGAGAGGGCCGCGGCGGCGAAGTAGAGGACGGTCAGGATCGAGGCCAGCATCAGCATGCTCACGATGTCGGCGGCCGGTGTTGCGAGGCCCGAGAATACGACGGCGATGAGGATGGCGACGCGCCACCCCTTGAGGATCGCCTTGCCGCTCATGATCCCCGCGAAGTTCAGGGCCACGAGGAACACGGGGATGATGAACGCGACACCGACGACGAGCAGCAGCTTGAAGACGAAGTCGTAGTAGTACTTGCCCTCGTAGAAGTTGGCGGAGGCCTCCGGCGAGAACGTTGCCATGATCTCGACGATGTGGGGCATCACGAGCCATCCGGTGTAGACGCCCGCGAAGAAGAGCGGAACAGCGGCGGAGACGAAGCCGACCGTGTACCGGACTTCTTTGCGCGTGAGCCCCGGCATGAGGAAGGCCCAGATCTGCCAGAGCCAGATCGGCGCGGAGAGGATGATGCCGACGGAGAACGAGATCCGCAGCCGCATGTCGAACGGGCCGGTGATCGTCGAGTACATCAGCTTGACGGCTTCGGTGTCGCCGCGCTGCTCAGCGACGACGCGGATCGGCTCGGTCATCGCCCAGATGATCCAGTCGGTGAGGAAGAACGACACCACCATCGACGCCACGAGCGCGAGCGCCGAGATGATGAGGCGTCGTCGAAGCTCGATGAGGTGCTGTCCGAGGGACATGCGCTTGTCGCGCCGGGGCGCGCCTTCCGCCCCTGAGCGCGTGCGCTCAGCCGTCACCACGCGGGACTACGGCGTGGGAGCTGCGGGACCGCTCTTCGGGTCCGCGGGCTTCTCGACGGGTGCGACGTCAGCGGTCGTCGAGGTGGCGGTGCCGGCCGTGGCATCGTCGTCCTTCATGGCCTTCATCTCACCCTTGAAGATGCGGGCCGACTGTCCCATGCTCTTCGCCAGCGCCGGCAGCTTCGCGGCACCGAAGAGCAGCAGGATGACGATGAGTAGGATCCACAGGTGCGGACCTGCGAACAGATTGCTCATTGAGTCTCCTCGTCGATCGTTTCGCACAGTCTAACCCGAGGATTTTGTGCCGGAGCCCGCGTCAGTCGTACTGGTCCAGGCCCGCCTGGGCCCAATCATGGGCGGCTCGCCGCGCGTCCGGCGGAGCGACGACTTCGATGCTGCCGCCGCTGCGAGCCACCAGCCGTTTCAGCGATCGAGGATCGGCGACGCGGATGAACGCTGTATGCGACGCGCCCTCGTCCTGCACCTGCGCGTTGGCGAGGAATTCGCCGACCACGGATGCTGCGTGGGACGGGTAGCGGATCTCGGCGAGCACCTCGTCGTCGCCCGGTTGGAACAGCTCGGGAACCGGCTCGGACGAGTGGAGGGCCGGGATGTCGGTGAGCGCGGGCGCGGTGACGCGGTCGAGGTGAAAGGTCCGCATGGCACGGCGGGTATGGCACCAGCCCTGGAGGTACCACTGCCCGGCTGAGATCGTGACCTTGACCGGATCCACGGTGCGCGTCGTGGGCTGAGCATCGGGGGCGGTGTAGGTGAACGCGACGGCGACATGAGCGCGGAGCGCGCGCGCGACCGTCTCGCGCACGTCGTCGACGGGCGCGGGTGCGACGATGACATCGGCGGGAGTCTGGCCGGCGCCGCGCGCGAGCTTCGCGAGGAGACCCTGCACGATGCCGCTGTCGCCGACGCCGGGAACGGCCGCGGCGAGCTGGAGTCCGGCCAGCAGTGCGGCGGCTTCGCGCGCGGTGAGGCGGGGTGATCGCTCCAGACCCACCGTGTTGGTGATGACGATGCGGTCCTCCCTGTCGAGGAGGTCCCAGTCGATGTCGAACAGATCGTTCGCCATCTGCCAGAATCCGCCCTCGCCGGGGAGCCCGATGACGGTGAGCTTCTCGACCATCGCGCGCATCTGCTGCGGGTCGACGTCGAAATCGCGCGCGGCATCCGCCACGGTCACCTCGCCCTGGGCGATGAGGTACGGGACGAGCTGGAGGATCAGCGCGGCGCGGTCGGTCGCCACGACGGGCTGCGCGCTCATGAGGGCGCAGCCGATCGATCGCGTGCCGCGCGCAGCCGCTGTACAACGGCATCCCGGAGCCCGACCGGCTCGAGGACCATCACCTCGGGCCCGTACGAAGCGAGTTCGTCGGCGAAGACCTCGAGGTCGACGAAGGGGACGTCCAGCTGTCGCCCCGTCGCCGTCCCGGCACGGGCTCGACGGCGCAGACGAAGCTCCGCCTCCGTTCCGGGCACCACCATGACCGTGCTGATCTGGCGGCGGGCGACGTCGCGGAGACCCGCCAGCGCGCGTTCGCCGGCGCCGGCTCGGAGCGTCTCGTTGAATCCCTGGCGGGTGACGACGACGTCGCCGAGGATCCGCGAGAGCAGGAACGTCCGCTCGGCTTCGACCCCGGTGTCCCACCCGAAGAGGTGCCACCGGGCCTCGTACTCCACGAGGGCGAAGGGGCGCACCCGGCGATGCCGTGGCCGTTCGGAACCGGGACGCAGGTAGTCGAACTCCACCTCGCGAGCCTGCTCGATCGCCCGCTGCAAGGGCAGGAACGATGCATCGTGCAGGTCGAGCCGCGGTGCGAAGCCGATGATCGGCTCGTCGACCTCGATTCCGAGCGACCGGATCTTGCGCAGTCCCGAACGTGCACCGGTCGACAGTGTGTGCTCGCCCCACACTCCCCCGGCGAGCGTGAGGACCGCCAGCTCGGCGGGGGTGAAGGTGATGTCGGCGGGCAGCTCGTACTCGGTCGGCGGGATGCGGTAGCGCGCCTCGCGGAGATCGTCCGGGTCGGCGTAATCGCCGATGGTCTCGATCGGGACGCCGAGTCCGCGCAGGTTCTCCTTGTCGCGTTCGAACATCTTCTCGAGCGCTTCGCGACGCGCACCCGACTCGGCCTGCTCGCGATAACCCGACACGGACCCCAGGATCGTGTCCTTCGTCACCCCCTGCTCGGTCGCCATGAGCGCGACGACGAGGTTGACCAGGCGTTCCTCGGGAGGGACGCGAGTGGGCGTGATGGACATGCCTTCGATTCTAGGCGGGCGCGCCGGAGCCCGACTCAGGACGCGGCGTCGAGGCCGAGGATGTCGACGACGAAGACGAGCGTCGAGTTCGCGGGAATCGCGCCCTGCGCCGTGTCGCCGTAACCCTGGTCGGGCGGGATGACCACGAGGATCTGCGAGCCGACCGTCTGACCGCGGAGCGCATCCGCGAAGCCGGGGACCGTGCTGTCGAGTTCCATGGGCTGGGCGCCGCGACCCCACGTGCTGTCGAAGACCTTCTCGTCGGCCCACGTCACGCCGGTGTAGTGCACTCGAACCGGGACGTCTCCGGTCACCTCGGGGCCATCGCCCTTCTTCAGCACCTCGACGGCGAGGTCGCTCGGCGGAGCGTTATCGGGGATGACGATTCCGGGGCGCCCGTCGGGGGCCAGCACGACCGAGGGCATGCCGGGGCGGTCGTTGAACTGGTCCGCGCCGTCGGCGGCGGCGAGGTAGACCTTCTGCAGGTCGAGCACGACGACCGTCGTCGCATCCTCGGTCATTCCGAAGCGGGCGCGGGTGTCTGCCGTGACCTCGTCGGGACCGAGGGCCATCACCACGCGGGATCCCTCAGTCGCGCAGTGGAGGGCGTCGACGAGTCCCGGGAAGGTCGCCTCCCAGCTGTCGAGCGGGTACACCTCCGATAGCGTGCCGGTGTAACCGGATGCCGCGATCGGCGCGCCGGACGACCCGTCGAGGACGGTCAGGTCGAAGACGACGTCTTGAGCGTCGCTCGTGATCGCGCGACCGTCTCCCGTGACGGCGTCGCGTGCCGCGAGGCCGTCGACGTGGACCGGCGCCGACAGCGCGACGGCGGGCTTGGTGCCCACCTCCGTGTCGGTGACGTCGATGAGGTCGAGCGCCGTCGACCCGGATACGTCGCGCGTGCACGACTCCGAGCCCGAGGACGGCGTCGCACAGGCCGTCAGAGCGAGCACGGTCAGGGAGAGAGCGCCGGCGGCGGCGATGATCCTACGCACCGCGCCAGTCTACGCGGAGTCGCCGTCGTGCCCGTCCGACGTGGACACCGAGCTGCGCGCCGCGCGCTGGGCCTCCCGCACGCGCTTGCGCAGGTTCTTGTCCGTGATCTCGCGGTCTCCGACGGCGCCCGGGGTCCAGATCTCGACGTCCGCGTCGTCGTACGACGGCTTCTTCAATGCCCGCTTTCGGACATCGGGCGGGATCGCCCCGGGGGCGAGGCGGCGCGCGGTGATGAGGAAGCCCGTGTGGGCGACCATGCGATGATCGGGGCGCACGGCCAGACCCTCGACGTGCCAGCCGCGGATCATCGTCTCGGACGCGTCGGGATCGGTGAACAGGCCGGTGCCGCGGAGATACTCGGCAACACGGCTGAGCTGGGTGGCCGTCGCGACATAGCAGAGCACGACGCCGCCCGGGGCCAGCGCGTCGGCGACGACGTCGATGCACTCCCAGGGAGCGAGCATGTCGAGGACGACGCGGTCGACGGTCCCCGGCTCGACGGCGCCCGGCAGGCTTTCGACGAGATCCCCGACGACGATGGACCAGTTCGCGGGGGTGCCGCCCGTGAACGTGGCCACGTTCGCTTCGGCCACCTCGGCGAACTCGCCGCGGCGCTCGAACGACACGAGCCGCCCCTGGTCGCCGATCGCGCGAAGGAGCCAGAGCGACAGGGCACCCGAGCCGACTCCCGCCTCGACGACAGCGGCTCCGGGGAAGATGTCCGCCGCGGCCAGGATCTGGGCCGCGTCCTTCGGATAGACGATCGCGGCGCCGCGCGGCATCGACATGACGAAGTCGCGGAGCAGAGGCCGAAGCGCCAGATACTCGTGCCCGCCGCTGTTGGTCGCCACCGAACCGTCGGGCTGACCCACGAGCACCTCGTGCCGCAGGACGCCGTGGTGAGTGTGCAGCTCTCCTCCCTCGCGGAGGGTGATCGTGTGCATCCGTCCCTTGGGGCCGGTCAACTGGACGCGGTCGCCGTAGCGGAACGGGCCGCGCGGCTGGAGATCGTCGGTCATGCGGAGGCTCCGAGTCGGTGGAGGGAGAACAGGTCAGCCAGATCGGACACCGAGCGTCCCGCGAGTGAGTCCCAGAGCGCGTGTGCGCCGAGCCCGTGGAGGGGCACCATCAGCGGCACGCCCAGAGCGACGGCGCCCGAGGCGACCGCGGAGCGCAGGCCGTTGGGAGAATCCTCGATCGCGACGGTGTCGGCGACGTCGACCCCGAGCGCCTCGCACGCCTGCAGATACGGGTCGGGGTGCGGCTTGGGTCGCGTCGCCTCATCGCCGGCGATGACGACGTCGAACGACTCGAACGGGATAGACGACACGACGGTGTCGGCCATGCTGCGCATCGACATCGTCACGAGGGCCGTCTTGATACCGGCTTCGCGAAGCCCCGAGAGCAGCTCGCGGGCGCCGGGGCGGAACGGCGTTCCGCCGATCCGCAGCTGCCCCGAGACGGTCTCGGTCAGATGGTCGATGATCTCGTGCGTGTGCATACGGACGCCGGCATCCTGCAGGATGCGGGCGGAGTCCTCGAGCCCCAGCCCCACGAGGCTGAGTGCCTGCTCGGGGGTCCACACTCCCCCGAAGCTCTCGACGAGGGGGCCCTCCGCGGCCATCCAGTACGGTTCGGTGTCGACGAGCGTGCCGTCCATGTCCCAAAGGACCGCGGCGGGGGAACGAGAAGTCATCCGCACCATGTTACCGACGCAGGGCTGAGACGCCGCGTGGCCCGACCCGCACGCGCCGGCCGCGGCGTATCGTGGAGCAGACCCGCTCGCGCAGAGCGAGCCGGCTCGGAACGGAGGACGGGTTGAACAGTCTGGGACGCCGCGTCCTCGTGGTCGCGTTCGACGGTTGGAACGACGCCGGCGAGGCCGCGACAGCGGCGGCGACGCAGCTGCGCGAGTCCCGTCCCTACGACCCCGTCTACTCGGTCGATCCCGAGCTCTACTTCGACTACATGTACACACGGCCGCACATCCAGGCCGACGCTGATGGCCGCCGCTCGCTGAAGTGGCCGGACGCGACGATCTGGCGTCCGCGCGCGACCGCGCGAGGGACGCGCCTGTGGGTCCTCAGCGGCGCCGAGCCGGCGCGGGCCTGGAAGTCGTTCGCGGCCGAGCTGGTGGATGCCGCGCTGAGTGAGGACATCACCGGTGTCGTCGCGCTCGGCTCGATGATGAGCGACGTCCCCCATACCCGTCCCATCACCGTCTTCAGCGGCAGCGATAACGACGAACTGCGCGCCGCGCTGGGGCTGGAGCGCTCGACCTATGAGGGGCCCGTCGGCATCCTGTCGGTCATCGCCGCGGCCGCGGAAGAGGCCGGCATCCCCACCGCGGCGCTGTGGGCGAGCGTCCCGCACTATGTCGCCGGACACTCGCCGTCGCCCAAGGCGACTCTCGCGCTCCTCGACAAGCTCGAGAGCATCACGGGCGCCAAAGTCGCCCGCGGCTCCCTGCCCGGCGACGCGCTCGCATGGGAGGCGACGATCGACGCCGCCGCAGCGGACGACGAGGAGATGACGGAGTACATCCGTCAGCTCGAGCAGACCCGTGATACGTGGGACTCGCCCGAGGCGTCGGGTGACGCCATCGCGCAGGAGTTCGAGAAGTATCTGCGGCACCGGGGTGACGGCAGCGACGGCCGTGGCCTCGGTCGCGGCCCGCATCGCTGAGACGCACGCCGCGACCCTCCGGCCAGGTCAGTATGCCTGCAGGACGCCGAGCGAGAGCAGGATGATGAGCAGCGCTCCCAGGCCCACCCGGTACAGCACGAAGGGCAGGAAGCTGCCGCGCTTGAGGTACTGCATGAGGAAGGCGATCACGGCGAGCCCGACTCCGAACGCGACGACGGTGGCCACGGCGGTGTCGACGAGCGAGAACACCGAAGCCCCCGGCTCGCGGATCGCCTGCAGCAGCTCGTAGAGTCCACTGCCGAAGACAGCGGGAACCGCGAGCAGGAAGGCCACTTCGGCGGCCGCCGGCCGGGTGTATCCCAGTGCGAGCCCCATCGTCGTGGTGGCGCCCGAGCGCGAGACGCCCGGGATGAGCGCGAGTGCCTGGGCGAACCCGAGCGCCAGGCCGTGACCGTACGTCAGGTCCTTCTCGGTCCGGACGCGTCGCCCGAGGGCGTCGGCCGCTCCGAGGATGAGGCCGAAGACGATGAGCACGATCGCCACGAGCCAGAGGTTGCGAAAGGTGTCGCGGATGACGTCCTGGAAGAGGAATCCGAGCACGCCGATCGGAAGCGTGCCGATGATGACGATCCACCCGAGCCGGACGTCGGCGTCGTCACGCGGAACCGAACCGCTGAACGAGCGGAACCAGCGACCGATGATGCGGGTGATCTTCTTCCAGAAATAGACCAGCACGGCCAGCTCGGTGCCGATCTGAGTGATCGCGGTGAAGGTCGCTCCCGGGTCCTGCGCCGACGGCAGGAACTCCCCCACGATGCGCAGGTGCGCGCTCGAGGAGATCGGCAGGAACTCGGTCAGGCCCTGGACGATGCCCAGGATGATGGCTTCGAGGAGCTGCATGAGCGGCCTTTCAGTACGTGCGGATCAGATCGGTGAGCACGCGCTGACCGAAGATGAGCGCGTCGATCGGGACGCGTTCGTCGACACCGTGGAACATACCCGTGAAGTCCATCTCTGCCGGGAGGCGCAGCGGCGCGAAGCCGAATCCCGCGATGCCGAGTTCCGAGAGCGCTTTGTTGTCGGTGCCGCCGCCCATCAGGTACGGCAGCACCGGCACGCCGGGATCGTGACGGCCGAGCGCACCGACCATCGCGTCGACGAGCGAGCCCGCAAAGGGGACCTCGAGGCCGATGTCGCGGTGCACGATGTCGATTCGGATGTCGTCGCCGACGATCCGCTGGATCTCGGCCAGCACGGCGTCCTCCTGTCCGGGAAGCGTGCGGACGTCGATAGCGGCCGACGCGGCATCGGGGATGACGTTGTGCTTGTAGCCGGCGGTCAGGCCCGTCGGGTTCGTCGTGGTGCGGAAGGTCGACGCGAGGAACGCCGACGTCGGCCCGGTCGCGTCGGCGACGGCATCCGGATCCGACGCGTCTCGGCCGCTGAGCGCCGCGAGGTCGTCGACGAGTCGCCGGGTCGTGTTCGTGAGCTCGATCGGCCAGCGCGCGCGCCCGAGCTTCGCCACGGCCTCGGACAGGCGAGTGATGGCGTTGTCCGGGTGCAGCCGGCTGCCGTGCCCGGCCCGTCCGGTGGCGTGGAGCCGAAGCCACACCAGAGCCTTCTCACCGACCTGCAGCAGGTAGGCGCGGTGCCCGTCGACGCCGATCGAGTAGCCGCCGACCTCGCTGATCGCCTCGGTCGCTCCGGCGAACCACTCGGGCCGGTCGCGCACCACGAGCTGCGAGCCCTCGACGCCGCCGTTCTCCTCGTCGGCGAAGAACGTCACGATCAGATCGCGCTCGGGCTGCTCCCCCGCGCGCAGGAGCTCGGCCACGGACGTGAGGATCATCGCGTCCATGTCCTTCATGTCCACGGCGCCGCGACCCCACAGCATCCCGTCGCGGACGACGCCCTCGAACGGGTCGACGCTCCAGTCCTCCGCCATCGCCGGCACGACGTCGAGGTGACCGTGCAGGACGAGAGCGGGCTTCGAGCTGTCGCGACCCGGGATGCGCACAGAGACGTTCGTGCGCCGCGGGATCGGCTCGTAGTACTCGGGTCGAAGTCCGAGGGCCTCGAGATACGCCCCCACGTACTCGGCCGCTTCGCGTTCGCCGCGCGAGCGCCCTTCGCCGAAGTTGGTCGTGTCGAAGCGGATGAGGTCCCGCGCGACGCGGGCGACCTCGGGCAGATCGTCGTACTCGGACATGCTCTCCACGCTAGTCGCGAACCGTCGCCGGAAATGACGAAGGGCTCCGTTTCCGGAGCCCTTCTCTCACTGTGCGCGAGGGGGGACTTGAACCCCCACGCCCTATACGGGCACTAGCACCTCAAGCTAGCGCGTCTACCTATTCCGCCACCCGCGCAGTGTTTTTCAGTTGTTCCCAACCGAGGAACAACACTAACACGTCACCGGCGCGGCGAAGAATCGTCGGCACGCCGGGCGTGGCGCGGTGACGAACTCACGATCTCACCCGGGAGCGCAGGACGGCGATGCGCGCCTGAAGCTGCGCCACCGTCGCATGTGACACGGCCGGCCCGCCGCACACACGGCGCAGCTCCGCGTGGATCTGCCCGTGCGGTTCACCGCTCTGGCGGGCGTAGAGACCCACGAGGCTGTTGAGCAGCTGCCGCTGTTCCTTCAGTGAGCGGTGAAGCGGCTCGGGCAGCGTCGTCTCTGCGGCTGCTGCGTCTTCGCCGGGCGCGCCGCCGGCCGACTTCTCGCGTGCCTCGCGGCTGTGCCGGTGCTTGGTCTGCCGCGACTGGCGCTGCATGAGGAGCTCGTGCACGTGCTCGGGCTCGAGGAGCCCCGGAATGCCCAGGAACTCCTCCTCCTCGGGTGTGCCCGGCACCGCGAGCTGGCCGAACTCAGCGCCGTCGAAGAGCACGCGGTCGAAGTGTGCGACCGAGCCGAGCGCCTGGTAGCTGAACTCCTGCGTGAGCTCGTCCGATGCTTTGTCTTCGCTCTCGGCTTCCGCGAGCAGCGTGTCTTCGAGACCGTCGTCGTCGCCGGCTTCGCGATCGAGCGCGTGGTCGCGCTGACGCTCCATCTCGGCGGCGAGGTTGAGCAGGACGGGCACGTTCGGCAGGAACACGCTCGCGGTCTCACCGCGGCGACGCGCTCGCACGAAGCGCCCGATCGCCTGTGCGAAGAACAACGGCGTCGAGGACGACGTGGCGTAGACGCCCACCGCGAGTCGGGGGACGTCGACGCCTTCGGACACCATGCGCACCGCGACCATCCACCGGGTGGTCGACTGGGCGAAGATCTCGATGTTGCCCGACGCCGCCTTGTCGTCGGAGAGCACGACGGTCGGGGCCTCGCCGGTGATCTGGTGGAGGATCTCCGCGTACGCCCGTGCGGCCGTCTGGTCGGTCGCGATGACGAGGCCGCCGGCGTCGGGCACGTCCTGGCGCACCTCGGTCAGGCGGCGGTCGGCCGACCTGAGGACCGCGGGGATCCAGTCGCCCTCGGGGTTCAGCGCGGTCCGCCAGGCCTGCGACGTGATGTCCTTCGTGTTGTCCTGGCCCAGGTGCGCCTCGAACTCGTCTCCTGTCTTGGTCCGCCACTTCATGTGGCCGGCGTAGACGAGGAAGAGCACGGGGCGCACGACGCCGTCGGCGAGGGCGCGCCCGTACCCGTAGTTGAAGTCCGTCTTCGACAGACGGATGCCCTTCTCGTTCGGGTGGTACTCCACGAACGGGATGGGAGCGGTGTCGCTGCGGAACGGCGTTCCCGAGAGCAGCAGTCGGCGCGTCGCCCGGCCGTACGCCTCGCGCAGCGCGTCGCCCCAGCTCAGCGCGTCGCCGCCGTGGTGGACCTCGTCGAGGATGACCAGGGTGCGGGCATCCATCGTCAGCCGCTGGTGGACGGATGCTTTGACCGCGACCTGCGCATAGGTCACCGCGACGCCGTGGTACTGGCGCGAGGGCATCCCGTGGCGGTTGCTGAACCGCGGATCGAGACGGATGCCGACTCGGCCGGCGGCATCGGCCCACTGCGTCTTGAGGTGCTCGGTGGGGGCGACCACGACGATGCGATCGACGACGTCGCGGCGCAGCAGCTCCGATGCGAGGCGGAGGGCGAACGTCGTCTTACCGGCGCCGGGGGTCGCGGCGGCGAGGAAGTCGCGCGGTCCGCGCCCGACACCCTCCGGACCGTCGGCGCCGAAGTACTGGTCCAGCGCCTCGGCCTGCCAGGCACGCAGGCGCTGAGCGGTACCCCACGGCGCACGCTGCGGGAACGAGGGTGACAGGTGCTCGGCGGCGAAGCTTCCGAAATGCTCCTGGGGGTCCTCTGTCACGATGGACCACCTTAAACGACCCCACCCACACGATCGCCCGGCAGGAGATAGCGTGGCAGGCACGAGCTTCAGGAGGGGCCATGAGGAACAACGAGCCATCCGAGGACGCGCGTCGCACGCCCTACGTGCCGAACGAGACCGCCCATCCCTGGCGTCGCATGGTGGCGATCGGCGATTCGTTCACCGAGGGAATCGGAGATCCCGAGCCCGGCAGTCCCGGCGGTCACCGTGGCTGGGCCGACCGCGTGGCCGAGGTGCTGAGCTCTCAGGTGCCCGACTTCGCGTACGCGAATCTCGCGGTCCGGGGAAAGCTCATCGGCCAGATCGTGGCCGACCAGATCGAGCCCGCGCTCGAGCTCAAGCCCGACCTGATCACGTTCTCGGCCGGCGGCAACGACGTCATCCGGCCGGGGTCCGACCCCGACGCCGTCGCGCAGCAGTTCGAGGATGCCGTCGTACGGCTGTCGTCGACAGGGGCGACGCTCGTGCTCTTCACCGGCATCGACACGAACTTCACGCCGGTCTTCCGCGGCATCCGCGGCCGGGTGGCGATCTACAACGAGAACATTCGGGCGATCGCCGACCGGTACGACGCGATCGTCGCCGATCAGTGGGCGCTGAAAGAGGTGCAGGACATGCGCTTCTTCGACGACGACCGGTTGCACTACAACTCGCTCGGTCACCACGAGGTCGCGCGCATGGTGCTGCGGGCTCTCAACGTGCCCAACGACCTGCAGCCGATGCAGCCCGACACGACGCCGGTTCTCACCTGGCGGGCTGCCCGCGCGAACGACCTCGTCTGGGCCCGCGAGTACCTGATGCCGTGGGTTCTGCGCCGGCTCCGGCATCAGTCGTCCGGCGACCACATCACCGCGAAGCGACCCGAACCGCTGCCCGTCCTGCGCCGCGCCGACGACGCCGACTGATCAGCGCAGCGCCCACAGCGACACCGCGGCGGCTGCCGCGACGTTGAGGGAGTCCACTCCCCCGGCCATCGGGATCGTGACGACGCTGTCCGCCACAGCGAGCGCACGCCTGCTCAGCCCGTCGCCCTCGGTGCCCATGAGCAGCGCCACCCGATCGGGCCGTGCCGCGGCGAACTCGTCGAGCGGCACAGCGCCCTCCGCGAGAGCGAGGGCAGCGAGGTGCAGGCCGGCCTCGCGGAGCAGCGGGGCCGCCTCCGGCCAGGCCGGCAGACGCGTCCACGGCACCTGGAACACCGTCCCCATGCTGACGCGGACACTGCGGCGGTAAAGAGGATCGGCGCAACGCTCGCTCACGAGGACCGCATCGGCTCCGAGGCCGGCGGCGGCCCGGAAGGCGGCGCCGACATTCGTGTGATCGACGATGTCCTCGAGCACCAGCACGAGCCGGGCGTCCGCGACGATGTCGCTGACCGCTGCGGCGACGGGCCGGTGCATGGCGGCGAGGGCGCCGCGGTGGACGGCGTAACCGGTCACCTCTTCGGCGACCTCGTCGGAGACGACGAAGACCGGTGCGTCGCCTGCCAGGTCGACCACGTCGGGAAGCCATTTCTCCTGCACGAGGAACGAGCGCGCCCGGTGCCCTGCCGCGTGCGCCCGCGCGATGACCTTCGCCGACTCGGCGATGTACAGCCCGCCGGCGGGCTCGAGCACCCGGCGCAGCGCGACATCGGTCAGGTCGCGGTAGTCCGAGAGGCGGGGGTCGGAGGCGTCGTCGATGCGGATCACGGGCACCCTCCCACCCTGGCATGTCGCCCGGGCGATGCGCGGACGCTCGTAGAGTGGAACTGTGACGAACGCCGACCTCGAGACGCCCGCGGGCGACGAGATCGAGAACGCCCTCGAGGTACTCGCGGGACGTCGCATCGCGGTTCTCACCGGAGCCGGCGTGTCGACCGACTCGGGCATCCCGGACTACCGCGGCGCTGGAGCGCCGGTGCGCACGCCTATGACGGCACAGCAGTTCCTCGCGAGCGCTGACGCGCGTCGGCGGTACTGGGTGGGCAGCCACCTCGGCTGGCAGGCCTTCGCGGCGGCGCGACCGAACGACGGGCATGCGGCGCTGGCGGATCTCGAGCGGTCCGGCGTCGTCACGGGCGTCATCACGCAGAACGTCGACGGTCTGCATCTGCGGGCCGGAAGCAGCCGGGTGGTCGAACTGCACGGAACGATGCGACGCGTCTTCTGCCTGCATTGCGGTCAGGTCTTCGACCGGCGCGATCTGGCCGAGCGCGTGGAACGGGACAATCCGTGGATCACGGTTCCCGAGAACGTCGAGCTGGGCCCCGACGGCGACGTCCTGCCCGCGACGAGCGACGGCTTCATCGTGCCCACGTGCACGGTCTGCGGGGGCATGCTGAAACCGGATGTCGTCTTCTTCGGCGAGTTCGTACCGCGAGAGAAGTTCGCGGAGGCCGAGCAGCTCGTGCGCACGAGCGAGGCCCTCATCGTCGCCGGGTCGTCGTTGGTGGTCAACTCCGGCGTCCGGCTCGTCGAGCGCGCCCGACGACGCAAGCTGCCGGTGGTGATCGTCAACCGCGGCGCTACGAGGTCGGACCCCAAAGCGACCGTCAAGATCGATGACGGCACGAGCCGTGTCCTGCGCGTCTTCGCCGACGCCCTCGCGTCGCGGCACTGAGGTCGAGGTCCGGCGCAGGCCCGCGTAGGGTCGAAGGGTGACCATTCTGACCCTCGTGCGCCACGGCGAGACCGACTGGAACCGCGAACGCCGGATCCAGGGCTCCACCGACATCCCGCTCAACGACACCGGCCGTGAGCAGGCCCGCGCGGTCGCGGTCTCCCTACGGGAGTCGATCGCCGGCGATGCGGTCGTGGCCTCGAGCGACCTGTCGCGAGCGGCCGAGACGGCGCGGATCATCGCTGACGGGCTGGGCGCCGCAGCGCCGCGCACCTATCCGGAGCTGCGGGAGCGCGGCTACGGAGATGCCGAGGGCGTGGGGGTCGAGGAGTTCCATGCACGCTGGGGCGAATGGGCCGTGGCCGACGTGCCGAACGCGGAGCCGTGGCCGGTGGTCCGCGAGCGGGCGCTGCGCGGGCTCGAGCGGGCCGTCCGCGACGCGCGTGCCGCCACGGCGCCGACCGCGGTGCCGCTGATCGTCGTTGCCCACGGCGCGCTCATCCGCGAGGTCATCCGGCATGCCACCGCGGAGGAGTTCCCGTTGCAGGGAGTCCGGCTCGCCAACGGCTCGGCGCACACGTTCGTCATGGAGCGCGAGCGGCTGCGCCTCATCGACTCCCCCGCGCTCGCGCCGCTCTGAGCGCCCGCGCCCGCCGATTGCCGACCTGTTCCGGAGCCGGGCTCGGAGCGGTGTATCGTCCAGCATCATGACCATGCACGACCGCGTCGATCTCGCGCTGCTCGAAGCCCTTGCCGACGACCCCCGCGCGACCGTGGTCGCCCTCGCCGAGCGCCTGCGGATGTCACGCAACACGGTCCAGGCGCGCATGGCGCGGCTGGAGCAGTCGGGCGTGTTCCTCTCGTACGAGCGGTCGATCTCGATGCGCGCTCTCGGCTTCCCGATCGAGGCGCTCATCAGCGTCGTGCTCCGCCAACCCGAGCTCCCGCGTATCGCGCAGGAGCTCGCGACCATTCCCGAGGTGCTGCAGGCTCAGGGACTGAGCGGTCAGGTCGACCTGATGGTCCGCGTGGTCGCGCGCGACACGCAGCATCTGTTCGCCGTCGACGCGCGCATCCTCGCCATCGACGGGGTCGACCGCACGGAGACCTCGCTCATCATGGACGACGTGATCCCGCATCGGGTCAAGCCGCTGCTCGCTGAGGGGCGCGCGGGCTGACCTTCTCCGGCTCACGGTCGGCGTCGAGCCGCACGAGGACCACACCGACGAGGATGAGCGCCCCACCGACGAACTGGACCGGTGCGGGCGCCTCGGCCAGGAGCAGCCACGCGAAGCCCAGTGCGAACAGCACCTCCGAGAGGCCGATGAACGAGGCCAGACGCGATCCCGTGCGCGGCACCGCGGAGACCCCCAGGGCGTAGGCGGTCCCGGTGGCGGCGCCGACCCAGAGCAGGACGACGAGGGGCGGCAACTGCATCCCGACGACGTCTGCGAGCACGCCGCTCGTTGCGAAGGGCAGGAATCCCGTGATGAGGAGCGTGCCGATGATCGCGCTCGCGACCACCATTCCTCCCGCGGCCAGGACGAGGGGCGGCAGCGTGTCGCCGGTGCGCTCGGCCATGACGAAGTAGACGCACGTGCAGAGGGCTGCGCCGAGCGCGAGGAGCGTGCCCCAGAAATCGAAACGAGCCCCGGCGATGTCGACGACCAGCACCAGCCCCGCCATGGCGACGACGGAGCCGGCGATCACCGTCCGTGACGGTCGGCGGCGGGTGGTGAGCCAGACCCAGATCACCAGGAGCACGGGCGCGAGGTATTGGATGAGGAGGGCGACGGCGACCGGCATCCGCTGCATCGCCGAGAAGTAGAACAGCTGGCATCCGACGACGGGCATCGCGCCGAACGCGAGCAAGGCGAGCGCGTGCCGCCGCAGGAAGTGTCGCTCACGCGCGATCGCGCGGATGAGGAACGGCGACAACACCAGGGCCGCCACGCCGATCCGGACGAACAGCGCGGCGCCCAGTGACCAGCCGTTCTCGAGCAGCGGCTTCACGAGCGGACCGCTCGACGAGAAGGCCAGCGCCGAGGCGACGGCCATGGCCATGCCCGCCGTTCGCCTGCCGGCCAGGCTGGCGGGCGCCGTCTCCGGTGTGCCTGCGATGATGGGCAGGGGCGCGGTGGGATTGGTCATCGGCAGCCTCGATGGTCAGGGGTGAAAGTTATCTACACTCGTGACAGTAATGCTCGCTATCGTCAGGAGTCAACGTGGTCTTCATCCATGACACGGAATTGTCGCTGCGCGCGACGGCTGCGCTGGTCAACACGCTCCCTCACACGAGCGCAGATGCCGCCGACACGCTCACCGACGGAGACGATCTGGATGCCTTCCTCAGCGAGTTCGCCTTCACCGGCGCGATCGTGCGCGACGACGCCGAGCTGCAGGCGATGCGCGGCATCCGGTCGCGCCTGCACGAGCTCTGGGAGCTCGACCGAGACTCTGCCGTCCCCCACGTCAACGCGATGCTGCGAGATGGTCGCGCCCAACCGCAGCTGGTGATCCACGACGGCTACGACTGGCACATCCATGCGACTCCCGACGACGCACCGCTGGCGACGCGCGTACTCGTGGAAGCCGGTATGGCTTTCGTCGACGTCATCCGCGCCGACGCATACGACCGTGTGCGGATCTGCTCCGCCGACGACTGCGCCGCGGTCTACGTCGACTTCTCGAAGAACGGCTCGAAGCGCTACTGCGACACGGGCAACTGCGGCAACCGCATGAACGTCAACGCGTACCGTCGTCGGAAGGCGCGAGAAACCGCTTGATCGCTGCGGCAGCCTCGCGGGGCTTCTCGTAATGGATGAGATGGCCCACACCGTCGATCTCGACGAGTTCGGCCGCAGGGAACAGCTCGCGCAGCCGGCGTTCGGCCTCGATCGGGGTGATGTCGTCCTGAACGGCGGCGATGAGCAACGTCGGCTGCGGGATGCGCGGAGCGAACGCGCGGACGTCGTTGGAGACCGACGTCACGAACGCGTCGCGGAGGACGTCGCGATCGGCGAAGCTCGAGAAGTAGGTGTCGTGCTGCTCGTGGACGAACCGGCGCAGCGTCCGGTCGCGCGTCTTGACCATGGCCAGGCTCATCACTCGGACGATGAGGCGGTTGCGCAGCAGCGCCTCCCCCACTCGCCTCGGGAGGCGCGCCCCGACGTCGTAGTACCAGACGGCGAGTCGCGTGAAGACGCCGCGCGGCCCTTCGAGTGCGGGCGCGCCGATGGGATTGATGAGAATCAGACGGGGAGCCGGGAGCCCGCCCGCCACCGCGGCGGAGGCGACGATGGAGCCGAATGAGTGGCCGACGACTACCGCGCCGGGAGCGGCCGCGGCCGCGAATTCAGTGAGCCAGTCGGCGTATGTCTCGAGGTCGTGTTCGCGTCCCGGTATCGCGGGTGTCTCTCCGAAGCCCGGCAGGTCGGGCATGATGACGCGCACGTCGGCGAGGTGCGCGACGACGGGCTCGAGCCCGTGGTGCTCCCCCCGGAAGCCGTGCACGGCCAGGAGTGTCTGAGGTGCATCGTCGCGCCCGTAGACCCAGTACGCGGTCGTTCCGCCGAGGACCTCGGTCTCGAGGCGGCGCACGGGGATGCGTGCGAGCAGGGAGTCGTACGGAGAGACGGTCGGCACCCGTCGAGTCTACGGATGCGGCGCGTCGGATCCTGCGTGTCCGACCCGGGCCGTAGCCTCGATTCCGTGGAGCCGGACCGCCCCCTCGTCGTCGCTACGCCCGAACTCGACCTGTGGCCTTGCACGGCACCTGAATGGTGCCAGGTCGTCGGGGTCTTCGATCTCGAGACGACGGGCGTCGACGTCGCGGCGGATCGCATCGTCACAGCGCACGTGGGCGTCCTCGACGCCGACGGCGCGCCCGTGCGGGCCGACAGCTGGCTGGCCGACCCGGGAATCGACATCCCCGATGGTGCGGCGGCGATCCACGGCATCACCACCGAGCACGCTCGCCGACACGGACGGCCCGCGTCAGACGTGATCACGGAGGTCGTCGCGGCTTTGCGCGGCCTGTTCGACGCCGGCATCCCGGTGGTGGCGTACAACGCGCCGTTCGACTTCTCGATGCTGAAGTACGAGGCCCTGCGCCACGGGATCGATCCGATCCTCACGCCCTCCCCCGTCATCGACCCGCTCGTCATCGACAAACGGTACGACCGCTACCGCCGCGGGAAGCGCACCCTGTCTGTCGTCGCCGAGCACTACGCCGTCACGCTCACCGGGGCGCACGAGGCTTCCGCAGATGCGATCGCAGCGGGACGCGTCGCGCAGACTCTCGCCGAGCGGTTCGCCGACGGGATGCCGTCGACCGCGGCCGAGCTGCATACCCGCCAGATCGGCTGGGCCCGGGCTCAGGCGCAGAGTCTCACCGAATACTTCGTCAGCATCGGACGGATCGACGCCGACGTCGACGGGTCGTGGCCCATCCGCTGATAGGCAGGCGATCGGAGGCCCGATAGGCGAACGGCTGAGGCCGCCGCGAGGCGGCCCCGACCTGCGAGGCCGCCTCGCGGCGGGTGCGACGAGCCTCAGACCGCGGTCAGCTCCGCCGAGCGCTCGCGGGTGCGGATCGCGCGGTTGACGCATGACACGACGGCCTTGAGGCTCGCCGTCGAAATGTCGCCGTCGATACCGACGCCCCACAGGCGCTGGTCGTCGACCTGCAGCTCGACGTAGGCTGCCGCCTGGGCGTCGCCACCCGAGCTCAGCGTGTGCTCGACGTAGTCGTAGAGCGAGATGTCGAACCCGCGGTCGCGCAACACGGCGAGGAACGCCGCGATCGGGCCGTTGCCCACCCCCGACACTTCGTCGTGCTCGTCGCCGTCGCGAAGCGTCACGTCGAGGCGGACGTCGCCCGACATGTCGCTCTGGGTGCGGGTGCCCAGCAGCTCGAACCGGCCCCACTTGTCGTCGTCGGACGATGCCGGCAGGTACTCGTCGGTGAAGATCGACCAGATCTGCTCGCTCGTGACCTCGCCGCCCTCGGCATCCGTCTTCTCCTGCACGACTCCCGAGAACTCGATCTGCAGCTTCCGCGGCAGATCCAGAGCGTGGTCGGTCTTCAGCAGGTAGGCGACGCCGCCCTTGCCCGACTGCGAGTTCACCCGGATCACGGCCTCGTACGAGCGCCCGAGGTCCTTGGGGTCGACGGGCAGGTAGGGCACCGCCCATTCGATCTCGTCGACCGAGACGCCCTCGGCAGCCGAGCGCGCGGCCATGGCCTCGAACCCCTTCTTGATGGCGTCCTGGTGCGAGCCGCTGAACGCGGTGAAGACGAGGTCTCCGGCCCAGGGGCTCCGCTCGGGTACGGGCAGCTGGTTGCAGTACTCGACCGTGCGCTTGATGCCGTCGACGTCGCTGAAGTCGATCTGCGGGTCGATGCCCTGCGTGAACAGGTTGATGCCCAGCGCGACGAGGTCGACGTTGCCGGTGCGCTCCCCGTTTCCGAAGAGGCAACCCTCGATACGGTCGGCGCCGGCCATGTAGCCGAGCTCCGCCGCGGCGATCGCCGTGCCGCGGTCGTTGTGCGGATGCAGCGACAGCACGACGTTCTCGCGATGCGCGAGGTGACGGCTCATCCACTCGATCGAGTCGGCGTAGACGTTCGGCGTGGCCATCTCGACGGTGGCGGGAAGGTTGATGATGACCTTGCGGTCGGGCGTCGGCTCGAAGATCTCGATGACCTGGTTGCAGACGTCGACGGCGAACTCGAGCTCGGTGCCCGTGTAGCTCTCGGGCGAGTACTCGTAATAGACGGCCGTCTCGGGGATGGTCTGCTCGTACTGGCGGCACAGGCGCGCGCCCTCGAGGGCGATGTCGATGATGCCTTGGCGGTCGGTGCGGAAGACGACCTCGCGCTGCAGGATGCTCGTCGAGTTGTACAGGTGGACGATCGCCTGCTTCGCGCCGGCGATCGCTTCGTACGTGCGCTTGATGAGGTGCTCGCGAGCCTGCGTCAGCACCTGGATCGTCACGTCGTCGGGGATCAGGCCGTCGTCGATCAGCTGGCGCACGAAGTCGAAGTCGGTCTGGCTGGCGCTCGGGAACCCGACCTCGATCTCCTTGTAGCCCATCTTCACGAGCAACTCGAACATCACGCGCTTGCGCTCGGGACTCATCGGGTCGATCAGCGCCTGGTTGCCGTCACGCAGGTCGACGGCACACCAGCGCGGCGCGGTCTCGATGCGCTTCGCGGGCCAGGTGCGGTCGGGCAGATCGACGCGGATCTGCTCGTGGAACGGCCGGTACTTGTGAATCGGCATGCCCGAAGGCTTCTGGTTGTTCTCCATGGTCGTCTCGCTCTTCCTCTTCGGGTGTGGCGGGCCAACACGAAGCTCCGCGACGAGAGAGGCCCTAGAACGAGGACTCGTCGCGGCGACTAAGGAGGAGAAGTCGGCCGAAGCGCATGCGCCCAGGTTACACCCGCTCGCCGCCGGCGCGCACACGCGCGTGCCTCGCCTGAGACGAAGGCGTCGTGCGCGACACTGTGGGGATATGAGAACTGCGCGCGCGGGCTCGTCCGCCCTCCTGATGTGTGCGATCGCCCTGACGGCGGGCTGCGCCTCGACGCCCGCGGCTGGCCCGACCTCGCTCGACCCGGCGCCCCCGAGCAGCGAGGTCGTCGCTCAGGGGACGGTCCTCGACGATGGCGCCGGCGCCGAGCTCTGTCTCGGAGCGGTCGCGGAGTCGGCACCGCCGCAGTGCTCCGGGATCCCGCTCGAGGGGTGGGACTGGGCGTCGGTGACCGACGCGACCACGATGTCTGGCGCGACGTGGGGCGCCTACGCCGTCCAGGGACGTTACGACGGATCGTCGCTCACGGTGACCGCTTCGGCGGTTCCGCTGGCGCTGTACGACCCCATGCCGCTTCCCGATCCGACGGGTGGTGTGCCCGGCGCCGCGGACGACGCGACGCTGCGAGACGTCGAGCAGAGGGTGCACGACACCCTCGGTGACTCCGTGCTCGCCTCCGGGGCGTACGACGGCCGACTCTGGGTCACGGTCATCTGGGACGACGGCACCCTGCAGGACGCCGCCGACGCCGAGTTCGGCGCGGACGTCGTCGTGATCCAGTCGGCGATGCGCGAGATCGGTTAGAACCCGAGACGTCCGAGCTGCTTCGGGTCGCGCTGCCACTCCTTCGCGACGCGGACGCGCAGCGAGAGGAAGACCCGCGTTCCCACGAGGGGTTCGATCTGCGCGCGCGCACGCGCGCCGACATCCGCGAGCCGCGACCCCTTGCGACCGATGATGATCGCCTTCTGGCTGTCGCGTTCGACGACGATGTTGGCGTACACGTCGGTCAGGTCGGAGCCCTCGCGCGGCGCCACATCCTCGATCGTGACGGCGATCGAGTGGGGCAGCTCGTCGCGGACGCCTTCGAGCGCGGCTTCGCGGATGATCTCGGCGATGCGGTCTTCCGTCGACTCATCCGTCACCACGTCGTCGGGGTACAGCGCCGGCCCTTCGGGCATCAGCCCGAGCAGCTCGTCGGCGAGCACGTCGAGCTGGTCCTCGGTGACGGCGGAGAGCGGGATGACCGCGGCCCAGTCCTCGCGGAGGCTGTCGACCTCCATGAGGCGCTTCATGATCTCGTCACGGGAGGCCAGATCGGTCTTGGTCACGATGGCGACCTTCTTGGCGCGCGGGTACCCGTCGAGCGAGGCGGCGATACGGCGGTCGCCGGGCCCGACCTTGTCGACGGCGGGTACGAGGAAGCCGATGACATCGACGTCACCGAGCACCTGCTCGACGAGGTCGTTCAGGCGCTGACCGAGAAGGGTCCGGGGCTTGTGGATACCGGGCGTGTCGACGATGACGAGCTGCCCACCGGGCCGGTTCAGGATGCCGCGGATCGCGCGCCGCGTCGTCTGGGGCTTGTCGCTCGTGATCGCGACCTTCTCCCCCACCAGTGCGTTCGTCAGCGTGGACTTCCCGACATTGGGGCGTCCGACGAAGGTCACGAACCCCGACCGGGTCTCTGCTGCGGTCATCTGCTGTCGTCTCCTCTCCGTGCCACGCGGACCTCTCCGGTCCGCGGGGGCGTCGTGTCGTCGGTCTCGTCGGCGGGGGCGCGTTCGACGAAGACGGTCGCGAGGCCCCGCCCGCGTCCGCGCGACACGCCCCCGGTGATGGTGATCCCGTCGACGGTCACGGTCGCCCCCGGCATCGGCACCCGCCCGAGCGTCTTTCCCAGCAGCCCGCCGACGGAGTCGACGTCGTCGTCGTCGAGCTCGATGCCGAACAGCTCGCCGACCTCATCCAGGCCCAGGCGCGCGCTCACGCGGTAGCGGCCGGGCTCGAGCTCGACGACCTCGGCTGCGCCACGGTCGTATTCGTCGGCGATCTCACCCACGAGCTCTTCGATGAGGTCCTCGAGGGTGATGAGACCGGCGACGCCGCCGTATTCGTCGACGACGAGGCACACGTGGACGGCATCCCGCTTCATCTGCTGCAGCAGCGATTCGGCCCGCATCGACTCCGGGACGAAGACCGCGGGGCGAGCGACACTGCCGACGGGAACATCGCGCCACCCGGTGGCCTCGCCGTAGGAGAACTGCACGAGGTCCTTGAGGTAGACGACCCCCACGATGTCATCGCGCTCGTCGTCGGTGACGGGGACCCGCGACACGCCGCGCTCGAGGAAGAGCGCAAGCGCTTCGTGGGTCGTCGCCGTCTGCGGCACCGTCACCATGTCGGTGCGAGGCACCATCACGGCACGCACGAGTGTGTCGGTGAAGTCGAATACCGAGTGGATGAGGTCGCGATCATCGGCTTCGATGAGGTCCTGCGACACCGCTTCGTCGACCATGCTCAAGAGCTGTTCCTCCGAGGCGAAAGACGTGCCGCGGGCAACCCCCGGCGTCACGCGATTGCCCACGATCACCAGGAGATGCGCGAGGGGGCCGAGCACGATCCGTGCGCCGCGCACGATCGGGGCGCACGCCATGAGGAGGCCCCGGGCGTGCTGACGGCCGACCGATCGCGGACTCGCACCGACCAGGACGAACGACACCGCCGTCATGAGGAGGGCGGCGACGAGGATCGCCCACCACAGGTTCTCGAGCGCCAGCGTCAGCGCGGCGGTGACGAACACCGCTGCGGTCGACTCGGCGAGGATGCGGATGAACACGACGGCGTTGGCGTGGGCCGTGGTGTCGTCGGCGATGCGGCGGAGGGCCTGCTGTCGTCGGCTCGACTCGGCCCAGTCAGCGAGGTCCGCCCGAGAGGTGACACCGAGCGCGGCGTCGAGAGCGGCCATCAAGCCCCCGAGCGCGACGAGGAACACCGCGCCGAGGACGAGGAGGAAGACGGTCACGCGCGGCGGCGCTCGCTCGCGTGGAAGGCCGAGATCAGCTCGCGCTGAAGTCCGAACATCTCGCGCTCCTCTTCCGGCTCGGCGTGGTCGAATCCCAGCAGATGCAGCAGTCCGTGCGTCGTCAGGAGGATGAGCTCGTCGAGTGTGGTGTGACGCGCGGCCTGCGCCTGCGCCTCGGCGACCTGCGGGCACAGCACGATGTCGCCGAGGAGTCCCGGCGGGGTGGGTGCGTCCTCGGTCCCCGGGCGCAGCTCGTCCATGGGGAAGCTCAGCACGTCGGTGGGTCCGGGCTCGTCCATCCACTGCACGTGCAGAGACTCCATGGCGCCCTCGTCGACGAGGAGGATGGCGAGGTCGGCGTCCGGGCTGACGTTCAGCTGCGCGAGGTTGTGCTCGGTCAGCCGCAGCAGCACGGTCTCGTCGACGGAGACGCCGGATTCGTTGGTGATCTCGATGGTCATGAGCGTCCTCGTTTCGGGAGTCGGTCGCGCGGACCGGCGGGCCGTGTCGCGGTGCGCCGCTCGGCCCGGTTGGCGAACTCACTCGCCTCGTCGCGCTCACGGCGGGCGGCGAGACGCTGCTCGTCGTACTCGCTGTACGCGTCGACGATGCGGCCGACGAGCGTGTGTCGAACGACGTCGTCGCTCGTGAGGGTCGCGAAGTGGATGTCGTCGATGTTCTTCAGAACACGCGTCACGGTTCGGAGCCCCGATGTTCCCTGAGGAAGGTCCACCTGCGTGATGTCGCCGGTGACGACCATGCGCGTACCGAACCCGAGACGCGTGAGGAACATCTTCATCTGCTCGGGGGTGGTGTTCTGGGCCTCGTCGAGCACCACGAACGAGTCGTTCAGGGTGCGTCCGCGCATGTACGCCAGCGGGGCGACCTCGATCGTGCCCGTGGCCATGAGCTTGGGGACCAGCTCGGGATCGAGCATCTCGTTGAGGGCGTCGTAGAGCGGCCGCAGGTAGGGATCGATCTTGTCGGTGAGGGTGCCGGGAAGGAACCCCAGGCGCTCGCCCGCTTCGACGGCGGGACGCGTCAGGATGATGCGATTGACCTCCTTGCGCTGCAGGGCCTGCACCGCCTTGGCCATCGCGAGGTACGTCTTTCCGGTTCCGGCCGGACCGATGCCGAAGACGATCGTGTTCTCGTCGATCGCGTCGACGTAGGCCTTCTGACCGAGGGTCTTGGGGCGGATGACCTTGCCGCGCGAGGACAGAATCGCCTCGCCCAGCACCTCGGAAGGACGGGGCCCCTCATCGCCGCTCCGGCGCTGGAGGATGCGGCTGGACGTCGTGACATCGCTCGGGTCGAGCCCCTGCCCGGCGCGAGCCATGGCGATCAGCTCGTCGACGAGCGATCGGGCCGCGGCGACGGCATCCGCCGTTCCGGTGAGGGTGATCTCGTTGCCGCGAACCAGGACGTCGACGTCGGGGTGCTCCCGCTCGACGACGCGCAGGAGACGGTCTTGGGGTCCGAGCAGCTGGACCATGGCGACACCGTCGGCGAGGATCGTCGCGACGGCGGGTTCGGAAGCATCAGCCACCGAGGCTCCCTTCGGAGAGGCCACCGGCGAGGACGTGGGCGTGAACGTGGAACACGGTCTGTCCCGCTCCGGGGCCGGTGTTGAAGATCAGTCGGAAGTCGCCGTCGGAGTGTTCGGCGGCGACGGCGTTGGCGAGCCCCACGAGTTCGCTGAGGAGGTCGGGATCGCCTGCGGCGAGCTCGACGACCGTGCGGTAGCGCTCGGTCTTGGGGATCACGAGGAGGTGGACGGGCGCCTGCGGTGCGATGTCGCGGATGGCGAACGCGTTCTCTGTCTCCGCGATGATCTCGGAGGGGATCTCGCCGCGGAGGATGCGCGTGAAGACAGACGGTTCGCTCATGCGTTCAGTCTATCGACGGGGCCCGGCGACGGGACGGACGGCTCGGCGTCACCAGCGCCCGAGGGCGACGTTGACGACGCCGAGCGCGGCGGGACCGGCCGTGGAGGTCCGCAGGACCGTGTCGCCCAAGCGCACCGTGAGTGCACCGGCGGCGACGAGCGCGTCGAGCTCATCGGCTGCGATCCCACCCTCCGGACCGACGACGAGAGACACGTCGCCGTCGCTCAGCTCGACATCGCTCAGTCGCCGCGTCGCCGTCGGCTCGAGCACCAGCACCCGCTCGGAACCGCACCGCGCCGCGATGTCGGAGGTCGACACGGGGGCTGCGACGACGGGCAGCCAGGCGCGATGCGCCTGCTTCGCCGCCTCGCGCGCGATGGTCGCCCATCGCTGCACACCGCGCTCGACCTTCGGCCCGTTCCACCGCGAGACGCTTCGACCAGCCTGCCAGGGGATGATCGCATCGATACCCAGCTCGGTGCAGGCCTGCACCGCGAGCTCGTCGCGATCGCCCTTCGCGAGCGCCTGGATCAGCGTCACACGCCGTGCGGGCGCGGGGTGCTCGACGCGAGAGATCACGTCGATGCGCACCAGCTTGGGGTCGGCCGCCGTGACGCTTCCCTCCAGCCAGGCTCCCGCGCCGTCGCCGACGGTCACCGCCTCACCGACCCGCACGCGTCGCACGCCCGCCGCGTGGTGTGCTTCGGCGCCGGTGAGCTCGACGGACTCGCCCGGCCGTGCGATGAGCGGCGGGTCGACGAGGAAGTGCAGAGCCATGG
The DNA here is from genome assembly GCF_002204305.1 of Microbacterium sp. AISO3. Taxonomy (NCBI): domain Bacteria; kingdom Bacillati; phylum Actinomycetota; class Actinomycetes; order Micrococcales; family Microbacteriaceae; genus Microbacterium; species Microbacterium sp. AISO3. The sequence continues at coordinate 202,360 of NZ_NHRF01000002.1, read as the reverse complement.
GCTCAGCTGTTCCGGAAGCGATCGCGGAGCTTGGCGAAGAGACCCTGGTGGAACTCGGCGAGCTGCGGAGCCGGAGACTTCGTACGCTTCTTCAGCTCCTCGATGAGCGCCCGTTCCTTCGCGTCGAGGCGCGTCGGGGTGACGACGTGGACGCCGACACGCAGGTCTCCGCGCGTCGAGCCGCGAAGCGGGGTGATCCCGCGACCCTTGATGGTGAGGACATCGCCGGACTGGACGCCCGGACGCAGCTCGAGATCGACGGGACCGTCGAGCGAATCGATCGTCGTCGTGGCGCCCAGGACGGCGTCGGGCATCGACACCTCGAGCGTGGCGAGCAGGTCGTCGCCCTCGCGGCTGAACACGTCGTGCGGAGCGACCGTGACCTCGAGGTAGAGGTCGCCGTTGGGGCCGCCGGCCGGGCCGACCTCGCCGGATCCGGGAAGCTGCAGGCGCAGTCCCGTCTCGACGCCGGCGGGGATGTCGAGGGAGACGGTCCGGCGAGCCCGGACGCGTCCCTGCCCCTGGCAGGTCGTGCACGGGTACGGGATCGTCGTGCCGTAGCCCTGGCAGACGTTGCAGGGCTGCGACGTCACGACGTTGCCCAGGAGGCTGCGCACGGTGCGCTGCACGTTGCCCGCGCCGTGGCAGACGTCGCAGGTCACCGGCTGCGTTCCGGGCTGACAGCACGAGCCCTGGCACGTGTCGCAGAGCACCGCGGTGTCGACCTCGATGTCGCGATGCACGCCGAACACGACGTCGCCCAGCTCGAGCGTGACCCGGACGAGGGCGTCCTGCCCGCGTTCGCGTCGGGAGCGCGGGCGCCCGGCACGACCACCGCCTCCGGCGCCGCCGCCGAAGAAGGTCTCGAAGATGTCGCTGAATCCGCCGAAGCCCGCGGCTCCGCCGAAGCCCCCGGCGGAGTCGCCGCCCATGTCGTAGCGCTGACGCTGTTCGGGGTCGCTGAGGACGTCGTAAGCGTGTGTGACGAGCTTGAACCGCTCGGACGCATCCTCGCCCGGGTTCACGTCGGGGTGCAGTTCTCGTGCCAGGCGTCGGTACGCCTTCTTGATCTCGTCGGGCGACGCGTCGCGCGCGACGCCCAGGACCTCGTAGTGGTCAGCCACGGATCGCCTTTCCGCCCCGAGGGGCGTGGGTGGGTGGGGGTCAGCGGGACTTCTCGTCTTCGTCGAGGAGCCGGCTGAGGTAATGCGCGACGGCGCGGACCGTCGCGAGGTTCGTCGGGTAGTCCATACGGGTGGGGCCCATGAGCCCGACCCGGGCGCGCGAGCCCGGGACGTCGTAGTCGCTCGTGACGACCGACGCCTCGGACAGCCCGTACGGCTCGTTCTCGCGGCCGATACGGGCTGCGACGCCACGGTCGTCGGCGACCATCTCGCCCATGAGCCTGAGCAGAGTCACCTGCTCCTCGATGGCCTCGAGAAGCGGGTAGATGCTTCCGCGGAAGTCGGCCTCGCGGCGGGCGAGGGTGGCCGTTCCAGCCATCACGAGCCGGTCCTGGCGGAACGTCTCGAGCTCTTCGACGAGGATCCGAGCGATCTCCCGCACCGCGTCGCCGATCGGATCGCCGACCGAGTCACCCTCCGCGAGCGCCGAGACGGCGGTGACCGCATCGCGAACGGCCGCGCCGGTGACGGCCGCGCGCAGCGTCGCCTTGGCCACGGCGAACTGCCCTTCATCGAGCACGGTCCGCAGGACTCCCACGCGCTGCGAGACGCGGCCGGTATCGGTCACGACGATGACGACGAGACGTCCGCCGCCGAGGTCGACCAGCTCGAGGTGCGACACCTGGGCGCGGGCGAACGACGGATACTGCACCATCGCGACCTGGCCGGTCAGCTGAGTGAGAGCGCGCACCGTGCGGACGAGAAGGTCGTCGAGGTCGGTCGGGCCGTCGAGGAAGGTCGTGATCGCCGCGCGCTGGGCCGCGCTCAGAGGACGCAGCCCCGCCAGGTGATCGACGAAGACGCGGTATCCCTTGTCGGTCGGGACGCGTCCGGATGACGTGTGGGGCGCTGCGATGAGCTCCTCGTCCTCGAGGAGCGCCATGTCGTTGCGGATCGTCGCGGCCGAGACGCCGAAGGCGTGGCGTTCGACGATCGACTTGCTTCCCACGGGCTCGCGGGTGTCGACATAGTCCTGCACGATCGCCCGCAGCACCTGCAGTCCGCGCTCTGAGACCATGTCCGTCACCTCCTGTTTGGCACTCGATGTCTGCGAGTGCCAATTCTACCGCGTGGGCGACGCAGGGCGTCTCCTCGCGATCACTCCGTGAGCGCGCGCACGACCGCATCGGCCATGAGGCGTCCGCGCCGGGTGAGGACGACGCGACCGCGTACGGCTGCGGCGCCTTCGATGAGACCGTCGGCGATGAGGGAGGCCACGGACGGGCGTGCGTCGGCGTCCAGATCGTCGATCGCGAGTCCGTCGACGATCCGCGAACGCAGGAGCACGGACTCCAGACGACGGGCATCGGCATCGGGGCGCTCGCGTCCGGCCGCGGGTGAATCGCCTGCTGCAAGACGCTGGGCGTATGCGGCCGGGTGCTTGACGTTCCACCATCGCAGGCCCGCGAGGTGGCTGTGGGCGCCCGGTCCGTATCCCCACCAGTCGGTTCCCCGCCAGTAGGCGAGATTGTGGCGCGAGCGCTGGTCGGCCGACCGGGCCCAGTTCGAGACCTCGTACCAGGAGAAGCCGGCGACGGCGAGTCGGTCATCGGCCAGTTCGTACATGTCGGCCTGCAGGTCGTCGTCGGGCGCGGCCACCTCGCCGCGGCGGATCTGCCGCTCGAGACGGGTGCCCTCCTCGATGATCAGCGCGTAGGCGGACACATGGTCGGGCTCGAGCGCTACCGCGGTGTCGACCGAGCGCCGCCAGTCGTCGAGGCTCTCCCCCGGCGCACCGTAGATCAGGTCGACCGAGACGTCGAGTCCGGCTCCCCGCGCGGCGGCGACGGCGGTGGACACGTTCGCGGGGTCATGCGTGCGATCGAGCGCGGCCAGCACGTGCGGTACGGCGGACTGCATGCCGATCGACAGGCGCGTCACACCGGCCGCGGCCAACTCGTCGGCGACCCGCGCGCTCATCGTGTCCGGGTTGGCCTCGACGGTGACCTCCGCCCCGGCGGCGATGCCGAAGGTGTCACGTACTCCCCGCAGCATCCGCGCGAGGTCGCCGGCGGGAAGCAGCGTGGGGGTGCCGCCGCCGAAGAACACCGTCTGCGCCGGACGGCGGGGGCCGCGCTCGTCGATCACGGACGCCGACAGCGCGATCTCGCGCAGCACCTCGTCGGCGTACGCGTCCTGCCGCGCGCCCCGCAGCTCGGTGGCCGTGTAGGTGTTGAAGTCGCAGTATCCGCACCGGACCCGGCAGAAGGGGACGTGCAGGTAGACCCCGAAGGGCACGTCGGGGTCGATGACGAGGTCGTCCGGCAGGGTGCCGCCGGCCGGCACCGGATCACCGATCGGCAGTGCCGCCCCCATCAGGCGCCGGGCGTCGCGTACAGCGGCGAGATCGCGCGGAGATATCCCTGGAAAAGCAGCCGGCGCCGACGGCGGACGAGCCCCTTCAGCATGCGGTAGGCCAAGGCGGTCGGGCGGTCGAACGCACGCACGACGAACCAGACCTCGTCGTTGTCGCGCCACTCCAGGAGGAACGACTCCTCGCCGCTGACGACGGAACCGCCGACGGTTCCGAGGGCGAACGCCACCCGGCGCGGCTCTTCGTCGACGAAGATCACGCGCAGTTCGGCGTCCGCGCTCTGGCCCGCGACCCGGCCGTGGACCTGGAGCGTGGTTCCGGCTCCGACGTACGGGGTGCCGTCCGCGGCGAAGCGCTGCTCGTGCTCCATGCTGCTGGGAGCGACGGCGTTGCCCTGATCGTCGAATGCGACGCCGGTGTACATCGGTCCCGAGGCGGGCCGCACGTCGGCCACACGCAGACCCGCCCCGCGGAGCGCGGCCCACGACATGAGAAGGTCGGCGGCGGTGTCGAAGCGTGCCTGCCCGCTGCCGATCCGCCAGGCGTCTTCGGCCGGGATGCTGTGCTCCGGCGGATACGCCATGAGGTCGTGGGCTCGCGTGGCACCGACCGCCGCGTAGTCGACGGTCTCGTCTCGGAAGGTCCCGCGTCGCTGATGCATGGGTCTCCTCGTTGCTCCCGGAAGGGCTACTTCTTGTCCTTGCCCTCGACGTCACCCGACAGAGCGGCGATGAAGGCCTCCTGCGGAACCTCGACGCGACCGACCATCTTCATGCGCTTCTTGCCCTCTTTCTGCTTCTCGAGGAGCTTGCGCTTACGCGTGATGTCACCGCCGTAGCACTTGGCGAGGACGTCCTTGCGGATCGCCCGGATGTTCTCGCGGGCGATGATCCGCGCGCCGATGGCGGCCTGGATCGGCACTTCGAACTGCTGGCGCGGGATGAGTTTGCGCAGGCGCTCGGTCATCATCGTGCCGTAGGCGTAGGCCTTCTCGCGGTGCACGATCGAGCTGAACGCATCGACCTTCTCGCCCTGGAGGAGGATGTCGACCTTCACCAGGTCGGCGGTCTGCGATCCGGCGGGCTCGTAGTCGAGGCTCGCGTAGCCCTGCGTGCGCGACTTGAGGTGGTCGAAGAAGTCGAAGACGATCTCGCCCAGCGGCATGTTGTAGCGCAGCTCGACGCGGTCCTCGCTCAGGTAGTCCATGCCGAGGAGCGTGCCGCGACGCGACTGGCAGAGCTCCATGACCGTGCCCACGTAGTCCTTCGGGGCGAGGATGCCGACCTTCACGACCGGCTCGGACACCTCGGCGACGCGGCCGTCGGGGTATTCGCTCGGGTTGGTCACCACGACGGTCTCACCCGTGTCGGTCGCGACCTCGTAGGTCACCGACGGTGCCGTCGTGATGAGGTCGAGACCGAACTCGCGCGACAGGCGCTCGGTGATGATCTCGAGGTGAAGCAGCCCGAGGAAGCCGCAGCGGAATCCGAAACCGAGCGCGACCGAGGTCTCCGGCTCGTACTGGAGCGACGCGTCCGACAGCTTGAGCTTGTCGAGGGCCTCGCGCAGGTCGCCGTAGTCGCTGCCGTCGATCGGGTAGATGCCCGAGAACACCATCGGCTTGGGGTCGGTGTATCCCGGCAGCGCCTCGGATGCCGGCTTCCGGTGGTTGGTGATGGTGTCGCCGACCTTGGACTGGCGGACGTCCTTCACACCGGTGATCAGGTAGCCGACCTCCCCGACGCCGAGCCCCTTCGTGGGGATCGGCTCGGGGCTCGACACGCCGATCTCGAGCAGCTCGTGCGTCGCGCGCGTGGACATCATCTGGATGCGCTCGCGCGGTTCGAGCTTGCCGTCGACCATGCGGACGTAGGTGACGACGCCGCGGTAGGCGTCGTAGACCGAGTCGAAGATCATCGCGCGCGCCGGCGCCTCGGGGTCGCCGACGGGTGCGGGGATGCGGTCGACGATGCGATCCAACAGATCCTCGACGCCCATCCCGGTCTTGCCGCTGACGCGGAGCACGTCTTCGGGGTCGCCGCCGATCAGGTTCGCGAGCTCGGCCGCGTACTTCTCGGGGTCTGCCGCCGGCAGATCGATCTTGTTGAGGACGGGGATGATCTGCAGGTCGTTCTCGAGGGCGAGATAGAGGTTGGCGAGGGTCTGCGCCTCGATGCCCTGTGCGGCGTCGACGAGCAGGATGGCTCCTTCGCACGCGGCGAGAGAGCGGCTGACCTCGTAAGTGAAGTCGACGTGCCCGGGCGTGTCGATCATGTTCAGCGCGAACGTACCGGAGTCTTTCGACCACGGCATCCGCACCGCCTGGCTCTTGATCGTGATGCCGCGCTCGCGCTCGATGTCCATACGGTCGAGGTACTGGGCGCGCATGTCGCGGTCGGCGACGACGCCGGTGATCTGCAGCATCCGGTCGGCCAGCGTCGACTTGCCGTGGTCGATGTGGGCGATGATGCAGAAGTTGCGGATGAGCTCGGGCGGCGTTGCGGCAGGCGCGAGCGGCTGGAGTGCGCGCGGAGACATGTCCCGGGAAGTCTACCCGGGGCGGCGCGAGGACACTGCCGTCGACCCTCGCGCGCGGGAGAATACGAGGTCGAAGCTCGGACACGCCAGCATTCGGTCCGGTGATAAACAATTAACCATTCCGCTACTTGCCGAACACATCGGTGACGTCGAATGCTCATTGCGGCGGCCGGTGGTTGCGCGATATCCCCCGCGCCCGGTCCGCCCCGGGAGAGCACCGTGATCACAGCAGCCCCTGTCGCGCCCGCGCGACGACCCTGGCACAGATGGGTGGCCTCCAGCGCCGCCCTCGCGATCGTGACGGGAGGTGTGGGGTGGGCAGCGATGCCCGCGAGTGCCGCGGTCAGCGCCGGCGCGCCCGTCGTGATCAACGAGGTCTACGGCGGTGGTGGCAACAACGGCGCACCGCTGAACCGCGACTTCATCGAACTGCGCAACACCTCGGATGCCGCCGTCTCGCTCGACGGCTGGAGCGTCCAGTACGCGTCGAGCACGGGCTCCAACTGGCAGGTGACCACTCTGGCGGGAGCCACCATCGAGCCCGGCGGGCACCTGCTGATCGGCCAGGCCGTCGGAGGCGACGCGGGGCTGCCGGGCTTCACGGCCGACATCGAGGGATCCATCCCGATGAGCGGCACGCAGGGCAAGGTCGCGCTCGTGAACTCGACAGCCGCGCTCAGCGGCGGATCGGGCCTCGCGCAGAACGACACGGTCGTCGACTACGTCGGGTGGGGCAACGCCACTGATTTCGCCGGTTCCGGCGCGGCACCGGCGACGACCAACGCGACGAGCATCGCCCGTGACGACGTCGCCGGAAACACCGCCGACAACCGGACCGACTTCGCTGCCGGAGCGCCGACGCCCCAGGGCAAGGCCGGCACGACCCCCGAGCAGCCTGGGGAGCCCGCCGTGGTCTCGATCGGCGAGATCCAGGGCCCTGGCGACACCACCCCGCTCGCGGGCGCCACCGTGACGACTGAGGGTGTCGTCACCGCCCACTACGCCACGGGGGGCTACAACGGCTACGTCATTCAAACCGCCGGCAGCGGCGGAGCCTACGACCCGGAGCGTGCCTCCTCCGACGCCGTCTTCGTATACACGCGCACGGCCCAGGTGGCTGACGAGGTCGCACTCGGCGACAACGTGCGGGTCACGGGTGTGGCGGGCGAGTTCAACGGGCTCACGCAACTCGCTGTCTCTCCCGGCTCCGCGGAGCGGCTCGATACGGAGGCCGTGGCTCCCGTGCCGGTGACTCTCGCGGAATGGCCGCGTGCCGTCGCTGCGCGCGAGGCGCTCGAGTCGATGCTCGTCGAGGTCGACGAGCCGTTCACCATCAGCAACACCTACACCACCGGCCAGTACGGCGAGGTGGGTCTGGCGACCGGCGGCTCGCCGCTGCGCCAGCCGACGGATGCCGCCCGCCCGGGATCGGCCGAGGCCGCGGCGGTCGCGGCCGACAACCTCGCGCGTGGAGTCGTGCTCGACGACGGTGGCTCCATCAATTTCGCGGAGCGCAACCGCGACACCGGCCGACTGCTGAACGGCGACCTGATCCCCGCGTACCTGTCGCTCGATGAGCCGCCCGTGGTGGGTGGCAGCGCGACCCTGAGCGGCGCATATGTCCTGGATTACCGCAACAACACCTGGAAGCTCAACCCGACGCAGTTCCGCGTCGGCGACGCCACGGGCGCAGGCGACCAGGTCCTGTTCTCCATCGATCGCCCTGCTGCTCCGGCAGCGGTCGGCGGCGATCTCAGCGTGGCATCGTTCAACGTTCTGAACTACTTCACGACGCTGGGGGTCGACGACAGCGACTGCGCCGCCTACACGGATCGCACCGGTGAGGGCGTGAACGTGCAGGGCGGCTGCGATCAGCGCGGAGCATGGGACGCCGATGACCTCGAGCGTCAGCAGGCGAAGATCGTCGCCGCGATCAACGCCCTGGACGCCTCTGTGGTGGGTCTGATGGAGATCGAGGACTCCGCCGCGCTCGGCGAGACCGCCGATGAAGCGACGGCTTCGCTGGTCGCGGCGTTGAACGCGGCGTCGGAGCCGGGCAAATGGGCCTATGTTCCCTCGTCGACCGAGCTGCCCGCGGCATCCCTCCGGGACGTCATCACCAACGCGATCATCTACCAGCCTGCGCTCGTCGAGCGCGTCGGCGATGCTCGCGCTCTGGGCACGCTATCGGCCGACGGACAGGCCTTCGGAAACGCTCGCGAGCCGATCGCACAGACCTTCGTTCCGGTGAACGGCGGCGAGGCTTTCCTTTTCGTCGTCAACCACTTCAAGTCGAAGGGATCGGCTGGGCCGTGGCCGGGTGATGAGGAGGACCCGAACGGTCAGGGCCGGTCGAACGAGTCGCGAGTGCGCCAGGCGACGGCGCTGGCCGAGTGGGTGCCGAGCATCCAGGGTGACACTGACGCCGTGTTCCTCGTCGGTGACTTCAATTCCTACACCTACGAAGACCCCATCGAGGTGCTGCGCGGCGCCGGCTATGAGTCGGCCGAAGTTGCCCTCGGCATCGAGAAGTCGAGTTACTCGTTCTCGGGGCTCGCCGGCTCGCTCGATCACATCCTGATGAACGGTGCCGCGCGCGAGCGCGCGACCGGCGGCGACATCTGGAACATCAACTCCGGTGAGCCGCTCTCGTTCGAGTACAGCCGCTACAACAACCATGGCGCCCTGTTCTACGACGACGGCCCCTACCGCTCTTCCGATCACGATCCGGTGAAGGTCGGGCTCTCGGCGGAGGCGTCGGCTCCGGCCGAGCCGATCGATCTGACGCTGCTCGGGATCAACGACTTCCACGGCCGCATCACCGGCGTCACGCCGGCCAAGCCTGCCGAGGGCAAGGTGGAGGCCCAGCCCGAGGTTCCGGGGACCGTCGGGTTCGCCGGAACCATCGAAGAGCTGCGCGCGGCCGCTCCCGACGCTGTCCTGCTGTCGGCCGGCGACAACATCGGGGCGTCGCTCCCGGCGTCGTCACTCGCTCAGGACGAGCCGACAATCGATGTGCTCAACGCCCTCGATCTGCGGGCGAGCGCGGTGGGCAACCACGAGTTCGATCGCGGCTTCGCCGATCTGCGCGACCGCGTCATCCCGCGCGCCGACTTCTCGCACCTCGGGGCGAACGTCTACGCCGCCGGCACGACCGACCCGCAGTTCGACGAGTATGAGCTCGTCGAGTCGCAGGGCCTCACGATCGGCGTCATCGGCGTCGTGACGGAGGAGACCGCGTCGCTGGTGAGCGGCACGGGCATCGCCGGTCTCGACTTCGGCGACCCTGTCGAAGCGGTCAACCGCGTCGCAGCCGACCTCATCGACGGCTCCGGCGACCAGGCCGACGTCATCGTCGCGCTCTATCACGAGGGCGCGGCCGACAGCGCCTCGGACGCCAGCCTCGATGAGGCCGTCGCCGACAGTGCGGTGTTCGCCCGCATCGTCAACGAGACCTCCCCCGAGGTGGACGCGATCTACACCGGTCACACGCACAAGCTCTACGCGTGGTCGGCGCCGATCCCGGGAACGGACCGGACTCGTCCGATCGTCCAGACCGGCTCGTACGGCGAGTTCGTCGGCAAGGTCGTCCTTTCTGTCGATCCCACGAGCGGCGAGGTCCTCTCGCACACGCAGGAGAACGTCGGACAGACCGAGACCCCCGCCGCCGACCTGATCGCGACGTACCCGCGCGTGGCCGAGGTCGACGAGATCGTCCGGCAGGCGCTCGCGGACTTCGCTGAGATCGGCAACACGCCGGTCGCGACGATCTCCGCCGACATCACCAGCGCGTACTCGGGCGGGTCGTACGCCGACGGCGCCTACGCCGGCGGCAAGCGCGACGATCGAGCGTCGGAGTCCTCGCTCGGAAACCTCGTCGCGGAGTCGATCCGATCGAACCTCGCCAACCTGCCGAACGGCGCGCAGATCGGCGTGACCAACTCGGGCGGTCTCCGGGCCGACCTGTTCGACACGCAGGCCGAATTCGGCGCCAACGCGGTCGCGGGCGTGTCGGACGGCACGATCACCTGGGGGCAGGCGTACGCCGTGCTGCCGTTCAACAACACGATGGCCCTCGTGACCCTGACGGGAGCCGACTTCGTGCGCGTTCTCGAGCAGCAGTGGCAGCGCGACAAGGACGGCAACGTGCCGTCGCGTCCCTACCTGCAGCTGGGCCTGTCCGACAACGTGACCTACACGTTCGACGACACCCGCCCGGAGGGCAGCCGGATCACCTCGGTCACGGTCGACGGGCAGCCGCTCGACCTCGACGCCGAGTACCGCATCGGCACGCTCTCGTTCCTCGCGTCCGGCTCGGGAGACAACTTCCGCGCCTTCGCCGCGGGCACCGACTACGTCGACACCGGGTTCCTCGACCACGAGGCCTGGATCGAGTACCTCGGCGCGAAGCAGCCCGTCGCGCCCTCGTTCACGAAGCACGCCGTGCGTGTCCAGGGCGTCCCCGAGACCGCGGCCGCGGGCTCGACACTCGAGCTGACCGTGTCGAACCTCGACATGACGAGCCTCGGTGCACCCCAGAACGGCGCGGTGGATGTGTCTCTCGGCGGCGAGGTCATCGCGACCGCACCGGTCGCGGGAGGAAGCGCGGTCGTGTCGGTGCCGCTTCCGGCCGACCTCCCGGACGGCGTCGCCGAGCTCGTCCTGACGACGGATGCCACGGAGACGACGGTCATGATCCCGGTCCGGATCGGCGAGCCGGGCACCGAGCCGGGTACCGACCCGGGCGCGGCGGCGTGGGCACAGGTCGAGCTCTCCACGACCCGGGTGGAGCAGGGCGGGTTCATCGATGTGCGGGTCTCGGGCCTCGAGCCCGGCCAGCGGATCGGCGCGACCCTGTTCAGCGAGCCGATCGAGGTACGCGGCATCCCGGCCGCCGACAGCTCCGGTGTGACGTCCTTCCGGGTGTCCATTCCCGGGGACTTCGCGGTGGGAGCGCACACGCTGCGGATCTCCACGGCCGGCGAGGAGCCGCTGGAGTTCGCGATCACCGTCGTGCGCTCCGGGCAGCTCGCGGTGACCGGCGCGGAGACGCCGCTGGGCGTTCTGCTCGCAGGAGCGATGCTCCTCGTCGCGGGCGGCGTCACCGCGGTGACACGGCGACGGGGTGCCGCCTCGGAGCGATGAGCTCGCACGCACGCTGATACGACGTGAGGGCGGCCGGGCTCACCGGTCGCCCTCACTCGTTCATGTGCGCGCCGAGCTGCTCCAGCGGCGCACGAGTCGGGTCCGTAGGGTGGGAGCATGACCGCGCAGGTGGTGCTCGTGCACGGGATCCGGACCTCGGCCACGATGTGGCGCGCTCAGGTGGCCCATCTTCAGGATCGCGGCATCCCCGTCACCGCGCTCGACCTGCCCGGCCACGGCACGCGCATGGCCGAGACCTTCACCCTCGACGGCGCGTTCGCGACGATCGACGATGCGGTTCGGGATGCCGCCGAGCGCGGCCCCGTCCTGCTGGTGGGCCACTCGATGGGTGGGCTGCTGAGCACCGCTTACGTCGGCCGTGAGGAACGTCCCCCGGTGTCCGCGTTCATCGCCGCATCCTGCACCGCGATCCCCCGTGGATTCGGCCTCGCGGTATATCGAGCGCTCGCCCTCGGGTTCGATCGCTTGCCCGGCCGCGGCCAGCGGATCACCGACTGGGTTCTCGACCGCACGCTTCCCGTCGAGACCCGGCCGGACTTCGGCGCCGGCGGATACGCATACGACGCTCAGGACGTCGCGCTGGCGAGCCTGTCGGTGCTCGACCTGCTCGCGGCGATCCGACGAATCGATGTGCCGACCTGGTTCGTCAACGGCCAGTACGACCAGTTGCGCGTCAATGAACGGCTGTTCGCGAAGCTGGCGCCCGAGGCGGAGTTGATCGTCGTCCCTCGCACCAGTCACCTCGTCACGGCCATGCGACCGCGCGTGTTCAACGCGGTCATCGATCTCGCCCTCGCGACCCTCGCGAATACCGGCTCTCGCGACGCGACCTGATAGACTCTCAAGTCGGCTTGCCGTGTGGGTTCCTCCCTCACACGACCGCCGTGCGGCATCCCTCTACTGTCGCCCGGCACATCCACCGAAAACTCCGAACGAAAGATACGTCGAACGTGGCGAACATCAAGTCGCAGATCAAGCGCAACAAGACCAACGAGAAGGCGCGCGAGCGCAACAAGGCCGTCAAGAGCGCGCTGAAGACCGAGGTGCGTCGCACCCGCGAGGCCATCGCCGCCGGCGACAAGGCTGCTGCCGAGAAGGCGCTGGCCAAGGCTTCGAAGAAGCTCGACAAGGCCGTGAGCAAGGGCGTCATCCACGAGAACCAGGCTGCGAACCGCAAGTCGGCTATCGCGAAGCAGGTCGCCGCTCTCTGAGCCGTCGCTGTTGAAGGCCCGTCCCCGTGTGGGGCGGGCCTTTCGCTTTGCCGCTGAGCGGTCAGGACCCGTAGGGTGACCGCGTCGCGATGACGGTGACGAGCCGCTCGACCGCGAAGACGGGGTCGCGCGAGGCACCCTTGACCTCGGCATCCGCGCGGGCGGCCGCCTGGATCGCGGTCGCGAGGGCCGACTCGGTCCATCCGACGAGGTCGCGCTTGGCTCGGTCAACCTGCCAGTCCTTCATGCCGAGCCGGGCAGCGAGCGCGGCAGACGGCTCGCGCGTGCCGACGACGCGCGCCATGGTGCGCAGCTTCGAGGCGATCGCGGCGACGAGCGGCACGGGATCGGCCCCACTGGCCAGAGCGTGCCGCAGCGTGATGAGCGCCTCGCCGTAGCGACCGGCGATCGCGGTATCCGCGACGGCGAAGGCTGTTGTCTCGACCCGGCCCCCGTAGTACCTCTCGACGACCTGGTCGCCGATGTCACCGGGCACGTCCGAGATGAGCTGCTGACAGGCGGCCGCGAGCTCGGTCAGGTCGTCGGCGAAAGCGGAGACGAGGCTCCGGAGCGCCGACGGAGCGATCCGCTTGCCCGCAGCCTTGAACTCCCCCGCCGCGAAGTCGAAACGGTCGGAGTCGCGCTTGATCGCGGGAACTGAGATCTCGACCCCGCCCCCGATGCCCGAACGGATGGCCTCGAGCAGCTTCTTGCCCCGGACACTCGCACCCGTGTGCCGCAGGACGATCGTGGCGCCCTCCTGCGGATTCTCGAGATACGCGAGCGCCTCCGTGAGGAAGGCATCGGAGCACTTCTCGACGCCCGCCACTCGCACGAGCCGAGGTTCGCCGAAGAGCGAGGGTGACGCCACCCCGAGAAGGGCGCCTGCGGCGTAGTCGTCGGCGCGGATGTCGGAGACCTCGAGGCTCGGGTCCTCGGCCTTCAGATAGTCGCGGAGTCCGGCGATGGCGCGCTCCGCGCACACCTCTTCGGGGCCTGCCACGAGCACGATCGGCGCCGGTTCCGGCGCGCGCCACGACAGCTGCCGGATGGCCGATTTCGCGGCACCGCGGGCGGCAGGACGTCGGGGACTCGGCGGCATGCTCCCAGCCTAATCGGGACCACCGACCCCGAATGGTGGTCGCTACAGGCGGACGACGAGCTTTCGGGCGGAGACGCCTGCGTGAAGCAGATTCAGCGCGTGTTGAATGCTCTCCAGGCCTTCCCCAACGATTTCGGCCTCGGGGGCGCAGACATGCCGGCCCTCGGCGAGAGCCCCGGGCAGATACTGCTCCCACAGCATGGGTCCGACGCTGCTGGTCATGAGAGAGCTCCCCCACACGAACCTGGCGTTGATGCCGTGGCGGCGAGCCCGAGCCTGCGTCGCGAGCTGGGACAGCCCGATCGTCGTCATCGTCCGCAGGAACGCGATGCTCGGGCCACCGCGGCGGGGAAGCGTCGTGAAGGCGACCGGCGGGCTCAGGAGAGCGACGCGACGGGTACCGGCCGTGGCTGCGATCCTCACCGCGGCATCGCCCGAGCCCGCCCCGATCGCGACCACGCCGGCGAGGGGGCGGCCTCCGACGCCCGAGACGATGGCTGCGACGGCTCCGGGCTCGCGATAGTCCACGACGAGCTCCGCGCCGAGCTCGCGCATTCGGGACTCGTTATGCGGTGAGGCGGTGGTGATGACGCGATAGCCCGCCGCGACCGCCAGCTGGATCGCGTTGCTCCCCACGCTCGTCGAGCCGCCCCACACGACCAGGGTCTCCCCCGTCGGTGCTGCGTCAGCGGTCGGGGTGCGGAGTGCGAGCTGATCGTCCTGGAAGAGTGCCGTGGCCGCCGTCGAGACGGCGAGCGGCAGCACCGCGGCCTGCTCGAACGAAAGACCGTCGGGCAACGGCGTCGCGAGATCTTCTCGCACGACGACGTAGAGCTGGAACGCGCCCTCCGCCTCATGGCGTCGGCCGCGCTCCATCCCGACCGCGTAGGCGGCGACGCGGTCGCCCACCGCGAAGCGCGTCACGCCCTCCCCCACGGCGGCTACCTCACCCGCGACATCCTCTCCGAGCACCGCGGGATAGCCCAGCCAGCGGTACATCAGATCGCCGGTCCATTGCTTGACGTCATCGAGCGGGTTCACCGCGACCGCCCGGCTGCGGATGAGCATCTCCCTCGGGCCCGGCTCATGCATCGCAGCGGGCCCGACGACGAGATCGGCTCGCGGAGACGGGAGCCAAGCGGCGGCGTTCGATGACATGGGGCGGGCTCCGTTCCGAGAGGTGATGACATGCTCTGTCATCAATGCGTCCGCTAATGATGACACACAATGTCATCGGGTAGGCTCGCCCCATGCCACGCTGGGCCCCCGACGCCGCACTGCGCCTGGAACAAGCCGCCATCGAGCTGTTCCGGTCGCAGGGGTATGCGGCCACCACGGTGCCGCAGATCGCGGAACGGGCGGGTCTGACCACGCGGACGTTCTTCCGTCACTTCCCCGACAAGCGCGACGTGCTGTTCCTCCGTGAGCGCGAGTTTCCGGATGTCGTTGCCGACCTGCTCGCCGCCGCGCCCGACGGGCTCGACCCGATGGCACTGGCCATGCATGGGTTGCTCGCCGTCACGCCTGAGCTCGAGGCCTGGCGCGACGCGATCCGCGAGCGCCGATCGATCATCGCGACCGATGCGCATCTCATCGAGCGCGAGCGATCGAAGTCCGCGGTTCTGGCGCAGGCGATCCGCGACGGGCTCCGGCGGCGCGGTGCCGATCACATCGACGCTCTGCTCGTCTCCCAGACAGTCGTGGGGCTCTTCGACACCGCGCTCGAGCTGTGGACCGCCGAGGACTGCACCGCGACGCTGACCGCGATCATCACCGACTCGTACGCGCGTCTGGCCCAGCTTGTCGCCCCGCCCGAGTAGCCGCTGGCCCGGGCGATGCGGACGGAATCCGCGTTTCATCCCGGTGGCGGGACGCGCTGGCGCCACACCCGGATGCCGCCATCGGTCATGGTGAGTGCTGCTGCTCCGGTTTCGTCGGTGCGGACGATCTCGTGCCCGAGCGAGCGCAGGAGGGCGATGGTCTCCTCGCGCGGATGGCCGTAGGAATTCTCCCCCACCCCGATCAGCGCGACACGTGCGCCGAGCCGGCCGTACAGCGACTCGGCTTGGTCCGCGCTGCCATGGTGCGACACCTTGACGACGTCGTATGTCGACCGCAGCGCGGCGCCGAGGGTCAGCTGGGGCGTCTCCGAGAGATCGCCGAGAAGCAGGACGGCAGGAATCCCGCCGCCGCGGACATCGATCACGACGCTCGAATCGTTGCCGGGCGCGAACCCGCTCGCGCTCCTGCGCGGCCACAGTACTTCCCAGTCGGCGCCGCCCAGCGCCCCCGCCATGCCGGCGGAAGCCGTGCGGACCGACGCTCCGGCTGCGGCGAGTCGCGCGAGCAGCTGATCCTCCTGCGAGTCCGCGACCGGGCCGTGGAGGACGGCGCCGACGCGCCCGATGACCGCGTCGGTGCCGCCGACGTGGTCGAGGTCGAAGTGGGTGAGAACGAGGAGATCGATGCGGCTGACCCCGAACCGGTTCAGACACGCACCGAGTGCCTCGGGGTCGGGGCCGGTGTCGACGAGCGCGACAGCGTCGCTCGAGCGCAGGAGAACCCCGTCACCCTGGCCCACGTCGCAGACAGCGATCGCCCAGTCATCGGGGGTCCGCGCCCGCTCGAGCGGTCCCGTCACGAGGCCCGAGCCGACCACCCCGCCCACGGCGAGAGCGACGAGCGCCGTCGAGGCGCGACGAACCCGGCGGGGGGTGCCGGGAAGCACAGCCAGCAGCAGGGCGGCGCAGAGGGCCGCTGCGAGCACGACACCCGGCGCGTCGGGGAACCAGGCGATCGAGTTGCCGGGGACGGCGTCGACCGCCTGTGCGGTGGCTGCGATCCAGGCGCACGGGACCCAGGCGATGGCGGTCAGGCCACTCGCCAACAGCGGCGCCCCGACGCTCAGGCACGCCGCGAGCCCGGCGATGGTCGCCAGCGGTGCCGCGGGCGCGGTCAACGCGTTGGCGAGCACGGCGTACACCGGTAGTCGCGGATCGATCATCACCAGGATCGGAGTGCACGCGAGCTGCGCGGCGGCGGGTACGGCGATGGCGAGCGCGAGGGGGCGCGGCATGAAACGTCGTAGCGAGTCGCTCACGGGGCCGGCGAACAGGATCAACGCTGCGGTCGCGGCCGACGACAGCGCGAACCCGATGCTGCCTGCGAGCCAGGGATCGGCGATCAGGCAGATGACGATCGCGAGGCACAGAACGGACGCCCCCGCACCAGCGCGCCCGAGCAACGCTGCGAGCATCGCTATAGCGGCCATGGCGGCCGCCCGCACGACGCTCGGCTCTGGTGAGACGAGGATCACGAAGCCCGAGAGCGCCGCGAGCCCGATCGTGACGCGCCACGGACGGCGCAGCCCCAGCATCCCGGCGCCGAGGAACGCTATTCCGACGACGAGCGCGCAGTTCGCCCCGGAGACCGCGGTCAGATGCGAAAGCGACGCCGTCTTCATCTGCGCATCGAGCTCGGCAGTGACCCCGGCCGTGTCTCCGACCGCGAGGCCTGCGACGAGGCCCGCGCCCGGCTGCGGCAGCGAAGAAGCCTGTGTGAGCAGCGCCGTCCGGAGCGTGGAAGCCAGTGCGAGAGGACCCCGCGGCTGCGCGACGACCTCCGGCGGATCGCTCGCCGTGATGATGAGGACCGCCCGCTCCCCCGACCGGGCGGGCGCGGCGGAGCCGGTGAGCAAGACGGTGGCACCCAGATCGAGACCGACGGAACGCTCGGCTGTGCGGACGACCACTGGCACCCGGGTCGCGGTGACGTCGCCGCCGGCGCGGACGCTGGTAGCCACGGCATCGAAACGCCAGCCCGTGGCAGAGCTCTCGATCTTTCCCGTGACATCGGCCTCGATCGCCACCACCCGCCCGCCGGTGAGGGGCAACGCGAGGGCCCGATCTCGGTCGGGCACGCTCATCGCGGTGTGCGACACGGCAGCCGCCGCGAAGGCGAGCGTGACGGTGGCGATGGCGATGCCGGTCCGCCGTGGGCGTGAGTCGTCGCAGAACCGGCGACGGAGGATCGTCACCGCCAGCATCCCCGTCGCGGCCGTCCAGAGCGCGGCCGCCAGGATTCCCGCGACGTCGGGATCGTTCGTCGTCACGAGTGCGGCGACCCAGACACCGACCGCGACGGGCAGCAAGCGGAGGTCGCGACGGCGGATGCGGCCGCTCACACGCGCACCCGGTCCCGCAGTGACTCGAGCATCTTCTCGCCGATCCCCGACACCGCCAGCAGGTCTTCGACGCTCGTGAATCGCCCGTTCTCTTCGCGCCAGGCGATGATCCTCTCGGCCAGCGCAGGGCCGACCCGTGGGAGGGTGTCGAGCGCAGCGGCATCCGCGGTATTGAGATCGACGAGGCCGTCTGCACCGGCCCCGCCGGACGACCCACCGTCTGCCGATTCGGGCGGCGCTTGACCGGGCTCGGGGACGAAGAGCTGCTCGCCGTCGGTGACGGTGCGCGCGAGGTTCACTCCAGCCGGATCAGCGGTGTCGCTGAAACCGCCCGCCGCGGCGACGGCGTCGATCACGCGCGCGTCGGCTTCGAGGCGATACAACCCGGGGCTCACGACGGCGCCGTGGACGTGGACGTAGACGGCGGCGGTGCCGGTGTCGCCGTGAGCCTCGACCGTCGGGCTCACGGCCGGGGTCACCACCGACGCCGGCGCCGCGAGAGAGCGGATCATGCCGATCGCGACGGTGACCGCCGCCGCTGCGAGGACGAGGACGATCAGCGCCCCGACGCTCCAGCGGCGCCGGGCCGGAGCGGGGTCGGGAGCAGTCACGCCGTCAGGCTAGGCGGGATGCTCCCGACCGTTCCCTTCCCCGTCGCCGCTGCGGAACAACCTGCGCGTCACCCCGTGTGGGGAGAGCCCGGCGACTCGTCCGGGCGCCGTCGACTTGTCGGCACAGATCCCGAATCCACTCCGGCGGGTGGATCCGTCTCATGGGTGACCGGAACGTTCTTGTCCTCCGCGGTGCGCATGTCCCACGACGGCTTGCGCACGGCGTAGAAGATGAGCGGCGGAGCCCCGAGGACGATGATCACCAGCCCGACGATCCAGGGATACAGCGCCGGAGAGAAGGCGCTGAACCCCGACGGCGGGATGAACGAGAACACGAACGCGGCGAGGCTCGCGAGGAACCCGACACCGGCGACCAGCCCCATGGCCGGTACCCGATACGTGCGCTTCACGCCCGGCTGCGTCCGTCGGAGCACGAGCGCAGCGGCGAACATCATCATGTACATGATCAGGTAGAGCGCCGCGGCCATGTCGATCAGTGCCACGAATGCCGCGCTCACGTTGGGAACGATGATGAAGATCGCCGCCAGGATCGTGACGATCGTGCCCTGCAGCATGAGGATGCCCGACTGCACGCCGGCCTTGTTCTTCTTCTGCAGCAGCGGCGGGAGCAGCCCGGTCTCCGCTGCTGCGAGCACGCCCTTGGACGGGCCCGCGATCCAGGTGATCACCGAGGCGAGCGCGCCCGCCGCGATGAGCGCCGACATCGCGGCCGTCGCCCACTGCCCCACGCCCCAGTGCTGGAAGTACTCCTGGAACGCGAGCATGATGCCATTCGTCAGCCCGAGCTCCTCCTGCGGCACCGCAACCGAGATGGCGAGGGTCGGCAGGATGAACACCAGCAGGATCAGGATCGACGAGATGAGGATCGAACGCGGGAAGCCGCGGCCGGGGTCTTTCATCTGATTCACGTGGACCGCGTTGACCTCCATGCCGGCATAGGCGAGGAAGTTCGACACGATCAGCACGATCGATGCGATGCCGGTGAACGGCGGGATCACCGCGTCGGGCGTGAGCGGCACCTGGCTCTTCTCGCCGCCGAAGACCCAGATCGCTCCGAAGACGATGAGGATGGCCGCCGGGAGCAGCGTGCCGAGGATGCCGCCCCAGGAGCCCAGTTTTGCGAAGAGATTCCCGCCGCGCAGCGTCACCAGCGTCGAGCCCCAGTACAGCACGAGGATCACCACTGCCGTGAAGAAGCCCGAGCTCGACAGTGACGGATCGAGGAAGACGAACGCGAGCGCGGCCGCGATGAACGCCAGCTGCGTGGGGTACCACACGACGTTCTGGATCCATTGGAGCCAGACGGCGGTGAAGCCCCAGCGGTTGCCCATCGCTTCACGGATCCAGACGTAGATGCCGCCTTTCCAGCCCGTTGCGAGCTCTGCCGCGACCAGTGCTGTCGGAATCAGGAAGAAGATCGCCGGGAGGATGTACAGGGTCACGCTGCCGAGGCCGAAGACCGCCATCGCCGGCAGCGAGCGAAGACTGGCGACGACCACGAGCGTCAGCAGCGCGAGTTGGCCGACACCGAGGTAGGTCGTGACGCTCGACCGAGGCGCGAGGGGATGGTTCGGCGTCGTACGGGAGGATGGCTGAGACGTGGACATGACGACGCGCCTCAGTGGTGGAACGCCGAATTCGCGGCGGCCGTGGGCATGGGCGACTGCAGGCCGTCGAGGTACGCCACCTCACGCTGGATGTCGGCCAGCAGCGACTGAGCGAGATCCATGCTCAACCCATTGCGCACGACGATGCGCTGCACCGTGATGTCGGTGAGATCGTCCGGCATCGGATAGGCCGGCACCAGCCAGCCGCGCATCCGCAGTCGATCCTGCAGGTCGTACAGCGTCCAGTTGTCGGTGTGTCCCTTCTTCAAGCGCCACGCGAACACCGGGATGTCGCTTCCGTCGTTCCACAGCTCGAACGCATCGAGCGCGCCGATCCCGGCGGCGAGATACTTCGCGACGTCCTGCGACTCCTGTTGAACGGCACGGTATCCCTCGAAGCCGAGCCGGAGGAACAGGTAGTACTGGAGCAGCACCTGAGCGCCCGGCCGCGAGAAGTTCAGCGCGAACGTCGGCATCTCGCCACCGAGATAGCTCACCTGGAAGACGAGGTCTTGGGGCAGCCACCGCGCTTCGCGCCACACGACCCAGCCGAGGCCCGGATACACCAGGCCGTACTTGTGGCCCGAGGTGCTGATCGAGTGCACCCGCTCCAGCCGGAAGTCCCAGACCAGGTCGGGCTGCAGGAAGGGGGCGATCATCCCGCCCGATGCGCCGTCGACGTGAATAGGGATGTCGAGACCGGTGTGTTCCTGGATCGCGTCGAGCGCAGCAGCGATCTGCGCGACGGGCTCGTACATCCCGGTGTACGTCACGCCCATGATCGCGACGACGCCAATCGTGTTCTCGTCGACGTATTTCTCCAGGTCGTGGCCGTCGAGCGTCTTGTGCTCCTCCGTGATCGGAACGAACCGGGGCTCGACGTCGAAGTAGTTGCAGAACTTCTCCCAGCACACCTGCACGGCGCTCGACATGACGAGGTTCGGAGTGGACGCGTCCTTGCCCTGCGCCCGGCGGAGCTGCTGCCAGCGGCGCTTGAACGCGAGCCCGCCGAGCATGCACGCCTCCGAGGAGCCGATGGTCGAGGTGCCGATGCTGTGCCCGGCATCCGGCGAGTTCCACAGATTGGCGAGCATCCGCCAGCAATTGTCCTCGATGGCCGCGGTCTGCGGGTACTCATCCTTGTCGATCATGTTCTTATCGAAAGACGAGGTGTAGACGTCCTTCGCCTCGTCATCCATCCACGTGCTCACGAACGTGGCGAGGTTCAGACGCGCATTTCCGTCGAGGATCGTTTCATCCTCGACGATCTGCTTCGCGGTCGCGGGAAGCGATTCGTTTTGGGGAATCACGTGCCGCGGCGCACCCTTCGCCTCCGTGGGCCTGGTGAACAGAGGGGCTGCGGGGCTGATCGTTTCGTCGTTCATTTCGTCTCCTCATTGCACGCCGAATAGAGGCGGCGAGGGGTCGACCGTGTCCCCGCGGCCGAAGCCGCCCCTGTGAATGCCACCCAAGCTAGGACGGGCCTCCAGGCGTCACAAGGGGGGTCGACGACACCGCGAATCCCCCCGAACCTGGAGTTCAGAAACCGGATCAGGCGCAGAAATCGGAGGAGGTACGGTCAGAGCGGGCTACGCCCGCGCACGCCCGAGAAGACCCGCCCGCTGCAGCAGCAGATACATCTGGCAGCCGAGGCAGAAGCCGAACGCGGCATTCAGGAATGCGGCTGCGAACGCGAGCGCAGCCGCGATGGGCAATGCCCACGGAACGCCTGCGAGATGCAGCAGCAGCCCTGCCGCGGTCACCGTGAGGCCCACACCCTGCGCGAAGCGCGGCGGACGCGCGTCCTCGAACTCTCGCGGGGGTGACAGGCGCGGCCGCACGACGCGGCGGAAGAGCACCGCCCAGGGCGCGGTCCGCGGTGACACGACGCCCCACAGGAACAGGAGCGCCGCGAGGAGCACGAGCAGGAAGCCCCCATCGACGACCCGATCGGCGAGTGGCGCGGCTCCGAGGCGCCACTCGGCACCCGTCGGCGCCGTCGCGATTCCGAGCAGCGATGCGAGGAAAGCCGCGAGCAGCAGGACGGCCGTGATGGATGCCGCGAAGCGTGGCGCACGGACGTCGAGACGTTCGATCGCGGTCATCTCACGCCTCCTGCAGCAGACGGGTGAGCTCGGTCTCGAGCGCGGACCGATCCGGGACTCCACCCGTGCGCTGACGCACCCTCCCGGTGCCGTCGAGCACGAGCACCGTGGGTGTCTGCATGACGTCGAACCGGCGAGTGAGGTCGGGACGATGCGTCAGGTCCACCTCGACGTGTCGGACGCCGTCGTGGTCCCCCGCGAGCGACGTCAGCACGCGCCGCGCCGCGGGGCACCGAGAGCACAGCTCGGTGCTGAACTGCAGCAGGGTCGCGGACTGGCCGAAGGCCGGCGTGCCGACCATCGAGGGAGTCAGGAGCTCACCGTCTGCGACGTCGTGCGTACGACCGCGCGAGCGCCGGGCGATCATGCCGATCGCTGCGACGAACGCGACGAGCACGATGGTCAGGACGACGGCGGGAAGCGGCTGCACGATCGCCACGGTAGTCCGCGGGTGACGGCGGCGGGGGAAGTGTGTCACCCTGTGACGACTCCCCCCGCCGTCGTCAGCGAGCGGTCGTGAAGCTGACCACCTTGGGAGCGCGAACCACGGCTCGGGCGATCTCGCGGCCGTTCAGGGCGCGGACCACCTTCTCGTCGGTGCGGGCGAGTGACTCCAGCTCATCCGAGGAGATCTTCGCCGACACGTTGAGCGTGCCCCGGACCTTTCCGTCGATCTGGACGACCGCGGTGACGGACTCCTCGACGAGAAGCGTCGGGTCGGGCTGGCGCCAGACGGCGAGGCCGACGAAGGGCTCGTGCCCGAGGGTCTCCCACATCTCCTCCGCTGTGTGCGGAGCGAACAGATCGAGGATGACGGCGACCGCCTCGGCCGCTTCGCGAACTGCCGGGTCGCTCGCGCCGGCGCCGCTGTCGATGACCTTGCGGGTGGCGTTCACGAGCTCCATGAGCCGCGCGACGACGACGTTGAACTTCGTCTGCTCGACGAGCCCCGGGGCGTCTGCCCACAGGCGGTGCGTGACCCGACGCAGCGCGGCATCCCCCTCGGCCCAGACGACGTCGATCTCGCTGTCCACGTCCGCGGCGACCCGCAGCGCACGGGCGAGGAACTTCGCCGCGCCCGTCGTGGAGACATCCGCCCAGTCCTTGTCGTCCTCGACCGGACCCGCGAACGCGAGGGCCACACGCAGGACGTCCGCGCCGTGCTGCTCGAGCTCCTCCTGGAAGAGCACGAGGTTGCCCTTGCTCTTCGACATCTTCGCGCCGTCGAGGATGACCATGCCCTGGTTGATGAGGCTCGAGAACGGCTCGGTGAACTCCACCTGGCCCATGTCGAACAGGGCCTTGGTGATGAACCGCGCGTAGAGCAGGTGCAGGATCGCGTGCTCGACGCCGCCGATGTAGAAGTCGACCGGGCCCCATTTGTCGGCCTCGCGAGGCGCGAACGGCTGGCCGGCGTCGTTCGGCGACAGGAATCGCAGGAAATACCACGAGCTGTCGACGAAGGTGTCCATCGTGTCCGGGTCGCGGCGCGCGGGATCCCCCGTCTCCGGGTCGGTCGTGGTGCCCCAGTCGGTCGCGGCACCGAGCGGCGACGCGCCCTTCGGCGTGAGATCGAGGCCAGCCACGGACGGGAGGCGAACCGGAAGCTCCTCGGCGGGCACCGGAACGATCCGGCCGTCCTCGGTGTGGATCATCGGGATCGGCGTACCCCAGAAGCGCTGCCGCGAGATCAGCCAGTCCCGCAGGCGGTAGGTCTTGGCCGCACGGCCGGTTCCGCTCGCGGTCAGCTGCTCGATGGCACGCCCGATCGCGTTGCGCTTGCTCAGGCCGTCCAGTGCACCCGAGTTGATCATGCGTCCGTCACCCGTGAGGGCGACACCGGTGCGGGCAGGGTCGAGGTCATCGATCGCGGGGGCGGAGTCGACGGGCACACCCTCGTCGTCGAGCTCGATGACGGGCATCGCACCCGTCACGGGGGCCGTCGTGTCGACGACGACCCGGACGGGCAGGTCGAACGCTCGCGCGAAGTCGAGGTCACGCTGATCGTGCGCCGGGACGGCCATGACCGCACCGTGACCGTAGTCGGCGAGCACATAGTCGGCAGCCCAGATCGGCAGCCGCTCACCGTTGATGGGGTTGATGGCGAACCGGTCGAGGAACACGCCGGTCTTCGGACGGTCCGCGGTCTGCCGGTCGATCTCGCTCGTCTTCTGGACGGTCTGCAGGTACTCGCGGAAGCGCTGCTGCACCTCGTCGGAAGAACCGGCCGCGAGCTCCGCTGCGAGGTCGGAGTCGGGTGCGACGACCATGAAGGTCGCACCGTGCAGCGTGTCCGGCCTGGTCGAGAAGACGGTGACCTTCTCGTCACGGCCCTCGATCTCGAAGTCGATGTCGGCGCCGACCGATCGACCGATCCAGTTGCGCTGCATCTGGATGACCTTCTGCGGCCAGAAGCCCTCGAGCTGGTTCAGGTCGTCGAGCAGGCGGTCGGCATATTCGGTGATCTTGAAGTACCACTGTGTGAGCTTCTTCTTGATCACCTCGGCACCGCAGCGCTCGCAGTGCCCGTCGACGACCTGCTCGTTGGCGAGCACCGTCTGGTCGTTCGGGCACCAGTTGACCGGGCTCTCCTTGCGGTAAGCCAGCCCCTTCTCATAGAGCTTCTGGAAGAGCCACTGGTTCCAGGTGTAGTACTCGGGGTCGCTCGTGTGAAGCACGCGGCTCCAGTCGAACGAGACGCCGTACTCGTGCAGGCTCTGCTTCTGCTGAGCGATGTTGTCGTACGTCCACGCTCGGGGGTCGGCGCCGCGCTTGATGGCGGCGTTCTCAGCGGGCAGACCGAAGCTGTCCCAGCCGATGGGATGCAGCACGTTGTAGCCGCGGTGCCGCCAGAAGCGGGCCACGATGTCGGAGTAGAGGTAGTTCTCGGCGTGCCCCATGTGGAGGTCGCCCGAGGGGTACGGGAACATCGCCAGGACGTACTTGCGGGGACGCTTGTCGTCATCGCCGCCGGCACGGAAGGGATCGGCGTCTGCCCAGGCGCGCTGCCACTTCGCCTGAACGGCGTGGGCGTCGAATGCGGCGGAATCGGGCGTGTTGGCGCGATCAGTGGAGCTGTCGGTCACGGGTGAACCAATCTGGGAATGCGAAAAAGGCGCGAGAGCACCGCTTCCAGGCTACCGGACCCGCTCCCGCCACCGGGGCGGCAGGTCGGCTCCGAGCGCGGCGAGCGGTGCCTGCGCCTTCAGCGCCACCTCGTCGACCTCGGCGTCCGGCTCGGATCCCCATGTGATGCCACCGCCCGCCCCGACGTAGGCGGTGACGGCGTCGACGACGATCGACCGGATGATCATCGCCAGATCCGCATCGCCGTCGTGGCCGACCCAACCGAAGCACCCCGCGTACGTCCCGCGCGGGGCGCGCTCGAGAGCATGGAGGATCGTCATCGCCGAGAGCTTCGGCGCGCCGGTCATGCTCCCGGCCGGGAACGTCGCGGCGAGGACCTCCGACAGTCGCGTGCCCGGTCGGATCGATCCCGACACGCTGCTGACCAGCTGGTGCACGGTCGGATAGGTCTCGACCTCGAGCAGCCGCTCGACCACGACGGAGCCGGGCTCGCTCACGCGCTGGAGGTCGTTGCGCATGAGGTCGACGATCATGACGTTCTCCGCGCGCTCCTTTGGGCTCGTCAGGAGATCCCGGACGAGCCGGGCATCGGATGCCGCATCGCCGCCGCGACCCCGGGTTCCTTTGATCGGGCTCGTCAGGACGGTTCCATCGGCGAGTCCGAGAAATCGCTCCGGGCTCGCGCTGATCAGCGCCCGCTCCCCCGATCGGATCAGCGCGCCGTGATGCGACGACGACGCGCCCCGGAGCCTCCGGAACACCCCGAGCGCATCGATCGGGCGCTCGTCCCGCACCGTGAACCGGGTCGTGAGACAGAGCTGGTACGCGTCACCCCGGCGGATCGCGCTGCGGCAGTCCTCGACGAGTGCGGCGTAGCGTTCGGGCCCGACGCGAGCCGCGGCCACGAGGCGACGAGGGAGCGCCGATGGCTCGCCGACGCCGGCAGCGGCAGCGGCAGCGGCCGTACGCCAGCGGTCGACCTCTGCGGCGAAGTCCGCCACTGCGTCCGCCGGTGCCGCCACCCACACGCGCCGCTCCGCGTGGTCGAACGCCACGAACCGATCCACCCGCAGCCAGAGCGCGTCGGGTTCCTCGGCATCGCGCTGCGCCGGCGCTCCCGCTCGTGCGGCCGCAGCGTCGTAGCCCGTCCAGCCGACCCAGCCGCCGCCGAAGGGCCCGACGCGCTCCCCGCCGCTCCTCGCACACGTCGACGACCCGTCCACGATCGGGTCGGGAGCGTCGGCCGGCTCGCCGGAACCGAGCCAACTCCATCCCGAATCAGCGTCGACACCGGCGTCGAGCCAGAAGACGTGCTCGCCGGGCACCGTGCCGATGAGGTCGGCGGGATCGATCCACCCGTCGAGGCAGCGGAAGCTGGTCGTCTCGGGCACGATCACAGGTTATGTCTTAGGTCGCGCCCCTAGGCTCGGAGCGTGAACGAGATCCTCGACTGGATTCTGAACACTGTGCAGAGCATCGACCCGGTGCTGCGCACGGTTGTGGCGGGAATCGCGATCATGCTCGAGACCAGCGTGCTCATCGGCCTGGTGGTGCCCGGCGACACCGTGGTGATCGTGGCCGCGACCGCGGTCGGGAGTGTCGGCGAGGGCTTCATCCTCGGCGCGGCGGTCGTCGCCGGCTCGCTCGCAGGAGAGTCGATCGGGTTCGCGCTCGGGCGCTGGCTCGGCCCCCGCATCCGCTTCTCTCGGCTCGGCCGCCGCATCGGCGAGGACAACTGGGTGCGTTCGGAGCTGTATCTGCGCCGCCGTGGCGGGCCCGCGATCTTCCTCTCGCGGTTCCTGCCCGTCCTGCACTCGCTCGTGCCGCTGACGGTCGGCATGAGCGGCTTCTCGTATCGCCGCTTCATCGCGTGGACGGCCCCGGCCTGCGTCATCTGGACCTCGCTCTACGTGGGCGTCGTCGCCGCGGCGGCGAAGACCTATCGCGCCGTCTCGGACAACATCCAGTACGCCGGATACCTCTTCGTCGCCGTCATCGTCGTGTTCCTGGTTCTCGCGTACCTCGTGAAGCGTCTGATCACCCGGCGGGAGGCGCGCCATCTGCGGCTCGAGGAGGAGAAGACCCGACTCGCGGACGGGGACGTGAAAGACTGAAGCGATGGCTTCCTCACCCGCACCACGGAAGAAGATCCTGTGGTTGGCGCGCCTCGAGCGCCGCTTCCACTCGTGGCGCGAACGACGCGCCCGCGCGCGCGGTCAACGACCGACCGTCGCCGCATACCCGGGCTACGGCGGTGACGGGTGGGTCCGCGTCCTCGGGCGCGTGCTGATCGCACCCCAGAAAAGCCCTACGAAGGGCGGGGAGTACGCGTCGGTCCGTGGCTGGCGCAGCTTCGCGTCGGTGCCGGTGGCGTTCGCGCAGGTCGAGGTGACCGTCGCCGGCACGACGCACGCGATCGTGGCGGACCGCGGTGGCGTCATCGACGTCGAGCTGCCCGGGACGCTCGAACCCGGCTGGCAGACGATCACGATGACCGTCGAGGGCAGCGAGGTCATCGAGACACGGGTCTTCGTGATCGCCGGCGACACCGACTTCGGCATCATCTCCGATATCGACGACACCGTCATGGTGACCGCTCTGCCGCGCCCGTTCGTGGCGGCATGGAACTCCTTCGTCCTCGACGAGCACGCGCGTCAGCCGGTTCCCGGGATGGCCGTCATGCTCGAGCGCCTCACGCGTGACCGTCCCGGCAGCCCCGTCATCTATCTCTCGACGGGCGCCTGGAACGTCGCGCCGACCCTCATGCGGTTCCTCAGAAGGCACGTCTTCCCGTCGGGTCCGATGCTCCTGACCGATTGGGGACCGACACACGACCGCTGGTTCCGCAGCGGACGCGATCACAAGGCCGAGAATCTGCGGCGCCTCGCGAAGGAGTTCCCCAACGTCCGCTGGCTCCTCGTCGGCGATGACGGTCAGCACGACGACGCACTGTACACGGCCTTCGCCAGCGAGAACCCCGACCGGGTGCGCGCGGTCGCGATCCGGCGGCTGTCGCCCGCTGAGGCCGTCCTCGCGGGTGGCCGCACCGCGGTCAACGATCACTCCGCGGCACAGGTGCCCTGGGTCACCGGGTCGGATGGAGCGGCGCTCCTGGACCGGCTCGCCGATGTCGGCGTCATCGAGCGCGACTGAGGGCGGTGCGGACGGATGTCGCACGCGCGCCCTACGCTGAAGACATGTGCGGTCGTTTCGTCGTAGCCCGCGTCGGTTCCGAGCTCGCGAGCGTTCTGCACGCCGAAATCGTTCCCGACGATCTGCCCTCTCCCTCGTTCAACATCGCACCCACGGCCCAGGCGACGATCGTGCTCGACTCGGCCAAGACCGAGCCGCCGACGCGTCGACTGGCGTCGGCACGGTGGGGCCTCGTGCCCGCATGGGCCAAGGATCCGTCGGTGGGCGCACGGGCGTTCAACGCGCGGTCCGAAGAAGCAGCTGAGAAGCCGACGTTCCGTGATGCGCTGGTCTCGCGCCGTGCCGTCATCCCGGCCTCGGGCTACTACGAGTGGCAAGGCGCCACCGGGGACAAGACGCCTCACTTCATCCGGCCCGAGAACGGGGAGCCGCTCTTCTTCGCCGGGCTCTACGAGTGGTGGAAGGATCCGTCGCGTCCCGCCGACGATCCCGGCCGCTGGCTGCTGACCTTCACCATCCTGACCCGCTCCGCGGTCGGCGGTCTGGCGGAGATCCACGACCGGATGCCGCTGATGATCGACGCCGAGTACGCCGACGTGTGGCTCGATCCCACCACCGAGTACCCGGCCGATCTGCTCGACGCGGTGGCGGATGCGGCACCGTCCGTGGTCGACACGCTCACCTGGTTCGCCGTCGGGTCTGCTGTGGGCAACGTGCGCAACGACGATCCATCGCTCATCGAGCCGGCATGACGCGGTCTCCCAGCGCACCGGTGTCTATCCTCGAGAGGTGACGCTCCGCCCCTTCGAACCCGTTCAGCTCGCGCCGGAGGTCTGGCGCGCGCTGTCCGATGCGCATGCGGAGCGCGCTGAGGCACTGACCGAGGCCCACCGGCGGCGCGCTTCGCGCGCTGAGAAGCATCCGGTCGAGGACTTCCTGTTCACGTATTACTCCTACAAGCCGGCCATCCTCCGGCGCTGGCACCCGGGCCCGCACGTTGTGCTCGAGGGCGCTGCGAAGGAGCGTGGCGGCTGGCGCTGGTACGAGACGGTCGGCGACGCCCACGCGCGCGTGGCCGACGAGCAGTTCCGGACCGAGCGCGCATCGCTCTACCGCGGCGTGACGGGCATCCTCCGTGCGACGCGCGATCGCCCGGCTGCTTTCGGGTGCTTCGGCCTGCACGAATGGGCGATGGTCTACCGCGCCGACGCCACGCGGCACGAGATCCCGCTCCGGCTCGGCGCGGCGGGAACGGATGCCGTTGTCGAGGCCCACGACCTACGCTGCACGCACTTCGACGCTTTCCGCTTCTTCACCCCCGAGGCGGTGCCGCGCAACCGCGAACCGCTCGACCGAGAAGGGGCGCCCGGACGCGAGCAACCGGGATGCCTGCACGCCGGCATGGACGTCTACAAGTGGATGCTGAAGCTCGGCCCCCTCGTTCCGGGGCATCTGCTCCTCGACGCATTCGTCCTGGCTCGCGACATCCGAGAACTCGATATGCGCGCCTCGCCCTACGACCTGCGTGACTGGGGCTACTCCCCCGTTGCGATCGAGACGGCCGACGGAAAGGCCGAGTATGTGCGCCAGCAGCGGCTGCTGAGCGCCCGCGGCCAGGCGTTGCGCGCCGCGGTGCTCGATGTCGTCGGATCAGAGCCCGAGCGGCGAGCCGCGCGTGCAGATCGATCCGCGGCCCCACCACGTGATGTGTGACCGTGCGGTCGGGCCGTGAACACCGTCGACGCCGATTACCACGACGCTCTGCGCATTCCTGAGGGTCTTATCGGTGCAGCACGGTCACCGCATTGCTGTTGTTCCCCGATTCGAGGATGCAGTCGTCTGTGTTCCCGGCGCGGGGGATCGTGTACCACGCCCCGTTTTCCCGAGGTGATGTTCCCGGAGCTGCAACAGTGAGAGGCGGCTGAGAACGTCATCGTCTGCCGCGGTGATTCCGGTGAATTCGATGAACGGATACAAATGATCCGCGGCGCGCATGAGGAAGCTTTGATGCGGACGACGACGCACACGAAAAAACCCCGCCGGAGGCGGGGCATTTCATATTGATCGGTGGACCTGAGGGGACTCGAACCCCTGACCCCCTGCATGCCATGCAGGTGCGCTACCAGCTGCGCCACAGGCCCGTGGTTTCCGCTCTCGCGGGAACTCATTTAGCTTACAACATCTCCGGGGGTGCTCGTGACCACGGTGGCCTCGATGGGGATCACCGGGCAGTCCTTCCACAGGCGCTCAAGCCCGTAGTAGACGCGCTCCTGCTCGTGGAACACATGCACGACGAGGTCGCCGAAGTCGAGCAGCACCCAGCGCGACTCCGTACGTCCCTCACGACGCAGGCGCTTGTGCCCGGCTTCGAGCATGCTCTCCTCGACCGCGTCGGCGATCGCGGCGACGTTGCGCTCGCTGTTGCCGCTGACGAGCAGGAAGGCGTCGACGAGCGGGAGGGGCTGCGACACGTCAAGGGCGACGAGATCTTCGCCGCCCTTCGATTCCGCGGCCGCCGCCGCGACGGCGACCATGTCGATGACTGCTTGTGAACTCATCCGAAGACTCCTGTGAAAAGCGAGACGAGCAGAACGCCCGCCAGAGCGAGAGCGAGCGCCCCCGCGGTGATAGCGAGGGCGACCGTCCAACGGCTGCCCTTCTCCGGCGCCGGCGGACGGATGACGTCCTCCGCGCTCTTGATGGTCGAAATGGCCGCGCTCGCGGCGATGGGCGTCGGAGACGATGAGGCCGGCAGCTCGCCGTCCACGAGGACCGCATCGACCTCCTTTCCGTCCGCAACACCCGGGACGACGCCGGTCGAACCGAAGTTCTCGGGCAGGGTGAACGTCCCGGTGATCAGGACCTCGCCGGTCGCGGTGACCGGTGCTACCAACGGCCCGCCGTCCGGGTTCTCCGCGAGGATCAACGCGTTCGGCGTCGTGAAGGCGCCCGTCGCGGCGGCACTGCGCGAGAGCAGCTGATCGAACGATGCGGGCACATCCGTTGCCGCGGACTCCCCCGCGAGCAGATCAGCGCCGAGGTCGTTCGAGACGACGTGACGCTCGGGCTCCGTTGCGTCCGCGCTCTCGTGGTCCGCGCTCTCATCGTTCGCGCTCTCATCGTTCGCGACGATGTCGTCTTCCGCGACGTGGTCCTCGGCGACGTGATCCTCGGCGATGGTCTCGGAATCGACGGCGTCGGAGTCGGTGGGCTCGAACTCGGAGGCGATGACGTTCGGCGGGGCCGCCGTCGTCTCGGCATCCGTGCCGTCGGCACCCTCGGCCTCAGGAGCGTCGTGCTCGCGATCCGACTGGACGGCCTCGTCGGAGGCGTCGGGCTCGATCGCACGAGCCGCATCGTCGGCGTCGCTCTGACCGGGCGCATCCGCGTCGGGTTCGGCGACGACGGCCGCATGCTCGCCGGTGGAGGTCACGACCGGGATCGAAGCCGTGCGGATCTTCTCCTGCAGTCGAGCCTGACGGCGGGTCAGCGCGGGCGATCCGAGATCGACCGAGGCCTGCGGCACCGGAGCCGGGGGAACCTCGACCGGCTCCGCCGCACGCGGCAGCGGCGCGGGGGCGGGCGTCTGCTCCGCTGCGGTCGCCGACGCGTCGTCGGCGGCTTCGGGGTCGACGATGATCGGATTGGAAGCCGTGTTGCGCAGCTCACGCAGTTGCCGGCGCGTCAGCTGCGGAGTCGGTGGCTGTTGCTCTTTGTCGCTCATGCCTTGCTCCGATAGAGATGATGCTTCGCAATGTATTGGACGACCCCGTCTGGAACGAGGTACCACACCGGATGTCCGCGTCCGACGCGTGCCCGGCAGTCGGTCGATGAGATGGCCAGCGCGGGGATCTCGAGCAGGCTCACGTCATCGCTGGGCAGTCCGGCACTGGAAAGCGTGTGGCCGGGACGCGAGACCGCGACGAAGTGGGCGAGCTCCCACAGTTCATCATGGTTCCTCCAGCTGAGAATCTGCGCGATGGCGTCAGCCCCGGTGATGAAGAAGAAGTCCGCCTCGGGACGTTGGGCCTTGAGATCACGCAGTGTGTCGATCGTGTACGTCGGGCCGTCGCGGTCGATGTCGACGCGACTCACGGTGAACATCGGGTTCGACGCCGTCGCGATCACCGTCATGAGGTACCGGTGCTCCCCCGGTGACACGAACGACTTCTGCCACGGCGTGCCGGTCGGCACGAAGACGACCTCGTCGAGGTCGAACGACTGCGCGACCTCGCTCGCGGCCACGAGGTGCCCATGATGAATCGGGTCGAACGTGCCGCCCATCACGCCGATACGCGGCGCACGCGTTCCCGTCATCGGAGCAGCCTCAGTGGTGGCCGTTCTCCGACTGCGTCAGTTGGTTGCCGTGGGCCGCGGCGTAGGCCTCCGCCTTGCCGGCGTGGCGGTTCGCGACGTTGCGGTACGACAGCGTCACGAGACCGAGGGCGAGGAAGATGACAAGGGCGATGACGCCGAAGATCATCGTCTCCGCCTGCACATTGCCGTGGTGCTCGGTCTGCTCGGCGGCGAATGCGGTGATCGTGGCGAGGGTCATCGGGGCTCCGTTCGTTTCGCGCGGCGGCGCATATCAAGTTTAGGTGGTCAGGCGCGTGTCTGCCCGGCGCCGCGCGCGAGCCACTTCGTGCTGGTCAGCTCGGGAAGTCCCATCGGACCGCGGGCGTGCAGTTTCTGGGTCGAGATGCCGACCTCGGCGCCGAAGCCGAACTCGCCGCCGTCGGTGAATCGCGTCGAGGCGTTGGCCATGACGACCGCGGCGTCCACCTCGGCGAGGAAGCGTTCGGCATGAGCGTCGTCGGCCGTCACGATCGCCTCGGTATGCATCGTCGAATAGCGGCGGATGTGCTCGAGGGCTTCGTCGAGGTCGTCGACCACCCGCATCGAGAGGTCGAGGCTCATGTGCTCGGTTGCCCAGTCGTCCTCGGTCGCCTCGACGGCCTCTGGCACCAGTCGACGCACCGCGTCGTCGCCGTGGATGGTGACGCCGGCTTCGACGAGCGCCTCGGACACCGGCGGGATGAGGCGGTCGGCTGCCGAACGGACGACGAGCACGGTCTCCACGGCGTTGCAGACGCTCGGTCGTTGCGCCTTCGCGTTCACGACGATGTCGCGAGCCCAGTCGAGCGGCGCGGACTCGTCGAGCACGATGTGCACGACGCCCGCGCCCGTCTCGATGACGGGAACCGTCGACTCCGTCACGACGGTCTCGATGAGCTGAGCGCTGCCGCGGGGAACGAGCACATCGACCAAGCCTCGCGCGCGCATGAGGAACCGAGCGCCGTCGCGGCCGAAATCATCGACGGTCTGGATGCCGTCGGCGTCTACTCCGGCACGATCGAGCGCATTTCGCATCGACGCGATGAGGGCGCCGTTCGTCGACTGCGCGGCCGATCCTCCGCGAAGCGCCACGGCGTTTCCGGAACGGAGCGCCAGGGCCGTGATGTCGACCGTGACGTTGGGCCGCGCCTCGTAGATCGAGGCGACCACGCCGAAGGGCACCGAGACCTTCTGCAGCCGCACGCCTCCGGGCAGTTCCCGCTCGTCGAGCACACGGCCGACGGGGTCGGGAAGCCGCGCCACATCGCGGACCGCGCTCGCGAGCGCGGCTATGCGCCCGTCGTCGAGGAGGAGACGGTCGCGCAGGCCCGCAGAGATACCCGCCGCATCCCCGCGCTCGAGGTCATCGCGGTTGGCCGCGACGATGCGCGCGGTGTCGGCGATCAGCGCGTCGGCGATACCGTCGAGGAGGGCCGTCTTGGCGGCATCGTCGAGGAGGCCGATCGATCGGCTCGCGCGCTTGGCGGCGCGGAGGCGCTCGGAGACGTCGGTAGCGACGGCGGTGGTCATCCCGTCAGTCTAGCGACGGCGACGGTGGCGAACCCGTCTCAGGCGACGCCGATGGCTCCGGTGCCCTGCGGGAGAATCGGCGCCGGATTCGCTTCGAACCACGTGCCGACATCGGCCCCGGCGAGCACGTCGCTCGCGAGGTCGATGCTCGTCACGAGCGCGGCTACGCCGCCTTCGGCAGCCAACCGCGCCGCCGAGGCCTTCGTGGCCGCGCCGCCGGTGCCGACGCTGTTGACGACCGTCGCCCCGAACTCGTATGCGCTCAGGTCGTCGTCGAACGCGACCTTCTCGATGGGGCGTGCGCCAGGTTCGCTCGGGGGCCGGGTGTAGAGGCACGCGATGTCGCTCAGGAGCACGAGGGCATCGGCACCGATGAGGCGCGACACGAGCGCGGCGAGCCGATCGTTGTCGCCGAAGCGGATCTCGTGCGTGGCTACGGTGTCGTTCTCGTTCACGATCGGCAGGATCCGCAGTCCGAGCAGCCGCTCCATCGCGCGCCGTGCATTCGAGCGGTGCGTCGGATCGTCGAAGTCGCCGGCTGTCAGCAGAACCTGACCGGCGACGATGCCGTACTGCCGCAGCGCGTCCTGATAGCGGTAGACGAGGACGTTCTGGCCGACCGCGGCGGCGGCCTGCTGGGTCGCCAGGTCGGTCGGTCGCTCGTCGAGACGCAGATACGGCATACCGGTCGCGATCGCTCCCGACGACACGAGCACCACTTCGGTGCCCCGAGCGTGCGCCTGCGCGAGGGCGTCCACGAGCGAGTCGATCTTGCCCGCGTTCTCACCGCTGATGGACGACGAGCCCACTTTCACGACCACACGTCGGGCACCGTTGAGCTCGGCGCGCGAGATCAGGCTCATGCGTCGTCCTCGTCGGCACCTCGCGACTTCTCCGCGCGGCGCTCCGCCTCGAGCTCGGCACGGGCCTCCGCCTTCGCATCCATACGCTCGTGATAGCGCTCGCGGCGCTGATTGGAGGTCCGGCGCGGGTTCAGATCGAGGCGCGGGTCGGTACCGCGCGGAGCGGACATCAGTTCGGCGGCAGACGAGAGTGACGGGTGCCAGTCGAAGACGATCCCGTCGCCCTCGCCGATGACCACCGTCGACCCCGGGGTCGCACCGAGGCGGAACAGTTCGTCCTCGATACCGAGCTTGTCGAGACGATCCGCGAGGAAGCCCACGGCCTCCTCGTTCTGGAAGTCGGTCTGCTGGACCCACCGAACCGGCTTCGCACCCAGGATGCGGTAGACGTTGCCGTACGTCCCGCCTTCGACGCGGACGGTGAAGTCGCGCTCGGCGCCCTTGGGGCGGATGACGATCCGCTCGGCGGGCACCTCGGCCGCTGCCGCAACGCGGTGCTCGGCGACGAGCTCCGCCATGGCGAACGAGAGCTCGCGCAGGCCCTGCCGGCTCACGGTGGAGATCTCGAACACGCGGTAGCCGCGCGCTTCGAGATCCGGACGGACGAGGTCCGCCAGGTCGCGTGCCTCGGGGACGTCGGTCTTGTTCAGCGCGATCAGCTGCGGGCGCTGGAGCAGCGGAATCTGCCCCTCGGGCACCGGGTAGGCGCCGAGCTCGGCGAGGATCACGTCGAGATCGGTGATCGGGTCGCGTCCGGGCTCCAGCGTGGCGCAGTCGAGCACGTGGACGAGGGCCGAGCAGCGCTCGACGTGACGGAGGAACTCGAGCCCGAGCCCTCGGCCTTCGCTCGCACCCTCGATGAGGCCGGGCACGTCCGCGATCGTGTAGCGGATGTCGCCGGCCTGCACGACGCCGAGGTTCGGGTGCAGCGTCGTGAACGGGTAGTCGGCGATCTTGGGGCGCGCGGCGGACATCGCGGCGATGAGGCTCGACTTGCCCGCCGACGGGAATCCGACGAGCGCGATGTCGGCGACGGTCTTCAGCTCGAGCTGAACGTCGCCCTCCCAGCCGGGGGTGCCCAGGAGCGCGAAACCGGGAGCCTTGCGCTTCGGAGAGGCCAGCGCCGCGTTGCCGAGTCCGCCCTGGCCGCCGGGAGCCACGACGAACCGCATCCCCGGGGTGACCATGTCGACGAGCGTCTCGCCCTCGGGCGTCTTCACGACCGTGCCGACCGGCACCGGGAGCTCGAGGTGCTCCCCCGCCGCGCCCGAACGGTTGTCGCCCATGCCGAATCCGCCGTTGCCACCCGAGCGGTGCGGCGAGTGGTGATACGACAGCAGGGTCGTCACCTGGGGGTCGGCGACGAGGACGACGTCTCCGCCGTCACCGCCATTTCCCCCGTCGGGGCCGGCGAGCGGCTTGAACTTCTCACGGCGCACCGACACGCAGCCGTTGCCGCCCTTGCCGGCACGCAGATGCAGCGTGACCCGGTCGACGAACGTCACCATGCGGTGCCTCCTGGAAAACAGGGCGAGGGGCGAGCCGAAGCCCGCCCCTCGCCGCGAAGTGGTCTGGTCCGAATTACTCGGCTGCCGCCACGATGTTGACGACCTTGCGGCCACCCTTCGTGCCGAACTCGACGGCACCGGCCGCAAGTGCGAACAGGGTGTCGTCGCCGCCACGGCCGACGTTGGCGCCGGGGTGGAAGTGCGTGCCGCGCTGGCGGACGAGGATCTCGCCGGCGTTGACGGCCTGGCCGCCGAAGCGCTTCACGCCGAGGCGCTGTGCGTTGGAGTCACGACCGTTACGGGTGGAGCTTGCGCCCTTTTTGTGTGCCATCTCTGCGTCTCCCTGGCTTACTTGATGCCGGTGATCTTGACGCGCGTGAGGTCCTGACGGTGGCCCTGGCGCTTCTTGTAGCCGGTCTTGTTCTTGAACTTCTGGATCACGATCTTCGGGCCGCGCTCCTCACCGAGAACCTCGGCGGTGACCGTGACCTTCGCGAGCTTGTCAGCGTCGGTGGTCACGGCGTCGCCGTCGACGAGGAGAACGGCGGGAAGCTCGAGCTTGTCGCCGATCTGAGCCGCCTGACGATCGAGGACGACGATCGTGCCGACCTCGACCTTCTCCTGACGGCCGCCGGCGCGCACAACTGCGTAAACCACTTCACACCTGTTTCTTCTGTGGAGCGCACGGCTCCGATTGTCTTTGCGAGACTGGAAAGTCTTGGTGCGCGTGCCCCAGATGATCCTGTGGCTGAGCCGCGATAACGACGGGACGTCGACGGACTCGCTGCACCAAGGGTCCACTTTACCGGATGCCGGGAGATCCGGCAAAAGGACGGCCGGGTGTGTCGCGGCCGGCGCCCCCGCGGCATCCGCTTCGTAGGATCGGAGGATGGCGATACTGATCGACGATCCGCGCTGGCCGGCGCACGGCAGGCTCTGGTCGCACCTCGTCAGCGACTCGGATCTCGATGAACTGCACGCGTTCGCCCGTCGTCATGAGGTGCCCGCCCGCGCCTTCGACCTCGATCACTACGACGTCCCCGACTCGGCGTTCGACCGCCTGGTCGCCGGCGGCGCACAGCACGTGTCCGGCCACGAACTGGTGCGTCGCCTCATCGCCTCCGGGCTGCGTGTCACCGCGCGCGAACGCCGCGGGATCTGAAGCGATCCCGCGGCGTTCGTCGTGACGATCGACCTCAGTCGTCCGAGGCCGGCGCCGCCGATACCGGGGTGCCGCTGAGGGCGGCGGTCGTCACGCGGCGACGTCCGCGGCCCTGACCGGGAGCCTTGGGTTCGGGGAGCGCGTTGAGCACCGAGTCGAGGAGCAGGTCCTTCTCGGTTCGCGGCGCCTTGGGCTCGGCCTTCTTGCGCCGTGGCTTCTTCGGGCGCTCGACGGGTGCGGACTCCCCCTCCACCGGGACGGTGATGATCTCGGCGTCCTCCTCCGCAGCAGTCGCCTGGATCGTCGACGCGGCGATCTGGGCGAGTGCCGACTTCGCGCCCTCGGTGATGACGTGGGTGCCGCCGTTCGCGGGCGCGGGAGCCGCGTTACCGCCGCCACGGCCGTTGCGGCGCGCCGAACCGTTGCCGTTGCCGTTCTGCGAGCCGGCGCCGCGGTGCTTGACCACCGGATCGTGGTGGACGATGACGCCGCGGCCGGCGCACACCTCGCACGCCTCGCTGAAGGTCTCCAGGAGCCCGAGGCCCAGCTTCTTGCGCGTCATCTGGACCAGACCCAGCGAGGTGACCTCGGCGACCTGGTGCTTCGTGCGGTCACGGCTCAGGCATTCGATCAGACGCCGCAGCACGAGATCGCGGTTGGACTCGAGCACCATGTCGATGAAGTCGACGACGATGATGCCGCCGATGTCCCGCAGGCGCAGCTGCCGGACGATCTCCTCGGCGGCCTCGAGGTTGTTCTTGGTGACGGTCTCCTCGAGATTGCCGCCCGATCCGACGAACTTCCCCGTGTTCACATCGACGACGGTCATCGCCTCGGTGCGGTCGATCACGAGCGAACCGCCCGAGGGCAGCCACACCTTGCGATCCAGCGCCTTCTCGATCTGCTCCGTGACCCGGAACGCGTCGAAGGGGTCCTGCTCGTCCTCGTACTTCTCGACGCGCTCGAGGAGATCGGGCGCGACTCCCGTGAGGTACGACGTGATCGTCGAGTAGGCCTCGTCGCCCTGGATCAGCATGCGCGAGAAGTCCTCGTTGAAGACGTCGCGGACGATCTTCACGAGAAGGTCGGGCTCGGAGTGCAGGAGCGCGGGAGCCTGGATCTTCTCGAGCTGCGAGCTGATGTGCTCCCACTGCGAGGTGAGCCGCTGCACGTCTCGCGTGAGCTGGTCTTCCGTCGCGCCCTCCGCGGCGGTGCGCACGATGACGCCCGACGACTCGGGGAGGACCTCCTTGAGGATGCGCTTGAGACGCGCCCGTTCGGTGTCGGGAAGCTTGCGCGAGATACCGTTCATCGCGCCGCCCGGGACGTACACGAGGTAGCGGCCGGGGAGCGAGATCTGGCTCGTCAGGCGAGCACCCTTGTGCCCGACCGGATCCTTCGTGACCTGGACGAGGACGCGGTCGCCGGATTTGAGTGCGAGCTCGATGCGGCGCGGCTGGTTGCCCGTCTCGACGGCATCCCAGTCGACCTCGCCGGAGTAGAGCACGGCGTTGCGACCACGGCCGATGTCGACGAAGGCGGCCTCCATGCTCGGGAGCACGTTCTGCACGCGCCCGAGGTACACGTTGCCGATCAGCGAGGCGTCCTGGTTGCGCGCGACGTAGTGCTCGACGAGCACGTTGTCCTCGAGGACGGCGATCTGGATGCGACCGTTCTTGGATCGAACGATCATGACCCGGTCGACCGCCTCGCGGCGGGCGAGGAACTCGGCTTCGGTCACGACGGTGCGCCGACGACCCGCTTCGCGGCCGTCGCGGCGGCGCTGCTTCTTCGCCTCGAGCCGGGTGGAGCCCTTGATGCGCTGCGGTTCGGTGATGAGCTCCACCGCGCGCTGGCGCGGAGCAGGCTCATTGCCCTCATCGCCGTTCGACCCGCCGCGGCGGCGGCCGCGACGGCGCGAGCTGCTCGAGCCCGATGAGGACGCGGAGTCGTCGTCCTCGACGTCGTCCGGCAGCGCCGGAAGCGGCGGGATCTCGGGAGCGTAGAAATGCAGCGCGGTGGATACCGCGGAGACGAACTCGGCGGGCAGGAGACCGAGCGAGACCGCGGTCGGAGGGCCGGCGTCCGCCGGCTCTTCGGCGGGGGCGGGCTCTTCTGCGGGGGCGGGTTCCTCCGCGGGCTCGGGCTGCGGAGCAGGAGCCTGCTCTTCCCCACGGACCTCCTCCTGCGCCGGGGAGGACTCCTCAGCAGGCACGGGCTCGTCGGGAGCGGCGGCCGACTCATCGGCGCCAGGAGCGGGCTCCGGGGCATCGTCCTCGGCTGCCCGTCCGCTGTCGATGTGCTCCTCGGTGGCGTCGATCGACGTCACGGCATCGGCCAGTTCGGCCGCGGCGGGGTCTACCGCGTTCTCGGACTCATCGGGGGTCGGGTTGTCATTGCGATCGTCGGCCATCACTGGCGTACTCCTCTTCGGGCGGCACCGCGCGCCACCCGGCACATCTCTGGCGGCGTCGCTCCCGGAAGGACGAGCCGCGAACTCACTCGGTGTGCAGCCGGCTCTCGGCGCGGCCTGCGTGGGCAGCCATTGCCCGAAGTCTCTCGTGACGCACTGTCGCAGCGCGGCTGCGTGCGTGCATCGACATCCATTATCGCACTACGCGCGTCCCTTCGTGGGACGCGGGCCCCGACGCTCACGGCCGGGCCATCGGTAGCGATGCGATAATCGCGATCATGCCCGCTTCCCGAAGCCATGCCCGCCCCGTCGCACTCGCCGTCTGGCTGATGATCGCGGGCGTGATCGGATGGATCGCCGCCTTCGCTCTGACGACCGAGCGACTGCACCTTCTCGAGGACGCGACGGCGACGGCATCCTGCGACTTCAACATCGTCGTGCAGTGCGGTGCCAACCTGACATCGCCGCAGGGGTCGGTCTTCGGCTTCCCCAACCCGCTGCTCGGGCTCACCGGCTGGGTCGCGCCGATCGTGGTGGGCGCGGCGATCCTCGCCGGCGCACGCTTCGCGCGGTGGTTCTGGCTGTTGTTCTGGGCGGGCATGGCGTTCGCGTTCGGGTTCGTGATCTGGCTCATCTCGCAGAGCATCTTCGTGCTCGGCACCCTCTGCCCGTGGTGCATGGTCACCTGGTTCGTGACGATCCCGAGCTTCTACGCCGTGACTCTCCACGTCCTGCGCTCGGGCACCGTTCCGCTCCCGCGTCGAGGCCGCGCTGTCGCGGGCACGCTGTCGGGCTGGGTCCCGCTCCTGGCCGTCCTGAGCTACGTCGCGATCGCCGTCGTCGCGCAGCTCCGGCTGGACTGGATCGGCTTCCTCTGAAACGACGACGCCCGCGAGCCGACGT
Organism: Microbacterium sp. AISO3; assembly: GCF_002204305.1. Lineage (NCBI taxonomy): Bacteria > Bacillati > Actinomycetota > Actinomycetes > Micrococcales > Microbacteriaceae > Microbacterium > Microbacterium sp. AISO3. Next base: position 161,364 of record NZ_NHRF01000002.1, on the reverse strand, counting down.
CGTGACGTCGAGTCGCGGGCGGGATGCCGCTGTGCCGCTCAGCCGAACCAGATCTGCAGCTCGCGGGCTGCGGACTCGGGGCTGTCGGAACCGTGGACGAGGTTCTGCTGAACAGCCAGGCCCCAGTCGCGACCGAAGTCGCCGCGGATCGTTCCGGGGGCCGCCGTCGTCGGATCGGTGGTCCCGGCGAGGGACCGGAAGCCCTCGATGACACGATTGCCGGCGAGGCGGATGGCCACCGACGGACCGCTCTGCATGAACTCGAGCAGCGGCTCGTAGAACGGCTTGCCCGCGTGCTCGGCGTAGTGCTGCTCGAGCAGCTCACGGTCGGCCTCGACCAGACGGATGTCGACGAGCGCGTATCCCTTGGCTTCGATACGAGCCAGGATCGCGCCGGTGAGGCCGCGAGCCACGCCGTCGGGCTTGACGAGAACGAGGGTCTCTTCGGTGGGCATGTCAGTCTCCGTTCGATTCGTCGGCTGCGAGGGCGGCGTTGCGCCGGTCGAGAGCAGCCCCCTTGATGGTCGCATACGCGTACATGCCGCCGAAAACCAGTGCGACGATTCCGAGCGCAGGTACGAGGAACACGCCGAGAGCCAGGATGACCTGGAGGGCCCAGCCCAGCACGATCCCCCACCGGTGGCGCAGGACGCCGGAGGTGACGATCATCGCGACGGCGAGCACCGCGCCCGCGACGACGCCCCACCAGTCCGGCACGCCGTCGGGCAGGACGCCGAGTCCGTACACCGTGAGGCCTCCGAGGAAGACGACGATCGACTCGAACCCGAGGACGACCGAGCCGAGGGACTCGGCGGCACCACGGCGCCGGCGTTCCCGGGGCCGACTCACGCCTGCCATCCCGACTTCCAGTCCTCCGCGGCGGCGAGGGCGATCGCCTCACCGGCCAGCACGACCGAGCCGGCGATGACAACCGCTCGCCGCTCCCCGTCCGCTGCCCACTCGCGCGCTGCCTCGGCCGCCTCGACGAGATCGCGGTGCTCGGTGACGCCGAGCCCCTGTTCCTCCGCGAGGTCGGCCACGAGGGTCGGATCCGAGGCGCGCTCCGAGTCGGGCGCGGTCGCGAAGACGTGAGCGGCGACCGGCGCCAGCGCGTCGACGATTCCGGCGGCGTCCTTGTCGCCGAGGACACCCAGCACGACACCCCACTCGTCGAAGTCGAACGATTCGCGCAGCGCCGCGGCGAGGGCGGCGGCCCCGTGGGGGTTGTGGGCGCTGTCGACGAGCACCGTCGGACTGATCCCGAGCAGCTGCAGCCGGCCGGGAGAGGTGACCGCGCCGAGACCGTCCGCGACGACCTCCGGGTGAAGGGCCTGGTCCTCGGCCCCGATGAGAGCCTCGACGGCGGCGACCGCCAGTGCGGCGTTCTCCGCCTGATGGGATCCGTAGAGAGGCAGGTAGAGCTCGGGGTACTCCCCCGCCCGACCGCGCACGCTGATCTGCTGACCACCCACGGCGAGGCTGTGACCGGACAGGCCGAACTCATCGCCGGCGAAGCCGACGGTGGCAGCGACCTCCGCAGCGCGCGCCCGGATCTGCGCGGCCGCCTCGGGGGTCTGCACGGCCGAGACGACCGCCGCGCCCGGCTTGATGATGCCCGCCTTGACCGCGGCGATCTCGCCGATCGTCTCGCCGAGGCGGTCGGCGTGGTCCAGCGCCACGGGGCCGATGACCGCGACGTCACCGTCGGCGGTGTTGGTCGAGTCCCACGACCCGCCCATGCCCACCTCGACGACGGCGACATCCACCGGAGCGTCGGAGAAGGCCACGAAGGCGAGCACCGTCAGCAGTTCGAAGAACGTCAGGGGGGCGTCGTCCGCAGCGGCCAGCTCGGCGTCGACGAGGTCGACGAAGGGCGCGATCTCCTCCCAGGCGTCGGCGACCGCGGCATCCGCGATCGGCTCGCCGTCGATGAGAATCCGCTCGGTGAACCGCTCGAGGTGGGGGCTCGTGAACAGCCCGGTGCGCAGTCCATGCGCCCGCACGAGGCTCTCGATCATGCGGCTCGTCGAGGTCTTCCCGTTGGTTCCCGTTACGTGCACGACGCGATAGGTGCGCTGCGGGTCGTCCAGCAGCTCGAGGACGCGCCGGGTGCGCTCGACGCGCGGCTGCACCCATTGCTCCCCCTGACGCTGCAGCAGCGCCGTGTAGACGGCATCCGCACGGGCCTGATCGGTCATGCGCTCTCTCCTGTCAGACGGGTGACGCTCACGGTAAGGTCGCCGCGGTTCGCGTAGGTCTTCGCGGCGACGACCGCCGCGAAGTCGGGCTCGTCCGCGGCGTCGAACTCCGCGGACGCGGCAAGGGTCTGCGCGGATGTCCGCACGATCCATTCGCGAGCCAGGGTCTCTCCCGCGACGTCGGCCGCATCGAACGCCGATGCGACAGCGGCGGCGTCCTCGTCGGCATCGAACGCGAGCGCGAGACGGATGCGGTCGCTGACCTCGAAACCGGCGGCCTTGCGCGTGTCCTGCACGGCCCGGATGACGTCGCGCGCGAGGCCTTCGGCCTCGAGCTGCGCAGTGGTCGTCGTGTCGAGCAGCACGAATCCGCCCCCGGACAGGAGAGCGATGGCGGTGCCCTCCGCGACGCCGCCCGCCTCGAGGGTCAGGTCGTATTCGCCGGGCTCGAGGGCGACGCCGTCGACGGTCACGACGCCGTCCTGCTCGCTCCACAGGCCCGCCCGGGCACCCGCGATGACATGCTGCACCTGCTTGCCCAGTCGCGGACCGGCCGCGCGCGCATTGACGGAGAGGCGCTGGCTGATGCCGTACGAGGCCGCGAGGTCGTCGGAGAGCTCGGCGACGGCGACATCCTTCACGTTGAGCTCGTCGCGGAGGATGTCGGCGAACTGCTCCAGAGCCGCCGCATCGGTGATCGCGACGGTGAGCTGCGGCAAGGGCAGCCGGACGCGCTTGCCTTCCTTCTTCCGCAGCGCGTTGGCCACCGACGACACCTCGCGGACGGCATCCATCGCCGAGCGGATGTCGGCGGCCGGAGCGAACTCGGCGGCGTCGGGCCAGTCCTCCAGGTGGACGCTGCGTCCTCCGGTCAGGCCCTGCCAGACCCGCTCGCTCACGAGCGGGAGGAGCGGTGCAGCCACACGGGTCAGCGTCTCGAGCACCGTGTACAGGGTGTCGAAGGCTTCCGTCGACGAATCGTCGCCGGGAACGACGCCCACCCAGAAGCGATCGCGCGAGCGGCGGATGTACCAGTTCGTGAGCGCCTCGGCGAAGTCGCGGAGCTTCGCGGCGGCCATCGTGGAGTCGAGAGCCTCGAGGTCGGCGGCGACATCGCGCACGAGGTCGCCGGTCAGCGCCAGGATGTAGCGGTCGAGCACGTTGGTGGAGTCGGTGCGACGTCGCGCCTGGTAGCCCGTCCCGCCCTCGCCGCCGGCGGCGTTGGCGTAGGTGGCGAAGAAGTACCAGGTGTTCCACAGCGGAAGCAGGAACTCGCGCACGCCGGCGCGGATGCCCTCCTCGGTCACCACGAGGTTGCCGCCGCGCAGCACCGACGACCCCATGAGGAACCAGCGCATCGCGTCGGACCCATCGCGGTCGAAGACCTCGGACACGTCCGGGTAGTTGCGCAGCGACTTCGACATCTTCTGACCGTCGCTGCCGAGCACGATGCCGTGGCAGGCGACGCCCGAGAACGCGGGCCGGTCGAACAGGGCGCCCGAGAGCACGTGCATGACGTAGAACCAGCCGCGCGTCTGCCCGATGTACTCCACGATGAAGTCGGCCGGCGCGTGCTCGTCGAACCACTCGCGGTTCTCGAAGGGGTAGTGCACCTGTGCGTAGGGCATCGACCCCGAGTCGAACCACACGTCGAAGACGTCCTCGATGCGGCGCATCGTGGAGCGGCCCGTGGGGTCGTCGGGGTTCGGACGCGTCAGGTCGTCGATGAACGGCCGGTGCAGGTCGATCTCGCCGGCCTCGTTGCGCGGCAGACGCCCGAAGTCGCGTTCGATGTCCGCGAGCGAGCCGTACACATCGGTACGCGGGTACTCGGGGTCGTCGCTCTTCCAGACCGGGATCGGGGAGCCCCAGAAGCGGTTACGACTGATGGACCAGTCGCGCGCGCCCTCGAGCCACTTCCCGAACTGCCCGTGCTTGACGTTCTCGGGCGCCCAGGTGATCTGCTCGTTGAGCTCGAGCAGGCGGTCCTTGATCGCCGTGACGCGCACGAACCAGCTCGACACAGCCTTGTAGATGAGCGGGTTGCGGCAGCGCCAGCAATGCGGGTAGGAGTGCTCGTAGCTCGCCTCGCGAAGGAGGCGGCCATCGGCCTTCAGCAGGCGGATGAGGGGCCGGTTGGCGTCCATCCACAGCTCGCCCGCCACGTCGGTGACCTGCGGGAGGAAGCGCCCGCCGTCGTCGAGGCTCATGATCAGCGGGATACCGGCCGCGGCAGTCACGCGCTGGTCGTCCTCGCCGTAGGCCGGCGCCTGATGGACGATACCGGTTCCGTCCGTGGTGGTGACGTAGTCGTCGACGAGCACGCGCCATGCCGAACCGGTGCCCCAGGTCTCGGCATCCGCGTAGTAGTCGAAGAGCCGGTCGTACTGCACATCGGCGAGCTCGCTGCCCGGAAGCGTCCGCTCCACCGCCGCGCGCGCTTCTTCGGCGTCGGCGTACCCGAGGTCCTTCGCGTAGCCGCTGAGCAGCTCCTCGGCGAGGAGGTAGCGGTGCGCGTCGGCCTCGGCGCGGTCCTCGTGGACGTCGGCCGCGCCGGCCGGACCGCCGGGCAGCACGACGTAGCTGATGTCGGGGCCGACGGCGAGGGCGAGGTTTGTCGGCAGAGTCCACGGCGTCGTCGTCCACGCGAGAGCGCGCACACCGGTGAGTCCGAGCGACTCGGCCTTGGCGCCCACGAACGGGAAGGTGACGGTTACCGAGGGATCCTGGCGCATCTTGTAGACGTCGTCGTCCATGCGCAGCTCATGGTTCGACAGCGGCGTCTCGTCGCGCCAGCAGTAGGGCAGCACGCGGTGGCCCTCGTACGCGAGGTCCTTGTCCCACAGCTCCTTGAACGCCCAGAGCACCGACTCCATGAAGCCCGTGTCGAGCGTCTTGTATCCGCGCTCGAAGTCGACCCAGCGCGCCTGGCGGGTGACATAGTCCTCCCACTCGCGCGTGTACTCGAGCACGGAGGAACGCGCCTTGTCGTTGAAGGCGGCGATGCCCATCGCCTCGATCTCGCTCTTCTCGGTGATTCCGAGCTGCTTCATCGCTTCGAGCTCAGCCGGGAGACCGTGGGTGTCCCAGCCGAAGACGCGGTCGACCTTCTTTCCGCGCATCGTCTGGAAACGCGGGAAGACGTCCTTGGCGTACCCGGTGAGGAGGTGACCGTAGTGCGGCAGGCCGTTGGCGAAGGGCGGGCCGTCGTAGAAGACCCACTCGGGTGCCCCCTCCCGTCGCGCGATCGAGCTGCGGAAGGTGTCGTCGCGCTCCCAGAACGCGAGCACCTCCCGCTCGACGTCGGGGAAGCGGGGGCTGGGCACGACGCTGTCGGCGGCGGGGCCGAAAGCAGAGGACTTCGGATAGGTCATAGCTTCTCTCGCAGGGTCGGACTTCCTGCGAGGACGATCGTGCGACCGCGGTACCACCCCGCTTGCCCCGGAGGGCCACTCTCCCAGCGGCTGTCACGGGCCTGCCCCGCTCGGTTCTACTGGGCGGATGGCCGCCGTTCTTCCGAGAGCTCCCCGGTGATGGCCGGATCGGTGCTGATGACCCCATCATACCGTCGGCATACGCTGAAGGTATGGCCCGCCCGCGCTCCCGCCCCGCTCCGCCTCGCGCGAGCGACCCCGACCTCCCCCGTCACCTCGAACCTGCCGTCCTGTCTCGGCATGCGGATCTCGTCGGGTCCTCGATCACGGTCGGGGCCGGGCCCGTCGACGGTGCCCACGCACGCGTGAGCGAGAGCGTCGTCGGGCCGGGGACCCCCGACCGGCTCGATCTCACCGGTGCGGTGCTCGCCGACGTCGCGCTCATCGACCTCGCGACGGCCGAGTTCCGCTCGGGCGACGGCAGCTGGCGCACCGTGACACTCAACGGCGGGCGGATCGGCACCCTCGATGCTCAGCGTGCTCGCTGGGACGGCGTCATCCTCCGCGGCATCCGGATCGACTACCTCTCGGTGCCCGCCGCGACGCTGCGGGACGTCCTCATCGTCGATTGCCGCATCGGCACGCTCGACGCCCCGGGTGCGGTGCTCGAGCGCGTCGGTTTCATCGACACCACGGTGGATGAGTTCGACACACGTGCCCTGTCGAGCACGGATCTCGACCTGCGCGGCCTGGAAGCGCTCGCCTTCACCGACATCCGTGCGCTGGCCGGAGCGACGGCCTCCCGTCGGCAGGTCGAGGCGCATGCCCCCGCGTTCGCCGCTGCGCTCGGATGGGACGTGCGCGACGAGGCATCCGCCCCGGAGTCGAACCGATGATCGCCCGCACCGAACGCCTGGTCCTGCGGCTGATGACGGAGGATGACCTGGGCCCGCTCCGCGAGATACTGACCGACCCCATCGCGATGACCGCCTACGAGGGGGCCTTCGACGACGACGAAAGCGCGCAGTGGCTCGCGCGCAATCTTCGTCGCTACGAGGAGGACGGTTTCGGACTCTGGGCCGTCGACCTCCCCGGCGTGGGCATGATCGGGCAGTGCGGCATCACGCGACAGTTCGTCGGCGACGAACAGGTTCTCGAGGTCGGCTACCTGTTCCACAGGGCGCACTGGCATCGGGGATACGCGACAGAGGCCGCGACCGCGGCGCGGGACTGGGGGTTCCGCGAGCTCGGTGCCCCCGCCATCTGGGCCAAGGTCCGTGACACCAACATCGCGTCCATGAACGTGGCCATCCGGCTCGGCATGACCGTTCGCCGCCGATTCATGGTGCACTACCGAGGCGTGGACATGCCTCACCTCGGCTTCGCCGTCGATCGCTGAGCGGCCTCGTCAGATCGCCGACCAGGCCTCGCCACGCACCTCGGCCAGCGGCGAAGCCTGCAGCAGGCGCGAGATCGGGCAACGCGCGTGCGCAGCGACGGCGAGGCTCGAGGCATCGCTCTCGTCCAGCCCCTCGCCCGAGACGAAGGCGGTCACGACGAACTCGTATCCCTCGCGGCCTTCGGCGTCGCGCAAGGCGACCTCGACGCGCACGGCGGTGCGATGCGCTCCCGACACGATCGCCTGCGCCGTGGCGTTCAGGCACGTCGCCCATGCCAGGGCGAGGAGCTGCTCCGGGTTGCTCGCGCGCGTGTCGTGCCCCGGCTGCAACGGGTTGGATACCGCGACCTCCAGACCATCCGGCACACGACTGACCCCCGTCCCGCCGTCGTCGTTCAGAGCTGAGGTGCGGTACCGGGTGGCCATGCGTCGACTATAGTTGAACGTCGTCCAACTATTGGAGGATGCGGCGTGCGCCCGACCGACGATCCGATCTCCCTGAGCGGGGTCGGCGTCACGTACCCTGGCGGCACCCACGCCCTGTCGGGCGTCGATCTCACGGTCGCGCCGGGCGAGATCTTCGGAGTCATCGGCGAGAGCGGCGCGGGGAAGAGCACGCTTCTCGCCCTGCTCACGGGCGAGATCAGCGCGACGGCGGGCGCCGTCCGGGTGCTGGGACAGGACCCGCAGAGACTCAGCCGGGCGGCGCTGCGCACGCTCCGCCGGCGCATCGGAGTGGTGTTCCAGGGCGTGCACCTTCTGGCGAACCGGACCGTGCTTCAGAACGTCTCGATCGCTCTCGATCTGAGTGGCCGCGAACACGCGCGAGAGCGACGGGCCTCGGTCGACGAGGTGCTGCGCTTCGTCGGCCTGGGCGGCCGCGAACACGCGTACCCCGCCGAGCTGAGCGGAGGCCAGCGCCAGCGCGTCGGCATCGCCCGTGCGCTCGTCGCGCGCCCGGACATCCTGCTGTGCGACGAGCCGACCTCGTCTCTCGATGCCAGCACCACCGACGGCGTGCTCGCACTGCTCCGCGCGGCCCGCGACCGGTTCGGCACGACGGTGGTCGTCGTGACACATGATCTCGCCGTCGTCCGGCGGGTCTGCGACCGTGTCGCCCTGTTCGAGGACGGGCGAGTCCACGACATCCTGCGGGTGCAGCCCGAGCCCGACCTCGGCTCGGAGAGCTATCTCGACCGCGCCCGACGGGAGCTCGGCGCATGAGCGGTCTCGCCGACTCGCTCGGCCGCCGGGGCGAAGACCTGCTCGAGGCCCTCGGCGAGACCGGCTACATGCTTCTGGTCTCTCTCGCGGCGGCGGTGCTCCTCGGACTGCCGCTCGGCATGCTCGTATACCTGACCCGCCGGGGCGGCGCCGCACCGAATCGCGCGGTGTGGTGGACCGGGAACCTCTTCATCAACGTCGTCCGCTCGTTCCCGTTCCTGCTGCTCGTCGTGTTCCTCGTGCCGGTGACCCGGCTCGTCTACGGGACGACATTCGGCACGCCCGCGGCGACGTTCTCGCTCTGCTTCGTCGCCGTCGCGATCTACGCGCGTCTGGTGGAGCAGATCTTGCGTGAGATCAGCCCCGGAATCCCGCGGGTCGCTCGCACGATGGGAGCGACGCTTCCGCAGACGATCGTGCGTTTCCTCCTCCCGGAAGCCTTCCCCGGCCTCGTCTACGCCCTGACGTCGGCGACGATCAGTCTGCTGTCGTACTCCACCGTGCTCGGCGTGGTGGGCGGCGGCGGGATCGGCGACTTCGCCCTGCGCTACGGCTACCAGGAGTACGACTATCCGCTGATGTACTTCACGATCGCCGTCATCCTGGTCGTCGTCCTGGTCATCCAATCGATCGGTCACCGCCTGTCGATCCGTCTCGACCACCGTTGACTCCTGCCCATCGACTCTCACAAGGAGAACCCATGTCCTTCCGCTCCGTTCGCGCTCGCCTCGTCACGGCGGCGGTCGCCACGCTGGCGACCGCCGGGCTGCTCGCCGGCTGCGCCGGCTCACCGGGCGACGCCGAGTCCGGCGTCACGACACTGCGCGTGGGCGCAGTGACCGCCCCCGCGACCGACATCGTCGAGGCCGCCGGAGCGGCGATCTCCGACGGGTACGAGATCGAGCTCGTACCGGTGTCGGACTACGTCACGGTCAACAACATGCTCGCCGCCGGCGACATCGACGCGAACTTCTCGCAGCACGAGCCGTACATGCAGGAGTTCAACGAGAAGAACGGGGCCTCACTCGAGGCGGTCCAACCCATCTACAACTTCGTCATCGCGTTCTATTCGAAGACCCTGACCGACATCGATCAGCTCCCCGACGGTGCGACGGTCGCCATCCCGAACGACTCGTCGAACACCGCCCGTGCGCTCAAGCTCCTCGCCGACGCCGGCGTGATCGGACTGACCCCGGGCATCGACCCCTACACCGCGACGCTCGACGATGTCTCAGAGAACCCGAAGAACCTGCAGTTCCTCTCGCTCGAGATCAATCAGCTGAACACGGCGTACGACGAGGCGGACCTGGTCTTCCAGTGGCCGTCGCACATCGCCGCGCTCGGCCTGACCCCTCAGGACGACGGCCTGCTCACCGAGCTCGACGACCGCTTCGCGCTGCAGCTCGTGGTGCCCTCGGCCGAGGCGGACTCCCCCGCCACGAAGGCACTCATCGACGCGTTCACGAGCGACGAGGTGCGCAAGGTCATCGAGGGCAACGAGACCATCGAAGCCGCCTTCTGACCACACGGGTGGGGCACCGATGCGGCGCCCCACCCCCGGTAGACTCGGACGACGCACACTCAGGCACGCTCACACAGTGCCGCACATATCGTCGAGGAGTTCCCATGACAGCGCACATTCCCGAGAAGCCCGCTCTGGAAGGCCTCGAGCAGAAGTGGGACGCCGCCTGGGCCGAGCAGGGCACCTACTTGTTCGATCGCGCGCGCGCCGCTGAGACGGGCCGTGGCGGCGTCTTCTCCGTCGACACGCCTCCCCCGACGGCATCCGGCTCGCTGCACATCGGCCACGTGTTCTCGTTCACGCACACCGATCTGAAGGTGCGGTTCGAGCGCATGCGCGGCAAGAGCGTGTTCTACCCGATGGGCTGGGACGACAACGGTCTTCCCACCGAGCGCCGTGTTCAGAACTACTACGGCGTGCGCTGCGACCCGACCCTCCCGTACGACGAGTCGTTCGTCCCGCCGTTCGAGGGCGGCGACAACAAGTCGAGCCGCGCCGCCGACCAGGTGCCCATCAGCCGTCGCAACTTCATCGAGCTGTGCGAGAAGCTGACCATCGAGGACGAGAAGCAGTTCGAGTCGCTCTTCCGTCAGCTCGGGCTCTCCGTCGACTGGACCCAGACATACCGGACCATCTCCGACGAGACCATCCGCACCAGCCAGCTCGCGTTCCTGCGCAACCTCGAGCGGGGCGAGGCGTATCAGGCGCTCGCTCCCACGCTGTGGGACATCGACTTCCGCTCCGCGATCGCTCAGGCCGAGCTCGAGGATCGCGAGCAGCAGGCGTCGTACCACCGGATCGCGTTCCACAAGACCGACGGCAGCGGCGACATCCACATCGAGACGACGCGCCCGGAGCTGCTGCCGGCGTGCGTCGCCCTCGTCGCGAACCCGGACGACGAGCGCTATCAGCCGTACTTCGGCAAGACCGTGCGCACACCGCTCTTCGACGTCGAGGTGCCGGTTCTCCCGCACCACCTCGCTCAGCCCGACAAAGGCTCGGGAATCGCGATGATCTGCACCTTCGGTGACGTGACGGACATCATCTGGTGGCGCGAGCTCGACCTGCCCAACCGCACGATCCTCGGTCACGACGGCCGCATCGTCGCCGACGCGCCCGACGTCATCGTCGCGGATGCCGCGCGCGCCGCATACGCGGAACTCGCCGGAAAGACCGTCTTCAGCGCCAAGAAGCGCATCGTGGAACTCCTGCAGGAGTCCGGGGAGCTGCTCGAGGTGTCCAAGCCCTTCAGCCACCCGGTGAAGTTCTTCGAGAAGGGCGACCGTCCGCTCGAGATCGTCTCGACGCGCCAGTGGTACCTGCGCAACGGAGCCCGCGACGAAGAGCTGCGGTCGCGCCTCATCTCGCTCGGCCAGGAGATGTCGTGGCACCCCGACTTCATGCGGGTTCGCTACGAGAACTGGACGAACGGACTCACCGGCGACTGGCTCGTGTCGCGTCAGCGGTTCTTCGGCGTGCCCATTCCGATCTGGTACGGACTCGACGAGAACGGCGAACGCGATTACGAGCGCGTCATCACCCCCGATGCCGCTCAGCTCCCGATCGACCCGACCACCGATGTCCCCTCGGGCTACACCGCCGAGCAGCGCGGGGTGCCGGGCGGGTTCGACGCCGAGCGCGACATCTTCGACACCTGGGCGACGTCGTCGCTGACCCCGCAGCTGGCGGGCGGGTGGCAGCGCGACGACGAGCTGTGGCAGCTCGTCGCGCCGTTCGATCTGCGACCGCAGGGGCAGGACATCATCCGCACCTGGCTGTTCTCCACGATGCTCCGCAGCGCTCTCGAGGACGGCCGCGCGCCGTGGTCGGATGCCGCGATCTCCGGATTCATCGTCGACCCCGACCGCAAGAAGATGTCGAAGTCGAAGGGGAACGTGGTCACTCCGGCCGACATCCTCGCGCAGCACGGCACAGACGCGGTCCGCTACTGGGCAGCCTCGAGCCGCCTCGGCTCCGATGCCGCGTTCGACCCGCAGAACCCGACGCAGGTGAAGATCGGCCGCCGTCTGGCCATCAAGGTGCTCAACGCGGCGAAGTTCGTGCTCTCGTTCCCCGTGCCCGACGGCGCGGCCGTGACCCACGACCTCGACGCCGCGATGCTTGCGACGCTCGACCGGGTGATCGTCGACGCCACGCGCGCGTTCGAGGCGTACGATCACGCTCGCGCACTGGAGATCACCGAGGCCTTCTTCTGGACGTTCTGCGACGACTACCTCGAGCTCGTCAAGGAGCGCGCGTACGACCGCTCCGACGCGGGTCAGGCCTCGGCGGCCCTGGCACTGCGCCTCGCGCTGTCCTCGCTGCTGCGTCTGCTGGCCCCGGTCCTCGCCTTCGCTGCGGAGGAAGCATGGTCGTGGTTCGAGGAGGGCTCGGTGCACACCGCATCCTGGCCCGAGGCGAGCGGTATCGCCGGCGATCCCGACGTGCTGACCGCGGCCAGCGCCGCGCTCATCGGGATCCGACGGGCGAAGACCGAGGCGAAGGCCTCGCAGAAGACCCCCGTCTCGGTTCTCTCGCTTCGCGCGGATGCCGCGACGATCGAGCGCCTGCGCCGCGCCGAGGGCGACCTGAAGGCGGTCGGACGCATCACCGAGCTCGAGCTCCTCGACGGCGCGGGCGACCTCGTCGTGGAGCGCGTCGAGCTGGCCCCGCAGGAGGTCTGAGATGCGTCTGGGAACCCGGTGGACCAGCGGCGATGAGCCGCCGGCCTCTCTGCCGGCCGCATTCCGTGATCAGGTCCGCGCCGTGGATCGCGTGCTCGACGTCGATCCGCGTCCGAAGTGGACGCTGACCTGGCTCGAGGGGCGCCCCGTCGCCGAACTGGAGAACGGCGTCGTCGTCTCGCTCGATGCTGCCGGTGTTCCCGTCGTCGGCCAGATAGACGACGACACGTTCTGACGCCCCGCTCTCCCGCCGCTCAGTCCGGGGTGGCGGCGGGAGAGCCCTGTCCGGTCGCGGATCGGATGAGTCGCGTGCAGACCGCCGTCGCGACGATGCACACCGCCCCGGCGGCGATGAAGGGCAGTCGCAGGTCGACGGACGCGACCAGCCCGCCCAGGATCGTCGCCACCGGAAAGAGTCCCCAGGTCAGAGTGCGGATGATGCCGAGAGTGCGCCCGAACAGCGCCGGCGGGATGATCTGCTGCCGCAGCGCACCCCACGGAACGTTCCACAGCGACACCGCGAAAGCCATTCCCGCGTAGGCGATGACCGCGACGACGATGTTCGGCGCGAGCCCGACGGCGACCATGCATGCGGCCGCGGCCAGGTTCGCTCCCCACATCACGTTGCCGCGCCCCCATCGCGCGACGAGACGAGCAGCGACGAGCGAGCCGCCGAGTGCGCCGACTCCGACGCCCGCCGTGACGAACCCGATGGCGATCTCGGGTACCCCGTGGACATCCAGGAAGTAGAGCAGCGTCGGTGCCTGCGCGAAGGCGAAAGCGCATCCGACGACCGAGGTGAACACGACCAGCGCCCGCAGGAACCGGTGTCGCCAGAGGTACCGCAGCGCCTCGCCGGCGGGGACCGTCGCAACGGTCGGAGCGGGCAGTGGCTCCGGCACGGTGCCGGCGACGACCTCGCCCTGGTCGGCGCCGACGACGGTCGAGGCTCGGGACCGCGCCGCCGCGAGCGGAAGGACGAGCGCGAGTGCGATCGGAACGATGTACCCGGCGGCGCCCAGCCACAGCGGGAGCGCGAGCGACACGGCGAACAGGACGCCGGCGACCGGCTGCGCGAGGAAGCTGTCGATAGTGATCTGCGCGGCCTGGATCCGTCCGTTGGCTCGATCCAACTGGTCTCGGCCGACGACGCTCGGGATGACCGCGTTGGTGGCGTTGTCGAAGAGCGTCTCGCCGAAGCCGAAGACCAGAGTGCCGATCAGCAGCCACACGACATCGAGCCCGCCCGTGACAGTGAGCACCGCCAATCCGACCGCGGCCGCCCCGCGCACGGTGTTCGCCAGGGCCATCACGCGACGCCGGTCGAACCGATCGACGATCATGCCGGCCGGCACGCCGAAGACGAGCCACGGAACGAAGGCCGCCGCACCGAGCAACGAGATCAGCAGCGGGTCGCGCGTGAGCGTCGTTGCGATGAGCGGAACCGCGGTGCGGCCCAGTCCGTCCGCCAGATTGCTGAAGGCGGCGGCGGACCACAGTCGGGTGAAGTCCCGCCCGAGGGGCCGCGGGCGCCCGGACCCGCGGGCTTGGGCCGGGGTGTCGGTGACGACGCTCATCATCAGTCGCTCTCTGTCGTGATCGGAAAAGCTTCGGCGCGCAGCGAGACGATGCGGCGGTCGACGGAGGGCGCCGCATCCGCGGCTTCGTCCACGCGGTACTCGTCGACCACATCGTCGATCACACGCTGGATCCTCGCGTTCACCTCGCCGAGCTGCGCGGCCGTCAACGAGACCGTGGCAGACGTGATGAGGGCGTTCTCCGCCCACGGATCGAGCTCATCGCGCAGTGTGGTCCCGACGAAACGCATGAGCTGCTCGTGACGGCGGTCGAGGAACTCGCCCATCACGACCTGCGTCGCGGCACGCCCCGCGGGCGTGCGCAAGGAGTCCGGTCCGGGGAACGAGACGCCCCCCGAGGGTCGCTCCCACCACCGCTCGCGCGCGGTGCCGCGATCCGGGATCTCGCGGATCAGGTCGTGCTTCGCGAGGGCGCGCAGGTGGTAGCTCGTGGAACCGGACGACTCCCCCGTCATGGCCGCCAGCGAGCTCGCCGTCTGAGGGCCTTGCTGACTGAGGATGTCGTACAGCCGCACGCGGACGGGATGCGCAAGGGCACGCAGCGCGCCGGAGTCGAGCGTGCGGACGTCGCGCCGCGTCTTCTCCTCGTCGTTGATCTCGGTCATGAGCACAAAGATAGCTTTGCAAATAGCTCTTTGCAACTACTTCTTTGTGTTGCGCGTAGGCTGAGCACATGCCGGCATCATCGAATCCGCTCCTGACCGCTTCGGCCCTCCCCTGGGGCCTCCCCGACTACCGCGAGATCGAGCCGGATCACTATCTGCCCGCGTTTGAAAAAGCGTTCGCTCAGCAACGCGCCGAGATCGACGCGATCACCGCCGATCCCGAGCCGCCCACCTTCGACAACACCGTTGCGGCATGGGAGAACAGCGGACGGCTCCTCGGTGACGTCGCGCGCACCTTCTTCACGATCAGCTCCGCCGACGCCACCCCGGCAGTCCAGGCAGTCGATGAGAGGCTCGCGCCGATGATGTCTGCGCACTCCGACGCCATCCTTCTCGATCAGCGCCTCTACAGCAGGATCGAGAGTCTGCATGCCGCACGGGAGGAACTCGGACTCACCGCCGAGCAGCGGTATCTGCTGGAGCGGCGGTTCGTGCAGATGACGCACGCCGGCGCCGGGCTCGACGCCGACGCGAAGCGACGCCTGACCGAGCTCAACAGCCGCCTCTCCGTGCTCACCACGACGTTCGAGAAGAACCTCCTGGCGGACACGAACGATCTCGCCGTCGTCTTCGCATCGCGCGAGGAGCTCGACGGTCTGAGCGGGGGCGAGATCTCCGCCGCTGCGCGTGCGGCTGCCGATCGTGGACTGAACGGCGCCTACGTGGTCACGCTCACGCTGTTCACGGGCCACCCGTCGCTCGCTTCGCTCACCGACCCGCAGTCGCGTCGGCGGATCCTCGAGGCGTCGCGTGCGCGCGGTTCACGGCCCGGCCCGCACGACAACCGCCCCGTGCTGCTCGAGATCGTCCGGCTGCGTGCCGAGCGCGCCGAGCTGCTGGGCTTTCCGTCTCACGCGGCCTACGTCACCTCCGATCAGACGGCGGGCAACCCGGAAGCGGTGACGTCGCTGCTGCGCCGACTCGCCGCCCCCGCGGCCCACAACGCGCAGCAGGAGAAGCAGGCACTTCGGGCCGTCCTGGGCGACGAGGTGGGTCCCGCTGACTGGGCGTTCGCGACCGAGCGCGTGCGCGCGACCACGCTGGAGATCGACACGACGGCCCTGCGCCCGTGGTTCGAGGCCGAACGCGTGCTGCGCGACGGTGTCTTCTTCGCCGCGACACAGCTGTACGGCGTCACGTTCCGTGAGCGCGGGGACCTTCCGGCATACCACGAGGACGCACGAGTGTTCGAGGTGTCGAACGCGGACGGCTCGCACCTCGGGCTCTTCATCCTCGACCTCTACACCCGCGACACCAAGCGGGGCGGCGCCTGGATGAACTCCATCGCTTCGCAGTCGGAGCTGCGCGGCACGACGCCGATCGTCGTCAACAACCTCAACGTCCCCCAGCCGGCGCCGGGTACACCGACGCTGCTCACGCTCGATGAGGTGACGACCCTCTTCCACGAGTTCGGGCACGCACTGCACGGGTTGTTCGCCACCGTCACCTATCCGACCTTCGCCGGGACGAACGTGTTCCGAGACTTCGTCGAGTTCCCGAGCCAGGTCAACGAGATGTGGATCTACCGCCCCGAGGTGCTGGCGAACTACGCTCGCCATGTCGAGA
The DNA here is from genome assembly GCF_002204305.1 of Microbacterium sp. AISO3. Taxonomy (NCBI): domain Bacteria; kingdom Bacillati; phylum Actinomycetota; class Actinomycetes; order Micrococcales; family Microbacteriaceae; genus Microbacterium; species Microbacterium sp. AISO3. The sequence goes on along the minus strand of NZ_NHRF01000002.1, from coordinate 145,134 downwards.
CCGGCGAGCCGATCGGATCCGACGTCGTCGACCGACTCGAGGCCTCCGGAACGTTCAATCAGGGATTCGCGACGAGCGAGTATCTCGCCGCCGCGTGGCTCGACCTCGCCTGGCACTCGCTCAGCGCAGACGAAGCGGCGGCCGTCACCGACGTGGCCGCCTTCGAAGCCGCAGCGCTCGCGGACATCGGCCTCGACGACCCCGCGGTGCCGCCGCGCTACTCCTCGGCATACTTCGCGCACATCTTCTCCGGCGGGTACAGTGCCGGGTACTACTCCTACATCTGGAGCGAGGTCCTCGACGCCGACACCGTTGAGTGGTTCGCGGAGAACGGCGGCCTGACCCGCACGAACGGCGACCGGTTCCGTCAGCGGCTGCTGGGGGTCGGCGGGTCGAAGGACCCCCTGGAGGCATACCGTGACTTCCGTGGTCGCGATGCCCGCATCGAGCCGCTCCTCGTGCGCCGCGGCCTCAGCGTCTAGGACGCACCCTCCTGAGGGCCACCGTCGGCGGGCGCTATGTCGTACACCAGACGCGCGAAAGCGCCCACCTGCTCCGCGGAACGCAGTGAGAGCCGGTCGGACTCGATGCGGCGCGGGAGCACGGGCGCTCCCCCGCCGAGGGTCGCGGGCGCGACCGATACCGCGATCTGATCGAGCGCGTCGGCGTCGAGAAATTGCCCGGCCAGATCTCCGCCGCCCACGACCCAGACGTCGCGATCACCGGCTGCCTGCCGGATGCGAGGGAGGACGGCCGGCACGGGCCCCGAGACGAACCTGACGTCCGCGCCGGCCGGCCGGGGCAGATCACGAGAGGTGAACACGAACGTCGGTCGATCACCGTGGAACTCCTGCCACCGCTCGGGGTGCGCGAGCAGATCCGACTCCGCGAGGAGCCATTCGTACGTCGTCGACCCCTCGACGAGAACGCCCGCGTCGTCCGGGATCAGACTCGCATCGGGCTCGTCGCCTCCGTCGACCGCGAACAGCCAGGAGAGCGAACCATCGGCGTCGGCGATGAAGCCGTCGAGCGAGGTCGCCGCGTCGTAGATGATGCGTTGCATGTCGGCAGGCTAGCCCGGGCCTCCGACATCACGGTGGACGGCGTCGCGCTGCCTCCGCGCGTCAGGCGCTCTTGCGCTTCTGCCGTAGTACCAGGGTCGGAGCGGCGCCATCGTCGACGGCCGCACGGGTCACGATGACCTTATCGACATCGTCGGCGGACGGGATCTCGAACATGATGGGCCCGAGGACGTCCTCGAGAATCGCGCGAAGGCCGCGGGCACCGGTCTTCCGGGCGACGGCGAGATCGGCGATCGCACGAAGTGCGTCTTCTTCGAACTCCAGCTCGACGCCGTCAAGCTCGAACATCCGCTGATACTGCTTCACGAATGCGTTCTTCGGGCCCGTGAGGATCTCGATGAGCGCCTTCTGGTCGAGCGGCGAGACCGAGGTCACGACGGGAAGACGGCCGATGAACTCGGGGATGAGACCGAACTTGTGCAGGTCTTCGGGTTCGACCTCACGGAAGAGGTCGAGCTCCTTGTCCTTCTCCTGCAGCGGAGCGCCGAAGCCGACGCCGTGCTTTCCGACGCGGGACGAGATGATCTCTTCGAGGCCCGCGAAGGCGCCGGCCACGATGAACAGGACGTTCGTCGTATCGATCTGGATGAACTCCTGGTGAGGGTGCTTGCGCCCTCCCTGCGGCGGAACCGACGCGACCGTGCCCTCGAGGATCTTCAGCAGTGCCTGCTGGACTCCTTCACCGGAGACGTCTCGCGTGATGGAGGGGTTCTCGGCCTTGCGGGCGATCTTGTCGACCTCGTCGATGTAGATGATGCCGGTCTCAGCACGCTTGACGTCGAAGTCGGCCGCCTGCAGCAGTTTGAGGAGGATGTTCTCGACGTCCTCGCCGACGTACCCGGCTTCCGTCAGCGCAGTCGCGTCGGCGACGGCGAAAGGCACGTTGAGTCGCTTTGCGAGCGTCTGCGCGAGATAGGTCTTGCCGCAGCCGGTGGGCCCGAGCAGCAGGATGTTGCTCTTGGCGATCTCGACGTCGTCGGCGCGCTGCTCGGCAGGCTGAAGCGTCGAGTGAGCGCGCACGCGCTTGTAGTGGTTGTACACCGCGACCGAGAGAGCGCGCTTGGCCGGGTCCTGCCCGACGACGTACTCCTCGAGGAAGGAGAAGATCTCTCGGGGCTTGGGAAGGTCGAACTCCGCCACCGACTCGTCGCCGGACTCGGCCATGCGCTCTTCGATGATCTCGTTGCACAGCTCGACGCACTCGTCGCAGATGTAGACGCCGGGTCCTGCGATCAGCTGCTGGACCTGCTTCTGACTCTTTCCGCAGAACGAGCACTTGAACAGGTCGGCACTCTCACCGATGCGAGCCATGTACCCCTCCTGGATGCCGGAAACCGTCGCTCACCTGAGAGCGTGGTGCTCCGAGCCTAACCTCTCCCGCAGACATCCCCGCGGATTTGCGCACGGTTCGGGTCGAACCGCCGCAGTGACGCGTATGGCCCCGGCTGCTCGCCGGGGCCATACGCGATGCACTCGCGCCCGTCAGGACGTGATCGCGGCGGGGGTGCGCTTGCGCGACGTCAGCACCTGGTCGACGATGCCGTACTCCATCGCCTCGTGCGCCGACAGGATCTTGTCGCGGTCGATGTCCTTGTTGACCTGCTCCTGCGTGCGATTGGTGTGGCGCGCCATGGTCTCCTCGAGCCACGTCCGCATGCGCAGGATCTCGGCGGCCTGGATCTCGATGTCCGACGCCTGACCGTGACCGGCCTCGCCCACGGCGGGCTGGTGGATCAGGATGCGGGCGTTCGGAAGGGCCAGGCGCTTGCCGGGAGCGCCCGCCGCGAGAAGCACGGACGCAGCCGACGCGGCCTGACCCAGCACGACCGTCTGGATCTGGGGCGACACGTACTGCATCGTGTCGTAGATCGCCGTCATGGCCGTGAACGAGCCGCCGGGCGAGTTGATGTACATGATGATGTCGCGGTCGGGGTCCTGCGACTCGAGCACGAGCAGCTGAGCCATCACGTCGTCGGCGGACGCGTCGTCCACCTGCACGCCGAGGAAGATCACGCGATCCTCGAACAGCTTGTTGTACGGGTCCTGACGCTTGTAGCCGTAGGCTGTGCGCTCCTCGAACTGCGGCAGGATGTAGCGGCTCGAGGGCATCGCTGCGCCGTGGGGAAGGCCGAAGGCGGGTGTGTTCATCGTTGTCTTTCTCCTTCGGTCGATCAGTTCTCGGTACCGCCGCCGCCGACCACGTCCGTGGCCGACTCGCGGATGTGGTCCACGAAGCCGTACTCGAGCGCCTCCTGAGCGGTGAACCAACGGTCGCGATCGCCGTCCGCGTTGATCTGCTCGACCGACTTGCCGGTCTGCGCCGCGGTGATCTCGGCGAGGCGGCGCTTCATGTCGAGGATCAGCTGCGCCTGCGTCTGGATGTCGCTGGCCGTGCCGCCGAACCCACCGTGCGGCTGGTGCAGAAGCACCCGCGCGTTGGGCGTGATGTAGCGCTTGCCCTTGGTGCCGGCGGTGAGCAGCAGCTGCCCCATCGAGGCCGCCATGCCGATGCCCACGGTGACGATGTCGTTCGGGACGAACTGCATCGTGTCGTAGATCGCCATGCCGGCGGTGATCGAGCCACCCGGCGAGTTGATGTAGAGGTAGATGTCCTTCTCGGAGTCCTCGGCGGCGAGCAGGAGGATCTTCGCGCAGATCTCGTTCGCGTTCTCGTCGCGCACCTCCGACCCGAGCCAGATGATGCGGTCCTTGAGCAGTCTGTCGAAGACGCTTGTTGCGATGAGGGGGTCAGCCATGTGTGCTCCTGATCCGAAGTTTCGTGACGTGTCGAATCTACCGACGCCGCCGCGCGCGTCCGGCCGTGTTCGCCGTGGGCATAGCCCGTGTCACCGCGCCCGTCGAGACGCAGCGTCCTCGCGGATAACAGAAGGGGCGGATGCCGCAGCATCCGCCCCTTCATTCCGGTCAGGCGACCGTCGAGATCAGAAGATCACTCGGCGGCAGCCTCGTCGGCGGCCTTCTTCTTGGCCGGAGCCTTCTTGGCGGGGGCCTTCTTCGCGGGAGCCTTCTCCTCGCCGGCGGGAGCCGCGTCTGCCGCATCCGCCTTCTTCTTGGCGGGAGCCTTCTTCGCGGGAGCCTTCTTCGCGGGCTTCTCCTCCGCCTCGGCGGCGTCGGCGTCGGCGGCCTCGTCGGCGATCTCCTGCGCCTCCTCGACGACCTCGTCAGCGGCGGACTCCTCGCCCTCGACGGTGATGAAGCCGGTCAGGTCGACCGACTTGCCGTCGGTGTCGACGACCGTGACCTTGCCCAGGGCGATAGCGAGCGCCTTGTTGCGGGCGACCTCGCCGACCATCACCGGGAGCTGCCCGTTCTGCTGGAGAGCGTTGACGAAGTCCTGCGGGGCCATGCCGTACTGCGCGGAGGCCTGGATCAGGTACTGGGTCAGCTCGTCCTGCGAGACCTGCACCTCGTGGGTCTCGGCGATCTTGTCGAGGACCATCTGCGTGCGGAACTGCTTCTCGCTCGCCTCGGTGACCTCGGCGCGGTGCACGTCATCCTCCAGACGGCCCTCGCCTTCGAGGTGCGCGTGGACCTCGTCCTCGACGAGTCCGGCCGGAACCGGGATCTCGACCTTCTCGAGGAGGGCGTCGACGAGCTTCTCGCGAGCAGCGGCGCCCTGCGTGAAGACGCTCTGCTGAGAGACCCGCTCCGCGAGGCTGTCGCGCAGCTCGGCGATGGTGTCGAACTCGCTCGCCATCTGGGCGAAGTCGTCGTCGGCCTCGGGAAGCTCGCGCTCCTTGACGGCCTTGACCGTGACGGCGACCTCGGCCTCTTCGCCGGCGTGGTCGCCGCCGACCAGCTTCGAGCGGAAGGTCGTGTCCTCGCCGGCGGTGAGCGACTCGATGGCCTCATCGATGCCCTCGAGCAGCTCGCCGGAGCCGACCTCGTACGACACGCCCTCGGCGCGGTCGATCTCGTTGCCGTCGATCGTCGCGACGAGGTCGAGCTCGACGAAATCGCCCTTCGCAGCGGGACGGTCGACGGTGACGAGCGTGCCGAAACGACCGCGCAGGCGGTCGAGCTCTTCGTCGATCGCGGCGTCGTCGGTGGCGACGGGCTCGACCTCGATGGTGATGTCCTCGTAGGCGGGAAGCTCGAACTCGGGACGGACGTCGACCTCGACCTCGACCTTCAGGTCGCCGGAGAAGTCCTTGTCGCTGGGCCAGTCGACGACCTCGGCCGACGGGCGCCCGAGGACGCGCAGCTCGTTCGCGGTGACGGCTTCGCGGTAGAAGCCGTCGAGGCCCTCGCTGACCGCGTGCTCGATGACCGCACCGCGGCCGACACGCTGGTCGATGATGGGAGCGGGCACCTTGCCCTTGCGGAAGCCGGGGATCTGCACGTCCTGAGCGATGTGCTCGTACGCGTGGGTGATGCTCGGCTTCAGCTCGTCCGGGCTGACCGTGATGTGGAGCTTCACCCGCGTGGGGCTGAGCGTCTCGACGGTGCTGGTGACCATGCCTGTCGTTCTCCTTTATCCGGCCGCGCACACGCGCGGCCGTTCGGTGGTCTGGGTTCGTGGGGCCGTTGTCGGGGCGACAGGATTTGAACCTGCGGCCTCCCGCTCCCAAAGCGGGCGCTCTACCAAGCTGAGCTACGCCCCGGGCGCGCAGCACACGTGCGTCGGAAAACGGCCGTGGTCAGTCTAGCCGACGGAGTCCGCTAGACTGTTCGAGTTGCCAGCGCTGGACACCGTTCTCAGCGCAACGGCGATCCACATCCGATCCAGGTCGGATGCGGGGCTGTAGCTTAGTGGTAAAGCCTCTGTCTTCCAAACAGATGATGCGAGTTCGATTCTCGTCAGCCCCTCTCATACTCCTCCTCGTCTCAGGCGAGGAGGAGTTTCTTCATTCGGCCCTGGCGGCCCCGTGCTCGGCGGCCAGCTCCAGGTAGGTCGCAGCGTTCCATCGGAGCCCGTCCCGCTCGTCCTCCGTCAGAGCACGGCGCACCTTCGCGGGCACGCCGGCCACGAGAGACCCCGGCGGGACGACCGTCCCCTCGAGGACGACAGCTCCCCCGGCGACGAGGGACCCGGCCCCGATCACGGCTCCGCTCAGCACTGTGCTGTTCATACCGATGAGGCAGCCGTCCTCCACCGTGCATCCGTGGACGACGGCGTTGTGACCGATGGAGACGTCATCACCGATCCGGGCGGGCGATCGCGCATCGACATGGATCACGACGCCGTCCTGAACATTGCTGCGGTCACCGATCGCGATGCGCGAGCGATCACCGCGGACGACGGCGTTGTACCAGATGCTCGACAGCTCGCCGACGGTCACATCGCCCACCAGCCGAGCTCCGTCCGCGACGAAGACCGTCGGATGCAGACGAGGCCGGGACTCGCCCAGCGGCAGGATCGTTGCGCTCGGTGAGACGACCATGGCCTCACGTTACCCCTGGTGAGCCCAGCCTTCTCTTGCTTGCGGAATGTTCCGGCGTGAGTAGCGTTTGGACAGATGCAGGCCACGACCTGCCAGAAGGAGCGCAGACATGACCGACACCAACATCACCACCCCCGCCCTCACCGCCGACCCCGAGGTCGCCGCCGCTGCCGCGCAGTTCCTCACCCCGGTCGTGCACAAGATGCAGGCGCTGGTCGTCAACGGCAAGCAGGCGCACTGGAACGTCCGCGGCTCGAACTTCATCGCGATCCACGAGCTGCTCGACTCGGTCGTCGCCCACGCGCAGGACTACGCCGACACCGCCGCCGAGCGCATCGTCGCCCTGGGCCTGCCGATCGACTCCCGAGTCTCGACCATGGCCGACAAGACCAGCACCGCCGTCCCCGCCGGTTTCGCGCAGTGGCAGGACGAGATCAAGGCCATCGTGTCCGACATCGACGCAGCTCTCGTCGACCTGCAGGCCGCGATCGACGGCCTCGACGAGGTCGACCTGTCGAGCCAGGATGTCGCGATCGAGATCAAGCGCGGCGTCGACAAGGACCGCTGGTTCCTGCTCGCGCACCTCGCCGAGTAATTCCCGGCGCCGACGGAACGGCGCGTCGATCGGACCCGGGCAGCACAGCGCGCTCCACCGATCGCCGCGCCGTTTCGTCGTTCTCGCGGCAGATCCGGTCGAGCCGGCGTCAGCCGATGTGCGTCACGCGACCGGCGAGCAGAGTCGCTTCCACGGCGGTCGCCCGCAAGGCGGCCGGGGTGGAAGCGGCGAGCGGGTCGCGGTCGACGACGACGAGATCGGCGACGGCACCGGGCTCGATCGCAGAGCCGGTCTCGGAGCCGCCCGCGGTGGAAGCCGCGAGAGCAACCGCGGCGGAGATCCGCTGGTGGGGTCGCCACGGCTCGCGTTCGTCTCGCGTGCGGAACACCGCGTCGGACATCGTGGTCCACGGGTCGAGGTGAGCGACCGGCGCGTCCGAGCCCAGCAGCAGATTCGCGCCCGCATCGACGAGCTCGCGCATCGGGTAGCCGACCGCGGTCTGCCCGGCCCAGAATTCCTCGGCCATCTCGCGGTCGTCCACAGCGTGCGAGGGCTGGATGCTGGCTCCGACACCGAGACGCGCGAAGCGAGGCATATCGGCGTGGGCGACCAGCTGAGCGTGCTCGATCGTGCCGGTGGCGCCCGTCGTGGCGAAGGCGTCGAGGGCGTGGGAGTTCGCGACGTCGCCGATCGCGTGCACCGCGCAGGAGATGCCGGCGCCGGTCGCCCGCCGCATCAGCGCGACGAGCTCGTCCGGAGGCACCGTCATGACCCCGAAGTCGGTCTCGGCTCCTGGGTAGTGATGGGAGCACGCCGCGGTCCGCGTGCCCAGCGAACCGTCGGTGATGACCTTGAACGGCCCCATCCGTACGAGCCCGGCCGGGTCGATCGTGTCGCCGGTCTCCAGGCCGGCGGAGATCGCCCTCTCGAGCATGCTGGCGTAGACGCCGAACGACACGCGCACGGCGTCGAATCCGCGTGCGAGGCGACGAGCCCAGGCCTCGGCGTTCCACGCCATGTCGAGGTCGACGATGCCGACCACGCCGCGGGCGGCCGCGGCGGACATCGCTTCCATCACCGCCGCGTCGGCAAGAGACGGGTCGAGGGCGTTCAACCGGCGTGAGATCTCGAACGCGGGTTCCTCGCGCAGCACACCGTCGGGTGCCGACATCCCCTCGCGTCGGAGCGCCGCGCTGTTGAGCCACACGCTGTGCACATCGGAGTTGATCAGATACGTCGGCGCGTCGCCGGTCACCGCGTCGAGCATCTCGAGGGAGGGCCGATCCGGCCAGAGTGCGTCGCGGAAACCCGAGCCGATCCGCCGACCATCGTGGTCCGGGCCCGTACGTCCCATCACGGCGGCCGCCTCGGCAGCGCTCGAGATGCCCTCGAGATCGACGCGCCGGGCCGCCAGCGCCCACTGAACGGTGTGGACATGGTGGTCCCAGAGCCCGGGAAGCAGCCATCCGCCGGACGCGTCGAGCACCACACCGCGCCTCGGCAGAGCACCGGCGGGCGCGATGTCGACGACGGTTCCTCGCGCGAGGTGCACGTCGACCGGGTCCGAGCCGAAGGGGTCTGTCCTGCCGGGTCCTGTCAGCCGGACATCCGCGATGACGTCGACCTCATCACCGCGCGCGGGAGCGCTCACGATGACTTCTCCCGGCCAGCCCGAATCGCATCGTGCGCGCGGCGCATCTCGCCGGCCAGCCGCGGGTCCGCGTATGGCGTCGCGCCCTCCTCCAGCTGCGCGATGATGGTGTCGACCACGGCATCCGACCGGTTCTGGCTCAGCTTGCGCTTGGCCTCGACGCGCGACGGCGAGAGGCGGAATCCGACCGTGCCGCGCTCGAGACGCCCGACGAAGTCGGCGTCGTTCGGAGCCGACCACATGCCGCGCGGTGTGCCGACGCCTGCCTCGAATCGGTCGACGAGACGCTCGAGCACGCGCAGGTTCTCCTCCGCTGTGAGGATCTCGGGCACGCCGGAGAGGTGAACCGATACGAAGTTCCAGGTCGGGACCGCCGGCACGTCGCCGTACCACTGCGGCGACACGTATCCGTGCGGCCCCTGGACCACGACCAGCATCTCGGTCTCGCCGAGCCCGAGAAGCGCGTCGTCCGGGCGGCCGACGTGCCCCACGATCGTGAGGTCGTCGCGTTCATCGTCGAGGAGGACGGCGTAGTGCGAGGCGACGAGCCCGCCGGCTGCCGCGCTGACGATCGTGACCCAAGGGTTCTCATCGATCACACGGCGCAGCTCGGCGACATCCGTCATCGCGAAACTCGGGTTCTGTCTCATGCGCTCATCTCTGGCAGTTGGGGCACCAGTACAGCTTGCGCGATGCCATCTCCTCGAGGACGATCGCCGTGCCGCAGATGCGGCACGGCAGGCCCGCGCGGTGGTAGACCCAGTGCCGATCGTCGCGGTGGGCCATCGCGCGGCGCCACGCCTCGGGGTCCAGATCATCCATCGTCATCATCTGGCCGGTCTCGACGCCGATCGCGAGCAGCCGGACCCAGTCGCGCCACAGCTGCCGGACGGTCTCCTCCGGAACGTCGCGCCCCGGTGTATGAGGATTCACACGGGCTCGGAAGAGCATCTCGGCGCGGTACACGTTCCCGATCCCGCTCACCACGCTCTGGTCCATGAGGAGCAGGCCGATCGGCGTCGGCTTCCGGCGGACCGTCGCGGTGAACCGCTCCTCGCCCTCGGCGAGGTCGTCGACCAAGGGATCGGGCCCGAGCTTCGCGATCGTCGCCTGCACTTCCTCGGGCGTCTGCAGCTGGCAGGCCGTCGGCCCCCGGAGGTCGGCGCAGGTCGCATCGGTGAGCAGGCGCAGGCGCACCTGGCCGACCACAGGCGGAGGCCACTCCTCGTCACCCGCTGCGGCGCCGTCGTCACCGAGACCCGTGGTCTGTTCGCTCATGCGGACCCGCCCGCGCGCTCGTCTCGGCGCTCCGATCGAGCTGAGGGAGTTCTCCCCCGCGCTGTCGAAGATCGGTGCGACCTCGGTGCCGCGCTGGTTCGTGTGCCCCATCCGCCCGTTCGCAGACGCGATCGTCGGGTCGACGACGATCTCGCCTGCGAAGTCCCACGCGCCGTACATGCCGAGGTGGACGCGCAGCCAGACGTCGTCCTCGAAGGCGAGGAACATCTGCTTGCCGACCGCTCGCGCCTCGATCGCCTCGCGACCGTCGAGGACCGCCGCGCCCTCCGCGAACCGGCCCTGCGGGCTCGACGCACTGACGACGCGTCCGACCACGTTGCGCTCGAACTGCCGGGCGATGCGGTGGACGGAGTGGCCCTCGGGCATCAGCCCGCTTCCGGATCGAACGAGTCGGTGGCCGGGAGGGGCGAGGTGGTGCCCTCCGCACCCGCTCGCGGGTCGGGCAGCAGGCTGCCGTCGGCCTCGTACGCCGCGAGCTGACCGATCCGGCGCGCGTGACGCTCCTCGCCGCTGAAGGGAGTCGCGATGAAGCGGTCGATGAAGGTCACCGCCTCGTCGAACGTGTGCTGGCGGGCGCCGATCGCGATCACGTTCGCGTCGTTGTGCTCTCGTGCGAGTTCTGCGGTCGGGATGTTCCACACGAGCGCGGCGCGGACCCCGTGCACCTTGTTCGCCGCGATCTGTTCGCCATTGCCCGAACCGCCGAACACGACGCCGAGAGCCTCGACGCCGGCCTGCTGGTCGCGCACCACGGCCTGTGCCGCGCGAATGCAGAATGCCGGGTAGTCGTCGAGAGGGTCGTACTCGATCGGGCCATGGTCGACGACGTCGTGACCCGCCTCGGCGAGATGGTGCTGGAGCTGAGTGGAGAACTCGAGACCGGCGTGGTCGGTCGCGATGTGGATGCGCATGGCACCATCCTATGAATGTGCGAGCCCCGAAAGCGTAGGCTGGCACGGTTGCCGTCGGCGCCAGCAGCGCGCGGCCCCGAATCCTCACCCCGACCCTGGGAGCAGAACGCACGTGCCTGGAGAGAACCTCACCCGCAACGAGGCGCAGGAGCGCCGCGCGATCGTCGACACGCAGAGCTATGACGTCGCACTCGATCTGACCGTCGGCGCGGAGATCTTCCGCTCTCGCACCGTCATCCGCTTCGCCGCCGCCGAGGGCGCCTCGACCTTCGTCGATCTGATCGCGCGCGACGTCCGCGAGATCACGCTGAACGGGCGCGCGATCGACCTCGCGGCCTTCAGCGACTCGCGCATCGCGCTCGACGGCCTCGCGGCGCAGAACGAGCTCATCGTCGACGCGGACTGCCTCTACACCAACACCGGCGAGGGCCTGCACCGGTTCGTCGACCCCGTCGACGGCGAGGTCTATCTCTACTCGCAGTTCGAAGTCCCGGACTCGCGTCGTGTCTTCGCCGTCTTCGAGCAGCCCGACCTGAAGGCGGAGTTCCGCTTCACGATCACCGCCCCCGCCGAGTGGAAGGTCGTCTCCAACTCCCCCACGCCCGAGCCGGTTCCCGGCGACGGCGGGACGGCCACGTGGGCCTTCGAGCCGACTCCCCGGATCTCCTCGTACATCACCGCACTCGTCGCCGGTCCGTACGAGCAGGTCTTCTCCGAGCTCACCAGCGCGGACGGCCGCGTCATCCCGCTCGGTGTGTACGCGCGCAAGAGCCTGTGGCAGTACCTCGACGCCGACTACGTCTTCGACAAGACGCGTCAGGGCTTCGCGTACTTCGAGGAGAAGTTCGGCGTGCCCTATCCCTTCGCGAAGTACGACCAGCTCTTCGTGCCGGAGTTCAACGCCGGCGCCATGGAGAACGCGGGTGCGGTGACCTTCACCGAGACCTACGTCTTCCGCTCCAAGGTCACCGACGCCGTTAAGGAGCGTCGTGTCGTGACGATCCTCCACGAGCTCGCGCACATGTGGTTCGGCGACCTCGTCACGATGAAGTGGTGGAACGACCTCTGGCTCAACGAGTCGTTCGCCGAGTGGGCGTCGACCATCGCGACGGCCGAGGCCACCGAGTGGACCGAGGCCTGGACGACGTTCAACGCGATGGAGAAGACCTGGGCCTATCGCCAGGACCAGCTTCCGTCGACGCACCCCGTCGTGGCCCGGATCAACGACCTCGAGGACGTGCAGGTCAACTTCGACGGCATCACATACGCCAAGGGCGGCTCGGTGCTCAAGCAGCTCGCGGCGTGGGTCGGTGTCGAAGCCTTCTTCGCCGGTGTCTCGGCGTACTTCCAGAAGCACGCGTGGGGCAACACCGAGCTGTCGGACCTGCTCGCCGAGCTCGAGGCCACCAGTGGCCGCGAGCTGGAGACCTGGTCGAAGAAGTGGCTCGAGACCGCGGGCGTGAACACGCTCGAGCCGGAGATCGCAACGGATGCCGACGGGGTCATCACCCGCTTCGCCATCGTCCAGACAGCACCGGCCGACTACCCCACCATCCGTCCGCACCGTCTCGGCGTCGGGTTCTACTCGCTCAAGGACGGCGCACTCGTGCGCACGCACCACGTCGAGCTCGACGTGGACGGAGACCTCACCGAGGTGCCCGAGCTCAAGGGACGTGTGCAGCCCGACCTCGTGCTCTTGAACGACGAAGACCTCGCCTACGCGAAGATCCGCCTCGACGAGCGCTCGCTCCGCACCGCGGTGGAGCACCTCGCGAAGATCAGCGACCCGCTCGCGCGGTCCCTGGTCTGGGGTGCGGCATGGGACCAGACCCGCGACGCCGAGGCATCGGCGACCGATTACATCGACCTGGTGCTTCGCAACATCGGCACCGAGACCGAGTCCACCACGGTGCGTACCACGCTCGGACAGCTCCAGCTCGCCGCGAACTCGTACGTCGATCCGCGCACCCGCGATGCCGCCCGTGCGCGCGTCGCCGACGGGCTGTGGGAACTGGCTCAGCGGGCCGAGGCCGGAAGCGACAGCCAGCTGCAGTTCGTGACCGCCTTCGCGTCGGCCGCATCGACCGCCGCCCACGCGGACGTCGTCCGCGCTCTGCGCTCGGGCGACACTGTCCTGCCGGGGCTGGAGATCGACGCCGACCTGTCCTGGGCGCTTCTGGTCTCGCTCGCCGCGTCGGGCGCCGTCTCGGCGGCGGACATCGACGCCGCGCTGGCGGCCGACAACACCGCGAAGGGCGGGGAGTTCGCCGCGCAGGCCCGGGCCGCGCTCCCCACGGCCGAAGCGAAGAAGGCCGCGTGGGCCTCCCTCATCGAGAACGACGATCTGCCCAACACCGTCGTGCGCTCGGCGGCCGCCGGCTTCACCCACCCGGCGGGCGCGGCACACCTCGGGGACTTCGTCGACGAGTACTTCCGGATGCTGCTCCCGGTGTGGGAGTCGCGCACCTACCAGATCGCGCAGTACCTCATCGTCGGCCTGTACCCGGCGGCCCTCGCCAACACCGACCTGCGCGACGCGACCCGTGCGTGGCTCTCGCAGAACGCCGAGGCGCCTGCGGCCCTGCGCCGTCTCGTCGCCGAGAACCTCGCCGGTGTCGAACGGGCGCTCGCCGTGCAGGAGCGCGACGCCCAGGACTGACGTCATTCGCAATGCTGATGGGCGTCGTACTCCGGTACGACGCCCATCGTCGTTCTCGGCACTCCCGGCGGACGACGGCGGCATGCGCCCGTCGATAGCGTGGGGCGCATGATCGTTGCAGAAGGCCTCACGAAGAGGTACGGAGACAAGACAGCCGTCGACGGGGTGAGCTTCACCGTGCAGTCGGGCAAGGTGACCGGCTTCCTCGGCCCCAACGGCGCAGGCAAGTCCACCACGATGCGGATGATCGTCGGGCTCGACCGGCCGACATCGGGCCGGGTCACGATCGACGGTCGCGACTACCGCTCGCTGCGCTCGCCCCTCACCGAGGTCGGCATCCTCCTCGACGCGAAGGCCGTGCACACCGGTCGGAGTGCACGCAACCATCTCCGCGCCATGGCCGCGACCCACGGCATCCCGCGTTCCCGTGTCGACGAAGTGATCGAGATCACCGGTCTCGCTTCGGTGGCGGGCAAGCGGGCCGGCAAGTTCTCCCTCGGGATGGGGCAGCGCCTCGGCATCGCCGCCGCGCTCCTCGGCGATCCGCAGACCCTCATCCTCGATGAGCCGGTGAACGGCCTCGACCCCGAAGGCGTCCGGTGGGTGCGGCAGTTCGTGCGCGGGCAGGCTGCGCAGGGGCGTACGGTCCTGCTCTCGAGCCACCTCATGAGCGAGATGGCCCTCACCGCCGACCACGTCATCGTCCTCGGCCGCGGCCAGGTGCTGGCCGACGCCGCCATCGACGACCTGGTCCGCTCGTGGACGAGCAACTCGGTCGTCGTCCGCACACCGCGCGCCGACGAGCTCACCCGCCTCATCGCCGGCCCCGACGTCGCCGTGACCACGGGCGAACCCGGGCTCCTGCAGGTCGCGGGGCTCAGCGCCGCAGCGATCGGCGACGCCGCTGCGGCACATGGGATCCCGCTCCATGAGCTCACGCCGCGCGCCGGATCGCTCGAAGACGCCTATCTCGCGCTGACCGAGGGATCGGTCGAGTACCAGACCAAGGGAGCCGTCAGATGACCGCCACCGCCGTGCAGACCCCGGCGCGCCCGCGCGCCACGCAGCCGAACGTGCGTCTGTCGTTCGGCAGGCTTCTCCGCAGCGAGGCCATCAAGCTCCTCACCCTGCGCTCGACCTGGTGGTCTCTGGGCGTCACCGCGGTCCTGGCGATCGGGATGTCGCTGCTCATGGCATGGGCGTCGCAGGACTTCGCCGGAGACTTCCCGCCGGTGAACGCGATCGTCGCACCGATGCAGTTCACGATGCTCGTCGCGGGCATCCTCGGGGCCATGGCGATCACCGGGGAGTACTCCACCGGCATGATCCGGTCGACCCTGACAGCCGAACCGCGCCGTGGCGCCGTGCTGCTGGCGAAGGCGGCGGTGCTCGCGTTGCTCCTCGCGGCGACCACGGTCGTGACGACGATCATCTCCGTCATCGCGTCGGCGCCCATCTTCGGCGACCGGGCCATCGACTGGTCGGATGCTGACTCGTCGGTCATCCCCCTCGCATTCGGCGTCCTCGCGATGGCCACGTTCGCCCTGCTGGGGCTCGGGTGGGGCTTCATCATCCGCAGCGGCGCCGGCGCGATCGCAGCCACGGTCGGGCTCCTCTTCGTCGCGCCGATCGTGCTCAGCCTGTTCACCTTCGGCGGCGAGTCGTGGTCGTGGATCGTCGATCTCGCGCAGTACCTGCCCTCGAGTGCAGCACAGACGGTGACGTCGCCGGGAAGCGACGACTTCGCCACGGGGCTCATCACCCTGCTCGCCTGGCCCGCGGCGACGCTGCTCGGCGGCTGGGCGATCCTTCGCGCGACCGACGCGTAGGGTACGAGGGGTGTCCCCCGGAAGCCGCAGTCCGTCGTCTCCAGACGACGAGCTGCGGCTTCCGCGTCCGCCGGGGGTGCTTCGCAGGTTCTGGGCACGGCATCCCGTCTTCGCCGACATCCTCACGGCGCTGCTGTGTCTCGCGTTCTCCCTGGTCCCGGCCACGAGCTTCACCGACCATATCGACGACGCGGTCGGTGTCGGTCGCATGTGGCCGTTCACCGGGCCGGTCGTGATGGTGGTCGTCGTTCTGGCCTGCGCTTCCCTGCTCGTGCGCAGGCGCTTTCCGACCCTGGTGTTCCTCTGCGCGGTCGCCGTCGCCTTCGCGTACCTCCTGGCGCCCGCTCCGACCGGCGGGCCCATGCTCGGGGTCGCGGCGTACACCCTCGCCGTCCATCGCAGCACCCGAGCCTGTCTGATCGGGGTCAGCGTCGCGCTCGGCGCCCTCGCCGTTTCGGTCGCCGCCCTCGCGTTCACCGGCGTCATCGGCCCCACGATCGCGTGGAATGCGCTGGTCGGCGAGGGGCTGGCCGCCCTCATCGGGTCGCTCATCGGAACCAACGTCGGCAACCGCCATCGCTATGTCGCAGCCCTCATCGACAGATCGCGCCAGCTCGTCGTCGAGCGCGATCAGCAAGCCCGCCTCGCAGCGGCGGCCGAGCGCGACCGCATCGCCCGAGAGCTGCACGACATCGTCGCGCATTCGCTCACCGTGATGGTCGCCCTGGCCGAGGGCGTGGCCGCCTCGAGCGACATCGACCGGGCACGGCCAGGCGCCACGGCGATCGCTTCGACCGGTCGCGAGGCGCTGCGGGACATGCGCGCGACCCTCGGCATCCTGCGCGAGGACGATGCCGCTCCGCTCGCCCCGTTGGCCCGGGATACGACCGTCGAGACGGTCGACTCGGCCCGTGCAGCCGGGTTCGACGCCCGGCTGACCGTCTCGGGCGACCGGCCGGAGCTCAGCAGCGCGGTGCAGCTGGCGATCTCGCGGATCGTCCAGGAAGGCGTCACCAACGCGATGCGCCACGCCCGTGGCGCCGAACGCATCGACATCCGCGTCGGATACCGCCCGGATGCCGTCGAGGTCGACATCGTCGACGACGGCGAGCCCGTCGCGCCCGCGCAGACGTCGTCATCGGGGTATGGCCTGCGCGGCCTGCGGGAGCGCGTCGTCCTGGCGGGCGGCACGGTGACGGCCGGCCCAGGAGCCGGCCGCGGCTGGCGCGTCCACGCCCGCATCCCTCTCGGACAGGAGAATCATGACCGCTGATCATCGCTCGCCCATCCGCGTGCTGATCGTCGACGACCAGCAGCTCATCCGGCTCGGGTTCCGGATGGTGCTCGAATCGGCTGAGGGCATCGAAGTCGTCGGCGAGGCCGCAGACGGAGCGGCCGCGCTCGCGGTCGTCGCCGCGTCTTCTCCCGATGTCGTACTCATGGACGTCCGCATGCCCGGGGTGGACGGGATCGAGGCCACCGCGCGGATCCGGGCTGAGCACCCGCGCGTCGCCGTTCTCGTCCTGACGACGTTCGACCTCGACGAGTACGCGTTCGGAGCGCTCCGCGCCGGTGCCGGCGGCTTCCTTCTGAAGGATGCGCGCCGCGACGAGCTGGTGGCGGCGGTCCGCGCAGTCGCCGCAGGCGAGGCCACCCTCGCCCCGCGGATCACTCGGCGGATGATCGAGCTCGTCACCGCGACCGGGCTCCCCGCTCCGGAACCCACCACTCCTGCCGTGCTCACGGCGCGGGAGGCGGACGTCCTGGCAGCGATGGCCCGAGGGCTGACGAACCTCGAGATCGCCGCCGAGCTGTTCCTGAGCGAATCGACCGTGAAGACCCACGTCGGCCGCATCCTCACGAAGTTGCCCGCGCGGGACCGCGTGCACGCCGTGCTCATCGCGCACGGGCTCGCCGAGCCCGGCGTCGACGTCTGACGGCCTTCTCGGGAACGTCATGGCTGGGCTCGTTACTATCGGATCGATGACCACCGTGACCGCTGCCGTCCCGCTCGCCTGGGAGTTCCCCGTCGAAGAGTTCTGGAAGTTCCTCAGCGAGGCGGGATGGAACATCGTCGCGGTCGCCGGGATCGTCCTGGGTGCGTTCGCGCTGTCGTGGCTGATGCGTCGTCTGATCGCGCGCATCGTCGACCGCATCGTGCGCGGCGCGAAGACACGCGCCGAGGCAGAGGACACGAGAGCGATCGACATGTCGCCCCTGGCACAGGTGCGCATCGTTCAACGCACTCGAACGCTCGGGTCGATCCTGACCAACATCGTCAACGTGACGATCGTCATCGTCGCGCTGCTCATGGTGGTCGGGGTTCTCAGCCCCGGCATCCTCGGCTCGTTCACGCTCCTGTCAGCCGCCATCGGCGCGGGTCTCGGTTTCGGAGCGCAGAACATCGTGAAGGACGTTCTCAACGGCATGTTCATCGTCGCCGAGGACCAGATCGGCATCGGTGACGTCGTCGACCTCGGCCTCGCGACCGGCATCGTCGAATACGTCAGCGTGCGCGTCACGCACGTCCGAGACGTCAACGGCACCCTGTGGTTCGTCCGAAACGGCGAGATCACCCGTATCGGCAACATGTCGCAGGGCTGGTCACGAGTCATCATCGACCTCGCCGTGCCGACGGACGCCGACGTGGAGGTGGTGGAGAAGACCGTGCTCGACGCCGCCAAGGACCTCGCTCGAGAGCCCAAGTGGCGCAGCCGCATCATCGAGAAGCCCGAGCTCTGGGGCCTCGAATCGATCAGCGGCGACGCCCTCGTCATCCGTGTCGTCGTCAAGACCCGGCCCAATGCGAAGGACGACGTCGCACGAGCCTTGCGCGTGCGACTCAAGCAGGCGGTGGACGAACTGGGCGTGAAGATCCCTCAGTTGAACTCGACCATCCTGACGGGTTTCGAGGGCGCCCAGAGCGTCCGAGGCGCGAACCCGCCGCGGACGAAGCCGCAGCCCGTGGCGCCGCCGCAGGTGAAGGGGCGTCCGCAGTGGCGGCCGAAGCGCAAGGGCTCGACTGCGGCGACGGGGTCGCCCGAAGCTCGCGACTCCCACGCCGAAGACGGCGATTCACCCGACCATCAGAAGGGCACTCCGTGAACGACCCGGTCAGCTTCTACGACGAGGTCGGCGGGCACGACACCTTCGTCCGCCTCGTCGACGTCTTCTACCGGGAGGTCGCCGCAGACGACGTGCTGCGGCCGATGTACCCCGAGGCCGACCTCGCTCCCGCAGCGCGCCGGCTCACCATGTTCCTCGAGCAGTACTGGGGCGGTCCGAGCACCTACGGCGAGGAGCGGGGTCACCCGCGGCTGCGTATGCGTCACCGCCCGTTCCACGTCGATCCCGACGCCCGCGACCGTTGGCTGCGCCACATGCGCACCGCCCTCGACGAGCTCGCCCTCGCCCCGCTGCACGAAGCCACCCTGTGGGATTACCTCGAGCGTGCCGCGTACGCGATGGTGAACACGTTCGAGCCCGCCGGTATCGGTCCGCAGGGCTCCGAACGGCGGCCGACGTTCGATCTGAGTCCGGCACCAGCCACGGACACGTCCCGGCCGGGCTGACTCACCGTGCCGGCCCGGTCGCGCGCACCGGGGTGAGTCCCATGGCGACGGGTCCCCGGGTCAGCACGTGGCCGCGAGCGAACGACACGCGCGTCCACACATCGGTCCGGCGGACGACCGGCTGCTCGGCGCCCGCGATGAAGCCCATCCCGACCGCTGCGAACGCCACGCCGAGCGGCAGCCCGGCGACGTCCTCGTCGGGGGCGCCCCAGACCGACGACCGGACGCGGTGAACGACGTCGTCGCCGGCTCCCGTCGGCAGTTGGCGAGCGACGGCGGCGATCCCCCACTGGGCGCGCAGCGAGACCCGGGCCGAGTCGAGGCTTCCCGCCTCGCGCCACCCGGCGCGGGGCGGCGACACCCCGGCCCATGCCGCCGTGACGCCGCTGTCGGGGAGCCGGACGGCACGACCGTCGTCGGCATCCGGAGCCAGAGCGGCGGCATCGACGGTGAGGTCGCACTCGAGCTCGGGATCGACTCGGGCGGTCCGCAGCGCCAAGACGAAAGGCGTCGGGTCGGTGAGCGAGCGCGGCGACAGCGGTGCGCACGAGAGGGCCAGGAGACCGCCACGTGCCTGCAGCCGCACGATCCCGTCGCCGTGCCGGGCCGCGCGGCCGGCGAAGGTCAGGACGTCGCGGGCGACCTCGGGATGCGGGAAGAGGAGACGCTCGGACATCCGTCCTAGACTACCGAGCGATGCCCGCACACAGCTCAGAGCCCCGGTCCGACAGCCCCGCAGAAGAGACGGATCCCGTCGCTGCGATGCTCAGGGTGCTCGATCTCTCGTCGAGCGAGGCGCGGACGACGGAGGACATCTTCACCGGCAGGTCGCAGGTGATGCCCCAGGGCCGTGTGTTCGGTGGACAGGTGCTCGCCCAGGCGACGATGGCCGCGATGCGCACCGTGCCCGCTGAACGGGTACCGCACTCGATGCACGGGTATTTCCTCCGTCCGGGCGACTCGTCACGGAACATCACGTTCTCCGTCGACCGGATCCACGACGGCCGATCCTTCTCGACCCGGAGGACCCAGGCGTTCCAGAACGGGATGCCGATCTTCTCGATGATCGCCTCATTCGAGGACGAGGATCCCGGCGTCGAGCACGCGGAGCCGATGCCCGACGGTATGCCGCAACCCGAGGACCTGCCCGCTCTGGAGGAACAGCTGAGCGGGATGCATCCGCTGAGCCGGCGCATCTTCTCGGCCAGTCCCATCGAGCTGCGTCACGTCACGAGGCCGATCTACCTGGAGCCCGACACTGCCAGGACACCGAACCAGGCGGTGTGGGCGCGCACGCGGTCCGCCCTGCAGGACGATCCCGCGGTGCACCGGGCGGCGCTCGCGTTCCTCAGCGACCTGACGATCCAGGAGCCGGTGCTCCGGGCGCACGGGCTGGCGTGGGCCACCCCGGGCCTCAAGGTCGCCAGCCTCGACCACGCGATGTGGTGGCACCGTTTCGCGCGGGTCGACGAATGGCTCCTCTACGTCCAGGAGTCGCCGAGCGCCCGGGCCGGCCGCGGCCTCTCGAGGGGACGCATCTACGACCGTGCGGGCACCCTGATCGCGAGCGTCGCGCAAGAGATCATGGTGCGCGTACCCGCTCCTGGCGATGCGGAAGACGATCAGCGTCGGTGAGCGTAGGCGATGGGCTCCCCGACGATCGGAGTCCAGGCCCGGCGCATGTCGTCCGTGAGCCGCACGGGTCGGCCGGTCTCCGTCGAGACCATCACCACGACGGTCGTCGAGCGGGCGTAGCACGTCTGCACGTCGTCGCCTCGAGGACTATAGACCTCGTAGCAGACGTCGATGCTCGAGCCGCCGATACGCCCGATCCACAGCTGCACGTCCAGCGGACGCTGACCGTACGGGACCGGTGCGAGGTACTCGATCTCCTGCCGGGCGATCAGCGTCATCGTCTCGGCCGACAGGCTCAGCGCGTCGAGGATCGCCGTTGACGGCCCGGGCAGCCCGATCTCGGGCTTCCAGAACGCGCGCAGGCGCGCTTCCTCCAGGAGCTTGAGCATCGAGGTGTTGTTGACGTGCCCGAGAACGTCGAGGTCGCCCCAGCGAAGATGAATAGGGATCCGGACGCGGGTGGCCCCGGCGGTCGTCACCACCGAGGCCACCGTCTCCGACGTGAACTCAGTCACGTGTGAGCTTGCGGTACGTCGACTTGGCGGGGTTCGCGGCATCCGCGCCGAGCCGCTCGACCTTGTTGGCCTCGTACGCCTCGAAGTTGCCCTCGAACCAATACCACTGCGCAGGGTTCTCCTCGGTGCCCTCGTACGCGAGGATGTGCGTCGCGATGCGGTCGAGGAACCACCGGTCGTGGGTGATGACGACGGCGCAACCGGGGAACTCCAGCAGTGCGTTCTCCAGCGAGCTGAGGGTCTCGACGTCGAGGTCGTTGGTCGGCTCGTCGAGGAGCAGGAGGTTGCCGCCCTCCTTGAGCGTCAGCGCGAGGTTCAGGCGGTTGCGCTCACCGCCCGAGAGCACGCCGGCCTTCTTCTGCTGATCGGGTCCCTTGAACCCGAACTTCGACACGTAGGCACGCGAGGGGATCTCGGTCTTGCCCACCGTGATGATGTCGAGACCGTCCGAGACGACCTCCCACAGGGTCTTCTCGGGGTCGATGTTGCCGCGTGACTGGTCGACGTAGCTGATCTTGACGGTCTCGCCGATCTTCAGCTCTCCGCCGTCGAGCGGCTCCAGACCCACGATCGTCTTGAAGAGCGTGGTCTTGCCCACGCCGTTCGGACCGATGACCCCGACAATGCCGTTGGGCGGGAGGTTGAAGCTCAGTCCGTCGATCAGCACGCGGTCGCCGAACGCCTTGTGGAGCTTCTTCGCGTCGATGACGACGCTGCCCAGGCGCGGACCGGCCGGGATCTGGATCTCCTCGAAGTCGAGCTTGCGCGTGCGCTCGGCCTCGGCGGCCATCTCCTCGTAGCGCGCGAGACGTGCCTTCGACTTGGTCTGGCGGCCCTTCGCCGAGCTGCGCACCCACTCCAGCTCGTCCTTCAGACGCTTCGCGAGCTTGGCGTCCTTCTTGCCCTGGATGTCGAGGCGCTCGGCCTTCTTCTGGAGGTACGTCGAATAGTTGCCCTCGTAGCCGATGAGGCCACCGCGGTCGACCTCGGCGATCCACTCGGCCACGTTGTCGAGGAAGTACCGATCGTGGGTGATGGCGATCACGGCGCCCTTGTAGGCCTGGAGGTGCTGCTCGAGCCACAGGACGCTCTCGGCATCGAGGTGGTTCGTGGGCTCGTCGAGGAGCAGCAGGTCGGGCTTCTGCAGCAGCAGCCGCGCGAGCGCGACGCGCCGGCGCTCACCGCCCGAGAGGGGGGCGACGGAGGCATCCGCCGGCGGGGTTCGCAGCGCTTCCATCGCCTGATGCAGCTGGGAGTCGAGGTCCCACCCGTCAGCGGCGTCGATCTCTTCCTGGAGTGTGCCCATCTCGGCCAGCAGCGAATCGAAGTCCGCGTCGGGATCGGCCATCAGCGCCGAGATCTCGTTGAAGCGATCGAGCTTGGGCTTGATCGCGACGCCGGCCTCGATGTTCTCGAGCACGGTCTTGGTGTCGTCGAGCTCCGGCTCCTGCATCAGGATGCCGACCGAGTAGCCCGGCGTGAGCTTCGCCTCGCCGTTGGAGGGCTGATCAAGGCCCGCCATGATCTTCAGGATCGTCGACTTACCGGCGCCGTTGGGGCCGACCATTCCGATCTTGGCACCGGGAAGGAATGCCATCGTGACGTCGTCGAGGATGAGCTTCTCGCCGACGGCCTTGCGGGCGCGGACCATGGAGTAGATGTATTCGGCCATAACGCCTCGAGTCTAGTCCGGGAGGGCGAGGAGTCCGTCCGCTCGGAGTCCGCGATTCACCAGTCGATGGGGCGGGTCTGCCCGATCAGGCAGCCGCCGCTCGGCAGTTCGGGGAGGACCATCGCGGTGGGCGCGGGCGTCGAGGGACCGACCTGCCCGACGAGGCACTCCCCCGCCCAGAGCACCGAGAACTGCAGGCTGTCGACGGGATCGTCGACGGAGGTGCGGTCGGCCGTCACCTGCATCGCGGACTTGTCGAAGCCCACCGCCACCAGCGCGTCGATGTAGGCGCGGCCCGCGACGCTGTCGGAAGACTCCGCGACCTGAGTCATCACCTGGGTGAACAGGGGCAGATTGTCGGCTGCCGTGCTCTCGGGCGACAGGGGCGCGGGCCCCGCCGTCGCCGTCGGCTCAGCCGTGGGCGCGGCGGGTGCGACGGGGGGCTCCTCCGGGAAGAGCATCGAGCATCCGGTGAGGGACGCCGCGACGACGACGGCGCCGACCGTTCCCACGACAGAGCGAGCCGACGGAGAACGGAGCAGGCGCATGCCCGAATTCTAGACGGCGGGGCCCGTCGCCCCTCGCGTCAGAACGGCGCCGACCCGGCGGTGTCCGAGGCGGCTACCGGCGCGACAGCCCACTCTCCCCCATCGGTCACGGGGTCGACCGCGGCCGGGAGGCTCGCCGTCGCGACCGCGGGTTCGGCACCGGCGGCATCCGCGCGCGGGTTGCGCTGGAACGTCGCCGTCCCCCACTTGAGATCGGGACCGATCGCGTCGGCGTCGATCTCGATCTCGATGCCCCGTTTCTCGCCCGCCTCCCATTCCTTCAGCCGCAGCCGCCCGTCGACGATGACGCGCTGCCCTTTGCGCAGGGATGCGAACGCATTCTCGCCGAGCGCGCGGAACACGCTGATCCGGTACCAGTTGGTCGTGCCGTCGACCCACTCGCCGGACTGCGCGTCTCGATAGCGCTGGCTGCTCGCGAGGCGGAAGCTCGTGACCGGGATGCCGGTCCCCGTGCGGCGCTGCTCGGGCTCGGTGGCGATGTTGCCGATGACGGTGATGCGATCTGACATGAGTGCTCCTCAGCAAGGCACGGAAGGGGACGCTTCGGCACCCGAGTGCCCGTCGAGTGCCGAAGCGCTTCCAGCTTCACCGCCGGTCCTGGAACGACGTGGGCGGTTCCGCACATCCGTGCAGAACCGCCCACGTGCGACGCTGGGGAGGAGTCAGCTGCGGGCGTACTCCGCGAACCGAGCGCGCACCTTGTTCACCTTCGGAACGGCGACCGCGAGGCAGTATCCCTGCCCCGGGTTCTTCGCGAAGAAGTCCTGGTGGTACTCCTCGGCGGGGTAGAACGTGTCGGCGCGCTCCATGGTCGTCACGACACCACCGCCCCACATCTCGTCGGCCCGGTCGCGCGCGGCGGTGAACAGCTCGAGCTGAGCGTCATCGAGCGGGAACATCGCCGAACGGTACTGTGTGCCGACGTCCGCGCCCTGGCGGTTGAGCTGGCGCGGGTCGTGCATCGTGAAGAAGGCATCGAGGATGACGTCGGCCGGGATGACGTCGGGGTCGAACGTCACCGACACCGCCTCGGCATGACCGGTCGTTCCCGTGCAGACCGCCTCGTAGCTCGGGTTCGCAACGTGCCCGCCGATGTATCCCGACACGACCTCTGACACACCATCGAGCGCGCGATACGCCGCATCGAGGCACCAGAAGCAGCCGCCGGCGAGGATGAATGTGGTGGTCATGGAAAGCTCCGTTCTCCCGCTTGCGCGAGGTCTCACCCTAGCCAACCACTGCCACCGCCCGCGTGTTCCCGCAGATGTCGGACCCCCTTCTTAGCCTCGATCTCGAGGAGGAAGTCATGTCGTCGATGCAGGCGCAGATCGATCAGCCCCCGGCCGCCCGGGCGCAGCCGCGAAGCAGGCTCGTCGCGCTCAGCGCCGATCGCTGGCGCGTCGTCGCGGCCGACGGCCACGTGCACGGTCTCGTCGAGCGCGTGCAGACGCCTGCCGGAGACCGGTTCCGCGCCCTCCGCTTCCACGCGCCGTCTCGCGCTTTCCGAGCCATCGGTGAGTTCTGGCGAATGAGCGAGGCGTCCGACACCCTTCGCCTTTCCCGCTGACCGCCGCCGGCGCCCCTGATGACCGGGGCTCACACCAGGGCATCCACCGGCTCCGGGCCCGCCGTGCGAGCTCCGCTCGCCACGTGGTCCCAGACCGAGGCCAGGACCTCGACGGCACGCTCGAGATCGGCGGGCGACGCGGTGAACGGTACGCGCAAGCGGTTCTCGTGTCCGCCGTCGACGGCGAAACGCTGGCCGGCGCTGAGATAGACCCCCGCCGCGCGGGCTCCCAGAACCAACGGCCCGCTGAGCGGCGCCGGTAGACCCACCCACAGGGCGACACCGCCGGACACCTCGGGGACGTCCCAGTCAGGCAGCCGGTCACGCAGGGCAGCTCGTGCTGCACGGTAACCCTGCGACAGCAGTTCGGCGCGCTGGGGCAGGATCTCCGTCATCCGTGGGATCAATCGCGCCGCGACTTCCTGCTCGAACTCCGGCGTTCCGAGGTCACGGGCCGGCCGCGCCGCGTGCAGCCGTCGGATCACCTCGGGCCGAGCGCGGACCCACCCGACGCGCAGGCCACCCCAGACGGTCTTGCCCAGCGAACCGATACGAACGACATCGTCACCGCGCAGCGCCACGGGCGCCTGCGCGCCGAACGACAGCTCGGCGGTCGTCTCGTCGACGACGAGCGTGCAGCCCCGCTGAGCCACGTCCCGCAGCGCATCCTGCTCCGCGGTCGTCATGGAGCGACCCGTCGGGTTCTGCAGGGTCGGCATCAGGTATGCCAGCGCCGGTCGCGTCCGTCGCGCAGCTTCGTCCAGACGATCGAGGTCCCAGCCGCGCTCCGTCGTGACGGGCACGGCCACCAACCGCGCTCCCGCTGCCCGCAGGGCCTCGGCCGCATGCGGGTAGGTCGGAGTTTCGACCAGCACCCGATCCCCACGAGCCACGAGCACCTCCGCGATGAGATGGATGGCGCTCTGCGCGCCCGCTGTGACGAGGATCTCCTCGCGCGACGTCGGGATGCCGCGCACGGTGTAGCGCTCGGCGATCGTGTCGCGCAGGCGCCCCGACCCCAGCGTGTCGTATCCGGTCCGCGACACGAGCCGCGCGGCATCCGACGCCGTCTCCGCCATGACACCGGCCAGGCCGGGCCAGGCACTCGGGCTCGCCTGCTGCAGGTCGATCGACCCGGGTTCGGCGAACACCGTCCCGCCACCGCGCGACGGCTGGGCTGTGGTCACGCTGCCCGACCCCCGCAGGCTCTCGATGTGACCGCTCGCGCGCAGGCTCGCGTAAGCGCTCGCCACCGTCGTGCGACTCAGCCCGAGCGTCTGGGCCAGGGCACGCTCGGCGGGCAGCAGCGTGCGCGCAGCGATGCGGTTGTCGAGGCACAGCAGTCGGATGCCGTCCGCGAGCGCTTCGTAGGCCGGTTCGCGAGTGCGCCATCCTCCGAGCGCCGCTTCCAATGACCTGGCGGAGATTCGCGAGTGCATATGGCCACAGTACGGGAATTGGCCTCTTTCGCTATGGCCAATCTCAGGATGCAATGGACGAGTGACCCTCCGCTTCTCGCAACTCGTCGTCGGCCTCATCCTGTTCGGCATCGGGTGCGCCGTCATGGTGGATGCCGGCATCGGCCTGGACCCGTGGACGGTCTTCGCCGAGGGAGTGAGCAAGAACACCGGCATCGGGATCGGCTGGGTCGTCAGCATCACCGGTTTCCTGGTGCTGCTCCTGTGGATCCCGCTGCGTCAGAAGCCGGGTGTCGGCACCGTCGCGAACATCCTCGTCGTGGGCGCCGCCATGCAGTTCGCCCTCCCGCTCATCAGCACACCCGATGGGTGGCCGGCACAGCTGGTCATGTTCATCGCCGGCACCATCCTGGTCGGCGTCGCATCGGGGATCTACATCGGGGCTCGCCTGGGTCCGGGCCCCCGCGACGGACTCATGACCGGCATCCACCGACGCTGGGGCTGGCCGATCTGGGCCGGCCGGCTGATTGTCGAGGCGACCGTGCTCGTGACCGGCTGGCTGCTCGGAGGAACGATCGGTCTCGGCACGGTGCTGTTCGCCGTGCTCATCGGGCCGATCGTGCATGTGAGCCTGCCGCTGTTCGACCGAGGCGCACGTGCCCGGATGCGTCGGGCACCCGACCCGCGTGCCAGCGACGCGACGGCGGCGGCCCGGCTCAGTGCTCCCGGAACGTAGGCCAGTCCGCTCCCGGCGGCATGTGGGCGTGCAATGCGTTCTTGGCGATCTCCATCGTGGGGTAGGTGCCGAGCTCGGCATCCGCACCCGCCATCGTCACGATGTACTCATCGCCGCGGTGGCGGATCATCCCCGCCACTCCGCCGGCGCCGTACGCCACCCACAGTGCTGTCGATCGTGTCTGCGCGTTCATCATCGAACCCCTTCCGACACCCGCAGGCTACGCTTCCGAGCGCCGCGGAGCCAGGGGTGTGCGGCAGCCGGACCGACACGGACCTCGGCGCGCGATAGCGTAGAAGCATCTGCCTCCGTAGCTCAGTGGATAGAGCAGCGGCCTTCTAATCCGTTGGTCACAGGTTCGAATCCTGTCGGGGGCGCTCGAATGCTGTTGCGGACCGGCGTGTGAACCTGCGCTCGGTGTCGGCCACCACGGGTCGCGCCATGAGCGCGAGCAGGCCGGCGAACGCCCACAGCAAGAGCAGCACGGCGGCCTCGCTCACCACGATCGCGAGGAACACCGCCACGATGAGCAGCGACAGGACACCCAGCGTGAAACGCCACTGGGAAGCGAGCTGCGCCACGGCGACGCGGATCGCATCGCGCGCGCGGAAATCGAATCCCGCCGTCAGGACGACCATGTGCCCACCCCAGACGAGGATGAGCAGTCCGAGAACGCTGTACAGCGGGCGAAGCGCCGCACCGCCGTCGACCCCGTCGAGATGGATGAGGTTGAAGGCGAGCACAGCGAGGGCTGCGGTCGCCGGCACCGCCCACCGGAGGGTCGGTACGAGGTCACGTCGGTAGGCGCGGAGGAAGTGCCGACCGGGCGACAGGTCGGTGTGCGGCACCATCGCCGCCGCCACGCCCGCCACGAAGGCGGGAGCCAGCGGCAGGAGGGCGAGCACGAAGAGGGGGATGTTCGACGGATCCCGGTCGAGCAGCATCACCGCGACGACGGAGGGCAGTGAAGCGATCAGCAGTTGCGCCTCCAGAACCATCTGCCGGTAGACGAACGCGGCGCCTCGGGACAGCGGACCGCGTCCGACCTCGTCGGCGGGATCGCTTCGACGAATCGTGGTGGTGTCGACATCCATCTTCCTCGGCTCCTTCGCTCGGGGGGTGGGGGGGATGGGGCGGCCGGCCGCGGTGACGTGACCGGCCGCCTCTGCTCATCCCTGATTCTGCGTGCGCTCGAGCGCGGTGTTGAACGTCTCGATGAGCTGGCCGGATCCCAGGCCCTCGAGCTCGGCGACGTACGCGTCCCAGTCGTCCTCGATGGAGCGCTGGCCCGTGATGAACGACGCGGTCGCCGCGTGGACGGCATCCGTCAGCTGCGTCTGCAGCAAAGACGTCTGCTCGAGCTCGATCTCGTTGAGCAGCGGGGCCGGTGCGGTCGGCAGCTGCTCCTTCTTCTCGAGTTGCTCGGCGGTCCATTCGGCGATCTCGTCGGTCATCATCGAGAGCACCAGCTCTTGCGACGAGCCGTTCGCGAGCAGGAAGACCCCGTTGCTGTAGCCGTAGTCGGCGTTGAGGAGCTGGGGCGCGCCGGCGTTGATCGAACTCCATGCGATGTCGTCCATGAGCTTGCGCGTGCCGTCGGCTTCACGCGTGAACGTCTCGCCCTCCACGCCCCACTGAGCGAACTCGAGGCCCTCGTCGGAGTAGTAGAGCCAGTCGACGAACTGCAGCAGCGCCTTGAAGTACGGCTTCTCGGCCGCGCCGCTCGAGATCAGGATGCCGGAGGTGAAGCGACCGCTCGGCAGCTTGTCGCCCGCCGGCCCGCCGGGGAGCGAGAGCAGACGGATCGGGACATCGCCCTGGCCCGAGTCGGCGAACTTCTGCCGGTATTCCGCGATCGTCTGGGTGTTCCCGGAGATGGCGGCCGACTTGCCCGAGATGAACTTCTGTACCGCCTGGTCATCGCTCTGGGTGATCTCGGGGTCGAGCACGCCGGCCTCGACGAGGGCGGCGGCATCCGACACGACCCGCTTGTACCCGTCCGAGGCACCTGTGAACACGTACTCGCCGGCGTCCTGGTCGTACCACGTGTTCGCGTAGCCCCAGCCCGCTGCCGTCGGATAGTTCGGCGCCATGATGCTCAGCAGCGAGCCGAGCGGCGTCGCGTCCGTCCAGCGATCCGACATCGCGTAGTCGAGCTCCGGATTCGCCTGCTTGACCTTCTGGAGCTGCTCGAGGTACTCGTCCCAGGTCGCGGGGTCCTCGGCAATACCCGCTTTCTGCCACAGGTCCTCGCGGATGGCTACCGAGTACTGGACGTCGGGCACTTCGCGCAGGCCCGGCAGGTGGTAGATCTTCCCATCCTCCTGCCGGCGGTTCTGCAGGTCGTCCTCGAGGTCCCAGTCGGCGATCTTCTGCTGGAAGTTCGGCATGTAGTCGAAGTAGTCCGAGACCGGAAGGATCGCGCCGCCCGAGACGAACTGCGTCTCGGAACCTGCGTACGTCGAGGAGATGATGTCGGTCGCCTCGCCGCTGCCGATGAGGAGCGACTTCTTCTGATCGAAATCGGCCATCGGGATGTCCGTGCGGGAGAACGTGACGTTGTGGTCGTTCTCGAGATGCTGGAAGAACGACCAGTCGTCCTTCACCGGATAGTTCGGGTGGTCCCGGTACATGAGCGAGAACTGCACCGGCTCGGTCGCGGCGAAGGTCACGCCGGCCTCGAAGTCCTCCATCGCGCCGACGGACTGCGCTTCTCCGATCGTGGCGGCGCCGTCGCCGGCGGGATCGTCGGTGGCGGGGCCGGAGCAGGCGGACAGCACGACGGCAACGGCTGCCAGTCCCGCGGCACCGGCGAGGGTGTGGCGAGTGATTCTCATTGTGTTTCTCCTCTGTGTGAACGTCGTCGTTCGACGTAGGGGATTCAGCCCTTGACCGACCCGAGCATCACGCCCGAGACGAAGTAGCGCTGGATGAAGGGATACAGGCAGATGATGGGGAGCACCGTGAGCAGCATCGTGACGGCCTGGATGTTCGAGGCGACCTGCGCGGACTCGCCGCCGATCGCCTCCTGCACGCCCGTCGCGGCTGCGATGAGATTCCGCAGATAGACCGTCACGGGGAACAGCGTCTTGTCGTCCAGGAAGAGGAACGCGTTGAACCACGAGTTCCAGATGCCGACGGCGTAGAACAGCGTCATCGTCGCGAGCACGGCCTTGGACAGCGGCAGCACGATCCGGAAGAAGATGCCGTAGGTCGTGAGGCCGTCGATCGCCGCGGCCTCTTCGAGTTCCTCGGGGAAGTTCTCGAAGAACGACTTCATGACGAGCAGGTTGAACACGCTCAGCGCTCCCGGCACCACGACGGCCCAGATGCTGTTGCGCCAACCCAGGTAGTTCGCGATGAGGATGTAGTTGGGGATGAGGCCGCCGCCGAAGAACATCGTGAACACCGCGATGCCGACGAAGAAGGTTCGTCCCTTGAGATACGGCTTGCTCAGCGCGTAGGCATACGTCGTGGTGATCGCCATCGCTATGACGGTTCCGACGATCGTGTAGAGGAACGTGTTCCCGTAGTTCGTCCAGAACGTCCCGTCGTTCATGACCACGCGGAAGGTGTCGATGTTGAAGCCTCGCGGGATCAGATTCACCTCGCCGGCGGCGATGTACCCCTCGGACGAGAACGCCTTCGCGACGAGGTTGATGAACGGGTACAACGTCACGACGCACACGAGTACGAGGGCGACGGCGTTGACCACCCGGAAGGCCCGGTATCCCGGCGACTCCCGGATGATGCCGGTCTCGCGGCGCACGCGTGCACTGTCGGGTTTCGGGGGAAGGGCTTCGGTCACCACAGCGAGGTACCAACCAATCGACGAGAGAGGGCGTTCGCGCCGAGGACGAGCACGAGGCCGATGACCGCCTCGAACAGGCCGATGGCCGTTCCGTACGAGAACTGGGCCGACTGGATGCCGACGCGATAGAGATAGGTCGAGATGACGTCGGCCGTCGAGTAGATGAGCGGATTCTGCAGGAGCAGCACCTTCTCGAATCCGACAGCCATGAACGAGCCGATGTTGAGGATGAGGAGCACCATCATGGTCGGGCGGATCCCCGGCAGCGTGATGTGCCAGGTCTGCTGCCAACGATTCGCACCGTCGATCCGAGCGGCCTCGTAGAGCTGATCGTCGATCGTGGTCAGCGCGGCGAGGTAGAGGATCGTTCCCCACCCGACGGTCTGCCACACCTCCGAGGAGACGTAGATCGAGCGGAACCACTCGGGCCGTTGCATGAACGGGACGGGGTCGCCGCCCATCGCCTCGACGACCTGATTGACCGTCCCGTTGAGTGCCGTGAGCTGCAGCACGAGACCGGCGACGATGACCACCGACATGAAGTGCGGAAGGTACGAGATCGTCTGAACGATGCGCTTGAACCGACGCGAGCGCAGTTCGTTGAGCATGAGCGCGAGCACGATCGGAAGGGGGAACGTGATCAGCAGGGTGAGCCCGCCCAGGACCACCGTGTTCCAGAACACCGTCCAGAACTGCTGGTTGGAGATGAACGCCTCGAAGTAGTAGAAGCCCACCCACTCGTCGCCGAAGATCGAGCCGCCGGGACGGAACCGCCGGAAGGCGATCACGTTCCCGAGCATCGGGATGTAGCGGAAGACGAGCAGGAAGACGACCGGCGCGAGCAGGAAGGTGTACAGGCGCCAGTCGCGGGCGAGCGCCCGGCGCCAGGTCTGCTTCGCGCGGGGCGTGCGATCGCGCCGGAACGGGCGCCGCTTGGGCCGCGCTGTGGTGATCGCTCGCGTCGCGGTGCCGGCGGGTGGGGCATCCCCCAGCCGCACCGGCGTGTGAACGGATTGCGTCATTCGGAACTCCACATCCTTGTGGTTCTCGTGAGCGGGTCGCCGCTAGGGGGTCAGGAGGGGCACGCGGGCGTCCGAACCGATCACCGTCGCCCCCGCCTGTGCGTGCAGGCTGAGCTCCGCCGCCATCAGAGCGTGGGCCTGGCTCATCGCGGTCTCGGTGCCGTCGAGGCAGTCGCGGATCAGCTGCCCGAAGTACGGGAAGCCGGTCATGCCGTTGGCGTTGAAGCGGCGCTGTGTCTCCTGATTGACCAGGAGCACCTGACCGCCCCCGTTGTCGGTGGTGATGTCGATGTACTTCCGCAGCTCGATGTACCCGTCGGTACCGAGCAGCAGTGTGCGCCCGTCGCCGAAGACGCCCAAGCCGTCGGGCGTGAACCAGTCGACCCGGACGTAGCCTGTCGCACCGTTGTCCAGCACGACGTGCGCGTCGCCGAAGTCCTGCAGGCCAGGGGTGTCGGGATGCGCGTAGTTCGCGATCGTCGAGGTCGAGACGCGACCATTCGTCGCACGCGTGTAGTGGAGGATCTGATCGAAGTTGTGGCTTCCGATATCGCACAGGATGCCGCCGTACTGCGCCGGGTCGTAGAACCAGTCGGGCCGGCCGCCGCCGATACGATGCGGGCCGAAGCACACCACCTGGATGACCCGGCCGATCGCACCACGCTCGACGAGCTGGTCGGCGAGGATCGCCGCCTCGGAATGCACGCGCTCGCCGTAGTACACGGCATATCGCAGGCCGGTCCGCGCGGTCGCTTCCCGAACGGCATCCAGCTGGGCGAAGGTCGTGAGCGGGGCTTTGTCGACGAAGGCGTGCTTGCCCGCCTCCATGGCCCGGAGACCGATCGGAGCGCGCTGCGACGGAATCGCGGCCGTCGCGACGAGCCGAACCGCGGGGTCGTCCAGCACCTCCTGCTCGCTCGCGGCGATTCGCGCCGTCGGATACTGCTTCGCGAAGGCCGCCGCGCGTGCGGGGTCCTCGTCGAAGACCCAGGTCACGGTCGCGCCGGCGCCGATCAGGCCGTCGGTCATTCCGAAGATGTGGCCGTGATCGAGACCGACGGCGGCGAAGGCGAACTCGCCGGGCTCGACGACCGGACGCGGGAGGGGGTCGAACGTGTAGGAATGGCTCATCGGGGGATCTCCTGGTCTGTCAGGTCGTAGGCGCGGATGCGTCCGCACATGCCGAACGCGCGATCGCTGGCGGCTTCCGGGGCCTCGTGGGCCCGCGCACCGCGGAGGTGGCCGACATCGCCGCGGGCGATCGCTTCGGCGAGCCTCAGCGAGTCCTCGGCTTGGGCGAGGGCTCGCTCGCGCACGATCCGTCCCCAGGCGGCGGCGCGGTGCCGGACCAGTGCGCCGGCGCTCTCGTAGAAGTCGTCGAGGGGGGTGCGATCGCCCGCGACGACCGCAGCACGGAGCGCCTCGAATCCCGTGACGGCGAGGTCGCGACGCCGGGCGGCGCGGACCGCCCGGCCCTCCCCCTCGCCAAGGGCCACCGCGTCCGCATACGCGTCCGGGTCGCCGACGACGGACGGGGGGAAGGTCATCACCGCGTCGCCCGCCTCCGGAAGGCCTGCGTTGCTCATCAGCACGAGGACCTTCAGTCCGCCGCGGTTCACCGCCCGATGGATCGTGCCCGGGGTGAACCAGACCACCGAGCCGGCCGACAGGCTCGTCTCCCGGTATCCGTGACGGTCGATCGTCTGAAGAGCTCCGTGCCCCTCGACGACGAGATACGCCTCGGTCGAGACGAGGTGGATGTGGGGACTTCCGCCGCAGACGCCGTCGGGAGCGGCATCGGGGTAGATGTCGAGGTGCGACAACGAGGTGCCGCCGGGGAACGATGACGCGGTCACGACGCCGCCTCCACGAGGGAGGTCTGCTTCTCGTAGAAGTGCGGCGCGCGCTCCACGAGGTGGCCGGAACGGTAGTAGGGGTCGTCGGCCGCGAGCGGAAGGTCCACGAAGGTGCGCTCGATGCCCGCCTTGTAGATGGCCGCGACGACCTCGATCGCGTTTCGGCCGTCCCGCCCTCCTGCGATGGGCTCACGGCCGTCCCGGATCGCGCTCAGTACATCGGCAATCTGCCCTGTGTGCCCGGCGTGCGCGAGAGGCTCTCGCGCGGCGACGACGCCTTCGATGGCCGCCACCAGATCGGCATCGCCGCCCTTCGCAGGGAATCCGCCGCCGTCGGCGCGCTCGGCGATCACCCGCCACGGCTGCGACACCCGCGCCTTCGCGCCCTGGATGACGATCTGCTGCTCCTCGCCGTGATGGACGACGGAGCTCGTGAGCTGCGCAAGACCGCGTTCGTAGCGCAACACCGCGACGGAAAGGTCTTCGACCTCGCTGTTGTCGTGCTGCGCGTTCGCGAGCATCGCCGTGATCTCCGTCGGCCGACCCAGGAGCCACAGGAGCAGGTCGATGTGGTGGATCGCATGGTTGAGGGTGCAGCCGCCCCCTTCCTTCTCCCAGGTGCCACGCCACCAGAGGTCGTAGTACGGCAGCCCCCGCCACCACGCCGAGTCCACGCGCACGGACGAGATCGACCCCAGCAGCCCCGAGTCGACGACGGCTTTGAGCGTCGCGAGGTCGTCGCGGAACCGGTTCTGCGCGACCACCGAGAGCACCTTGCCCGAACGCTCCTGAGCCGCGAGCATCGCGTCGCATTCCTCGAGCGAGGGCGCCATCGGCTTCTCGACGAGAACGTTCACGCCCGCATCCAGAGCCGCGATCGAGAGGGCGGCGTGGGTAGACGGAGGAGTCGCGATGCTGACGAGGTCCAGCTCGGCCTCCGCGATCATCCTGAGGGGGTCGTCGTACCCGACCGCGCCGGCGATGCCGAACTCCTCGGCCTTCTGCGCAGCCTTCCCCGGCGAGACGTCGGCGAGGGCGACGATCTCGCAGTCCTCGGGGAACGCGAGATACCCGCCGATGTGGGCACTGGCGATGCCGCCCGTGCCGATGATGCCGATTCTGAACATGCTTCCTCGCACTTCTACTACGTATTACTACGACGTAGTAGTCATGATGGTCGCATGTGCGGCGCGCGGTCAACGATTTTCTAAAACGACCGTGTCGCGGCCGCTCACTAGGATGGACGACATGGTGGGAACAGCCGAGAACGACCGTCTCGTATGGATCGATTGCGAGATGACGGGGCTGGATCTCAGCGTCGACGAGCTCGTCGAGGTGGCGGTCATCGTCACCGACTACGAACTCGTGCCGCTCG
This sequence comes from Microbacterium sp. AISO3, assembly GCF_002204305.1. Classification (NCBI taxonomy): domain Bacteria; kingdom Bacillati; phylum Actinomycetota; class Actinomycetes; order Micrococcales; family Microbacteriaceae; genus Microbacterium; species Microbacterium sp. AISO3. The sequence goes on along the minus strand of NZ_NHRF01000002.1, from coordinate 109,994 downwards.
ACCCGGGCTTCCAGCTCGTCATCCGGCCCAGCGAGGCCGCCCGCGCGAACATGGGCGACTTCGTCACCGCGATGCACGAGACCTCGGGCCTGATGTCCGAGCTCGACTCGGGCGCGCCCCTCGCCGACGCCGAAGCGGCAGTGCTCGAGTACATCCAGCGCTTCGTGCCGGAAGGCAAGGCCGCCCTCGCGGGCAACACGATCGGCACCGACCGGATGTTCCTCGCGAAGTACATGCCCCGGGTGGACTCCTGGCTGCACTACCGGAACGTCGACGTCTCCAGCATCAAGGAGCTGTCGCGACGGTGGTTCCCCCGCGCGTACTTCCAGGCGCCGACCAAGGACGGCGGGCACCGTGCGCTGGCCGACATCCGGGAGTCGATTCGCGAGCTCGCCTACTACCGCTCCGCGGTGTTCGTGCCCGCGCCCGGCCCCACCAGCGACGAGGCCCGAGCAGCCGCCGAGGCCGCCGTGTCGTCGTATGCCCCATCCGTGTAATACAATCGTCTGGTTGCCCGGTTTCACCGGGAGACATGGTGGCTATAGCTCAGTTGGTAGAGCACCGCGTTGTGGTCGCGGGGGTCGCGGGTTCAAGTCCCGTTAGCCACCCCACGTAAACACCCCGGTCCGGGAGTGCAGATGATCGAGATGGATGTCGAGGAGTTCGAGCTCCTCGTGACCGCCGAACTCGATCGCCTCCCCGACGACATGGTCGACGGACTCGACAACGTCATCTTCGTCGTGGAAGACCGCCCGGAAGACGGCAGTCTCGACCTGCTCGGCCTCTACGACGGTTACGCCCTCACCGAGCGCGACCGCTACGGGCAGGGCGAGCTGCCGGACCGGATCATCGTGTACCGCGAGCCGCACCTGCACGCCTGCGATGATGTCGCGAGCCTGAGCGACGAGATCCACACCACCCTCGTCCATGAGATCGCCCACTTCTACGGCATCGACGATGACCGCCTGCACGAGCTCGGATGGGCGTGATGAGCACCGCCCTTCCCGACCTCGACCGCGAGACCGATCTCCGCGCCGCCCCCGACGAACCGTGGCAGACCGTCGTGTGGAACGATCCCGTGAACCTCATGTCGTACGTCGTCCATGTCTTCCGGACCTACTTCGGATACTCGCGCGATCGCGCGACGCAGCTCATGCTCGCCGTCCATCACGACGGGCACGCGATCGTCGCCGAGGGGCCGCGCGAGGCGATGGAGGCCCACACCCGCGCGATGCACGAGTTCGGCCTCTGGGCGACCGTGCGGCGAGCCGGCGCATGACCGCCTCCGTCGCGTTCGCGCTGCCCCCAGCCGAGGCGGATTATCTCCAGGAGCTGGTCGACCAGTACCTCGAGCTGGTCACCGCGCCCGACGATCCCCGCGACCCTGCCGCCAAGCGCCTCTCCCCCGACGCGTACCCCGACGATGCGGATGCCGCGGCGGAGTTCCGCGCGCTCACTCGAGACGATGTCGCGGCGACGCGCGCCTCCGACGCGCGTCTCGTGCTCGCCACGCTCACGAGAGCTGCACAGGGCCGCTCGGTCGATCCGGCATCCGGCGATGGGCTCACACTCGGTCCGCAGGAGCAGACCGCGTGGCTTCGGACGCTCGCCGGCCTCCGGCTCGTGCTGGCGGAACGCATCGGCATCAGCGACGAGAGCATCATGCCGGTGGGTGACCCGCGCTTCGACGTCTACGAGTGGCTGGGATACCGTCAGGAGATGCTGCTGCAGGCACTCGACGGCTGATCAGACGAGCTCGACGACGTGCGTCGCGAGACCTCGAGGATCGTTTCGAGCGATATGGTCCTCCTCCTGCGCGGCCCAGCGATCCCAATGCGGACGGTACGCCTCACCGTCGCGGTCCAGGGCACGCCGCTTACGCAGCTCGCTCGGGGCGTCCAACCAGATACTGACCGTCGCGAAGGCTGCGGCCGCGGCGGTGAGCGCTCCGCTGCCTTCGAGGAGGATCGTCTCGTCAGCGCCGACGGCCCGTTCGGGTCCGTAGCGGTCCGCCGTCCAATCCCACTGCTGCCAGCGCGCCGTAGCGCCCGTGCGACGAGGGGCGAGCACACGCGCGACGGCGTACTCGGCGCCCGCCGCGAGGCCGTCCCAGCCGGGATACAGCTCGTCGAGTGCCACCAGCTGCGGCGTTCGCGGGCCGCTCCACTGCCGCTGCAGCTCGCGCGCGAGCGTGGACTTTCCCGCGCCGCTGCGCCCGTCGATGATCACGACATCGCCCGGCGAGGTTTCGCCGAGCACGGTACGGATGAGCGCCGCAGTGGTCAGACGCGCGGCGACCCTACTTCTTGAGGGCGCGGATGACACGGCTGAGAGCGCGTCCCACGACCCAGACGAACGGGATGCCGACGGCGACGAGAGAGACGAGGTTCGGCTCGAATCGCAGATCGTCGCCCTTGCGCACGTACGCCCCGACGGGGATGGCATAACCGCCGCCACCGCCACCGCTGTTCCCCTCGTCGTCCTCGCCGGCCCCGAAGCCGCTCCACGTCAGCGCGACGGGGATCAGCGTGATGCCGTCGACATCCTGCTGTTCGCCGTAGACGCTGGTGACGCCGAGGTTCGCGGTCTGCTTGCCGAGTTCGAGTGCGAGGTTGGGCATGGACCCACCGTACCCTTCTCCGGGTGCCGCGGTACAGGTGTCAGTGTTCGTGGCCGGGGCGTGGATTGGTCGGCATGGCGCCGACGTCTCGGCGGGGTCCGAGCACGCTCGCTCGCGTCACCGCGCCCCGGCCGAAACGGGCCCGGGCTCCGTCGAGCGCATCGTCGACGCGCCGCCATTCCTCGTCGTCGTCCCAGAGCGTCAGGCCGCCGGTGCCGTCCGGACGCAGCTTCTCCGCGCGGACGCCGATGAGTCTCACCGGTTGCGACAGCTCGACCGTCGAGAGCAGCTCGATCGCCGCCGACCCGATGCGCTGCCCGACATTGGTCGCCAAGGGCAGGGTCTGCGAGCGGGAGTACGTCGAGAAGTCGCTCAGGCGGACCTTGATCGATACGGTCCCGGCCTCCCAGCCCCCCGCACGCAGTCGCGCGCCGACGCGGTCGGCCAGACGCCTCAGCTCGGACCGGAGCACCGTGAGGTCGGAGACGTCGCGCGAGAAGGTCTCCTCGTGCGAGACGCTCTTCTCCGCGCGCTCGGTCTGCACCTGGCGCGCGTCGTGTCCGCGCGAGAGGTGCCAGACGCGCTCACCCATGGCCGGCCCGAGCGCTCGATCGAGGACGGGCCTCGGAGTGTCCCAGACGTCGGCGACCGTCCGGATGCCGCGGGCGAGGAGCGCCTCGGCCGCCTTCGGTCCGACGCCCCACAACGCGCCGACCGGCCGGCCGCCGAGGAAGCGGAGCGTCTGGTGCTCGGCGACGACGAGCAGACCGTCGGGCTTGGAGATCGTCGACGCCATCTTCGCGACGTGCTTGGTCGCCGCGACCCCGACGCTGCACGTGAGGCCGGTCTCGCTCAGCACGCGGGCGCGGATGAGCTGCGCGATCTCGCGTGGACTCCCCCAGAGCCGACGAGCACCGCTCACGTCGAGAAACGCCTCGTCGATCGACAGCGGCTCGACCAACGGCGTGATCGATCGGAAGATCTCCATCACGCGCTGCGAGAGCTCGGCGTAGCGTTCGAACGTCGTCGGGACCACGATCGCCTGCGGGCACAGTTGCAGGGCGCGTGCGACCGGCATCGCCGACCGGACGCCGAAGCGCCTCGCTTCGTACGAGGCGCTCGACACGACGCCCCGGCGCTCGACGCCGCCGACGATGATCGGCTTTCCCGCGAGCGACGGATCGTCCAGCACCGCGACGGCCGCGTAGAAGGCGTCCATGTCGACATGGAGGATTCGCGTGCCCGCGTCGTCCGCATCCGGCGGCGACACGATGCGTCCTGTCCCGTCGCCTCGTCCCATGCCTCTATTCTCGCCTCTGCCGCGGACACCGGAGCGGTCGTCCGACGACGAGGCGGCGCCGCCGGCCCTCGTCGCGCGAGGATGCCGGCGGCGCCGCCTGTGGTGCGCGCGGTGGCGCCGCCTACTGCGCCGCGCGCTCGAGGATCAGCTCGCGCACGCGCGCCGCGTCGGCCTGCCCCTTCATGGCCTTCATGACCGCGCCGATCACCGCTCCCGCGGCCTGCACCTTTCCGTCCTTGATCTTCGCCAGGACGTCGGGCTGGGCGGCGAGGGCGTCGTCGATCGCGGCGATCAGCGCGCCGTCGTCGGACACGACGGCCAGGCCGCGCGAATCCACGACCTCCTGCGGCGACCCTTCGCCGTCGATCACACCTTCGAGCACCTGACGCGCCAGCTTGTCGGTCAGCGTGCCGGCATCCACGAGCTTCTGCAGCGCAGCCACGTCGGCGGGCGACACCAGTGCCTGCGGCTCGGCGCCACGCGCGTTCGCGACGCGGGTGATCTCGCCGGTCCACCACTTGCGCGCCGAGGTCGGCGACGCCCCTGCTGCGACCGTCGCATCGACCTCAGCGAGCAGACCGCCGTTGACGACGTCCTGGAACTCGAGGTCGGTGAAGCCCCATTCCCCCTGCAGCCGTCGTCGCCGAGCGGCCGGCGGCTCGGGAAGGGCCGCGCGGAGCTCCTCGATCAACTCGGGCGACGGCGCGACCGGCAGCAGATCGGGCTCGGGGAAGTACCGGTAGTCGTCGGCGTCCGACTTCGGACGACCCGGCGAGGTCGTCCCGGTGTCCTCGTGCCAGTGCCGGGTCTCCTGCGTGATGGTTCCACCCTCGGCCAGGATGGCGGCCTGACGCTGGATCTCGTAGCGCACCGCGCGCTCGACGGAGCGCATCGAGTTGACGTTCTTCGTCTCGGTGCGCGTGCCGAGCTTGTGCTGACCCCGAGGACGAAGCGACACGTTCGCGTCGCAGCGCAGGTTGCCGCGCTCGAGGCGCGCCTCCGAGATGCCCAGGCCGATGACGATGTCGCGAATGGTGCGGACGTAGGCTTTCGCGATCTCCGGCGCACGGTGCTCGGCGCCGAAGATCGGCTTGGTCACGATCTCGACGAGCGGCACTCCTGCCCGGTTGTAGTCGACCAGCGAGAACTCGGCGCCCTGGATACGGCCGGCCGCGCCACCCATGTGGGTGAGCTTGCCGGCATCCTCCTCCATGTGCGCACGCTCGATGTCGACGGTCACGGTCGTGCCGTCGGAGAGCTCCACCTCGACCGCGCCCTCGAACGCGATCGGTTCGTCGTACTGTGAGATCTGGTAGTTCTTGCCGAGATCCGGGTAGAAGTAGTTCTTCCGCGCGAAGCGGCTCGACGGCGCGATCGAGCAGCCGAGCGCGAGGCCCAGGCTGATCGATGACCGGATAGCCGTCTCGTTGACGACCGGCAGCGCCCCGGGCAGGCCCATGTCGACGGGCGCGACGAGCGTGTTCGGAGCAGCGCCGTGGTTGTCGGGGTGAGCCGGGTTCGCAGCCGGCGAGAACATCTTCGTGCGCGTGTTGAGCTCGACGTGCACCTCGAAGCCGAGCACGGGCTCGAAGAGCTCCAGCGCCTTGTCGAAGTCCATCAGTGCGACCTTGGCAGCCATCAGCGTGCCCCTCCCAGGATCGGTGCGCGGTCGAGCAGGGGGCCGCCCCAGCTGTCGACGAGCAGGGTCTCGAGCGCGGCGCCCACACGGTACAGCTGTGCGTCCTGGCGCGCAGGAGCGATGAACTGGATGCCGACCGGCAGCCCGTCGTCATCCGACAGTCCCGACGGGATGGAGATCCCCGGGACTCCGGCGAGGTTGACGGGGATGGTCGTCACGTCGTTCAGGTACATCTGCAGCGGATCGTCGATCTGCTCGCCGAGCCGGAACGCGGTGGTGGGCGCGGACGGAGTAGCGATGACGTCGACCTGCGCGAAGGCCTCGTCGAAGTCGCGCTGGATGAGCGTCCGCACCTTCTGGGCGCTGCCGTAGTAGGCGTCGTAGTAGCCCGCCGACAAAGCGTAGGTGCCGAGGATGATGCGGCGCTTGACCTCGTCGCCGAAGCCGGTTTCGCGGGTCGCCGACATGACGTCCTCGACGGTGCCGCCGGGCACGTCGACGCGAAGTCCGAAGCGCACCGAGTCGAACTTCGCGAGGTTGCTCGACGCCTCGGCCGGGAGGATCAGGTAGTACGCCGCGACCCCGTACTCGAAGTGCGGTGCGCTGATCTCGACGATCTCGGCGCCCTGCGCCTCCATCGCTGCCAGCGACGCACGGAACGACGCGCTGACGCCGGGCTGGAAGCCGACATCGGCGAGCTCGCGGATGACGCCGACCTTGAGTCCGCGCAGCACATCCCCGCGCGCGCCTTCGCGCGCTGCAGCGGCGAAGGAGGGCCACCGGTCCGCGAGCGACGTCGAGTCGTGCGGGTCGTGGCCGCCGATGACGTCGTGCAGCAGAGCCGAGTCGAGAACGGTGCGGGAGACAGGACCGACCTGGTCGAGGCTCGAGGCGAGGGCGATGGAACCGTAGCGGCTCACGCCGCCGTACGTCGGCTTGACTCCGACCGTGCCCGTCACGTGCGCGGGCTGGCGGATCGAACCGCCGGTGTCGGAACCGAGGGCGAGCGGCGCCTCGAACGCGGCGACAGCGGCGGCGGAACCGCCGCCGGAGCCGCCGGGGATGCGGTCGAGGTCCCACGGGTTGCGGGTCGGTCCATACGCGGAGTGCTCCGTCGAGGAGCCCATCGCGAACTCGTCCATGTTCGTCTTGCCGAGCGGGACCAGTCCCGCGGCGCGGGCGCGCGAGACGACTGTCGCGTCGTACGGCGACATGAAGCCCTCGAGGATCTTCGACCCGCTCGTCGACGGCATGTCCGTGGTGACGAGCACGTCCTTGATCGCGAGGGGAACGCCCGCCAGCTCGCCGAGCTCCTCACCGGCAGCACGGCGAGCGTCGATCTCGCCCGCCACCTCCAGGGCGTGGTCGGAGACGTGCAGGAACGCATGCACGTCTCCATCGACCGCCGCGATGCGGTCGAGGTGCGCCTGCGTCACCTCGACACTGCTGACGCTGCCGTCGGCCAGGCGCGCGGCGAGCTCGGCCGCACTGAGACGGATCATGTCGCTCACTGCTCCTCCCCCAGGATCGCGGTCACGCGGAAGCGGTCGTCAGCGCGTTCGGGCGCGTTCCGGAGCACCTGCTCGACCGAGAGCATCTCCCCGGGGACGTCCTCGCGGAAGACGTTCTCCAGAGCGATCGGGTGGCTCGTCGCCGGGACATCCGGCGTCGCCACCTCCGACACCTTCGCGATGTTGTCGACGATCGCGTCGAGCTGTCCCGTGAGACGCTCGACCTCCTCGTCGTTCAGCTGGATCCGGGCGAGCACGCCGAGGTGGCGCACGAGATCGGGGGTGATTTCAGACACCCCACGATTCTAGTTGGGGGCCGATCGCCCGCGAGACCCGTAGGGTGTCAGCGTGACGACCTACGACCCGCCACGTCCCTGGATCGCCAGCTACGCCGACGGGGTGCCGGAGGATCTCCCGCCCATCGAGGGCTCGCTCGTCGACATCGTCGCGACGTCGGCACGGGAGCATCCCGACGCCCCGGCTCTGGAGTTCTTCGGCCGCACGGTCTCGTACCAGCAGCTGCAGGACCGGATCGAACGAGCGGCGGCGTACCTGCGGGATGCCGGAGTGCGCCGCGGCGACCGGGTGGCGATCGTTCTGCCCAACTGCCCGCAGCACATCGTGGCCTTCTACGCCGTTCTGCGCCTGGGAGCCGTCGTCATCGAGCACAACCCGCTCTACACGCCACGTGAGATGCGCAAGCAGTTCGAGGACCACGGCGCGAAGGTCGCCATCGTCTGGAGCAAGCTCGTGTCGGTGCTGCTCGACTTCCCCGACGATCTGGCGCTCAACGCCGTGATCGCCGTCGACATCACCACGGCTATGCCGTTCCACATGCGCGCGGCGCTGCGCCTGCCCATCGCCAAGGCGCGGGAGTCGCGCGAGGCGCTCACCTCTCCCGTGGCCCGCAATCGCGTGCACGGATTCTGGTCGGATGCCGAGCGCCACGATCCCCTGCCGGCAAGCCACGTGGGTCCGACCACGGGCGATCTCGCGCTCATCCAGTACACGAGCGGCACGACCGGCAACCCCAAGGGAGCGGCGCTCACGCATCGCAACCTCCTGGCGAACGCCGCCCAGGCGCAGGCGTGGACCCCGACGATCGAACGCGGCGCGGGGTGCGTCGTCTACGCCGTGCTCCCGATGTTCCACGCGTACGGCCTGACGCTCTGTCTTACTTTCGCGATGTCGATGGGCGCGCGGCTCGTCCTCTTCCCGAAGTTCGATCCGGCACTCGTGCTCGCGGTGCACAAGCGCCATCCGGCCACTCTCCTACCCCTGGTACCGCCGATCGCCGAGCGCCTGCTCGCGGCGGCCGATGCCGCGGGAGTGTCGCTCGCGGGAACGCAGGTCGCGATCTCCGGCGCGATGGCCCTCCCTCACGAGCTCGTGGTCCCGTTCGAGGCATCGACGGGCGGATACCTCGTCGAGGGATACGGGCTGTCGGAATGCTCCCCCGTCCTGATGGCCAATCCCGTGGCCGAGAACCGCGTCCCCGGCACCGTCGGCCTGCCGCTTCCGGGCACGGAGTGCCGCGTCGTGGACCCGGACGAACCGACGCGCGACGTCGAGCCGGGCGGGCGGGGCGAACTGCTGGTCCGCGGCCCCCAGGTGTTCACCGGTTACTACGGCAAGCCCGAGGAGACGGAGAAGGTCTTCGTCGACGGCTGGTTCCGCACGGGCGACATCGTGACCATCGACGAGGCAGGATTCGTGCGGATCGTCGACCGGATCAAGGAACTCATCATCACCGGCGGCTTCAACGTCGCCCCGACCGAGGTCGAGATCGCGCTGCGTCAGCACCCGCAGATCGCCGATGCCGCCGTCGTCGGCCTCCCCAGCGAGCACTCCGGCGAGGAAGTGGTGGCCGCGGTGGTCGCCGCCCCGGGGGCGACGATCGACGAGGCCGACGTGAAGGACTTCTGCCGCGGCATCCTGACGCCCTACAAGGTGCCGCGCCGGGTGGTCGTCGTCGACGAGCTCCCGAAGTCGATGATCGGCAAGGTGCTGCGCCGCCAGGTCCGCGATCGGCTCCTCGCGGGCTGATCCCGGACCTCCGCTCAGGCGCGGAAGGTCCCCGGCACGCGATGCGCCCAACCGGTGAACGACACCACCTCCCCGACCGTGAGGTCCGACCCGGCCCGCACGCGCGCCACGACGTCGTCGATGAGAGGCCCGCGTTAGCGTCATTCAGCCCGAAGACGAGCACCTCGGGGTGACCGAGCCCGAACAGCCCGATCGAGGAGGCGAAGCTCGGCTGACGGCGCGGCGGTGCTCCCGGTCAAGCCAGGCGATCTCCTGCGGGGTGAGCTGATCTGACAAGCGGCCTCCGTGAGATCGCCGTCACTGTAGGTCGGGCCGCGGACACCCGCGCTGAGTCATCCCCTGCTCAGGAATCGAGGGCGTCCGGTCCCTGCTCGACGAGGATGCGGAACTGCGCGGCATCGATGATCCGCACGCCGAGCTGCTCGGCCTTCGCGAGTTTGGATCCTGCGCCCGGCCCCGCCGCGACGAAGTCGGTCTTCTTCGAGACGGACGACCCGGCTTTGCCGCCGGCGGCGAGGATGGCCTCCTGTGCACCTTCGCGGGTGTATCCCTCGAGTGATCCCGTCGCCACGACGGTGATGCCCTCGAGGACTCCACCCTCGACGACGGCTGCGCCGGGCCCGGGGTGCCCCGGCACTTCGAGCCGCGCGCCGGCCGCTTCCCACCGTTCCACGATCTCGCGGTGCCAGTCGACCTCGAACCAATCGATCAGAGAGTCCGCGATGATGCCGCCCACGCCCTCGACGGCCGCCAGCTCGTCCCGCGTCGCGGCGCGGATCGCTGCGATCGAGCCGAACCACTGCGCGAGGGCGCGCGCCGCCACCGGACCGACGTGGCGGATGCTGAGCGCGACGAGGAACCGCCAGAGCTCCTTGGTCTTGGCCTTCTCGAGTTCGTCGAGGAGCTTGAGTGCCTGCGCGGACGGTTGCGGGCCGGTCAGTCCCTCCTTCTTCTCGGCGGCCGAAGGGTTGCGCCGGAACGGAGCGCGCCGCACGGGCTCGCCCGTCTTGTCGTCGACGCGCGGCTCACCCGTCTCAGAGTCACGGACGATGACCTCGATCGGGACGAGCTGTTCGAGAGTCAGGTCGAACAGCGCAGCCTCGGTGACCAGCGGCGGGGTGGCCTCGCCCAGCGGTTGCGTGAGGGCTGCTGCCGTGACCTCCCCGAGTGCCTCGATGTCGAGGGCGCCACGAGACCCGACGTGCTCGACGCGACCACGGACCTGCGCCGGGCAGGAGCGCGCGTTCGGACAGCGGAGGTCGATGTCGCCCTCTTTGGCGGGGCGCAGGGGCGAGCCGCACTCGGGGCAGTTCGTGGGCATGACGAACGCGCGCTCGGTCCCGTCGCGCAGCTCGACCACGGGTCCGAGCACCTCCGGGATGACGTCGCCCGCCTTCCGCAGCACGACGGTGTCGCCGATGAGAACGCCTTTGGCCCGGACGACGTCCTGATTGTGCAGGGTCGCCTGCCGCACGACGCTGCCCGCGACGCGGGCCGGTGCCATGACGGCGAAGGGCGTGGCCCGGCCGGTACGGCCGACCGACACGACGATGTCGAGAAGCTTGGTGTTGACCTGTTCCGGCGGGTACTTGTACGCGATCGCCCACCGGGGTGCGCGGCTGGTCGCACCCAGCTCGTCGTGCAGCGCCAGTTCGTCGATCTTGACGACGACGCCGTCGAGCTCGTGCTCGACGCTATGGCGGTTCTCGCCGTAGTGCGCGACGTAGCCGAGCACACCCTCGATGCTCTCGTGGGTCTGCGAGTGCGGGCTGATGGGCAGACCCCACTCGGCCAGCAGCGCGTAGATCTCACTCTGCGACGACACCGGCGGGTTCTGCCACGCGCCGATGCCGTGCACGTAGAGCCGGAGCGAACGGACGCGGGCCTCGGACGCTTCGAGCTCGAGGCCCGTCTTCTTGTCGAGCTGCTGGCGCAGCCCCCCGCTCGCGGCGTTGCGCGGGTTGGCGAAGGCCGGGAATCGGCGCTCGGCACTGATGCGGGCGCGCTCCTCGTCGAACGCGCGGGAGCGGGACCGCGCATCCTCGACCACACGATCGCGCATCTCGGCCTGGAGCGCGTTGAGCTGGGCGAACTCGGCCACGGGGATGAAGATCTCGCCGCGCACCTCGACGATCGCCGGGTGCCCGTCTCCTGCGAGTCGCTCGGGGATGCCGCTCACGCGGAGCGCGTTCACGGTGACGTCCTCGCCGACCCGTCCGTCGCCTCGCGTGGCGGCAGATGTCAGCACGCCGTTTTCGTAGCGCAGACTGATCGCGAGCCCGTCGATCTTGAGCTCCGACAGCCAGCGCACCGGACGCCCAGCTGCCGCTGCTGCTTTGACGCACCAATCGGTCAGCTCTTCGGGTGAGAAGACGTTATCGAGGCTCAGCATGCGCTCGGCGTGCGTCACGGGCGCGAACAGCGTCGACTCGGCGGCGCCGACCGTCTGGGTGGGCGAGTCCTGCGACTGCAGTTGGGGATGCAGCCTCTCGAGCTCGTCGAGACGGCGCATCCACGCGTCGTACGTCGCATCGTCGACGACCTCGGCATCGCGACCGTAGTACGCGTCGCGCGCCGCGGTGATCCGCTCGATCAGGTCACGCGATTCTGCGCGTGCCTCGTCGAGGGTGATCTCGGGGAGTTCTCCGTCTGCCACCTCGTCAGTCTAGGCAGGGGGTACGACGCGCTGGACGGGGTTTCCGTGGCGCGGTTCGATGCGGTACGTGAACGAGCCGCGGTACCGGAAGATCTCGCCCACGAGACACGCCCGCACTCTGACGTCCACCCATTGCACGGCGGCATCCGCGGGGTCGGCCGTCTCGACGATCGTGACCCCCGCCACGGTCGGAAGCGGCAGCCGCAGGGCGCCGCAGCGCACGGCGAGAGCCACGGACCGCAACCGCATGCCGGTGGAACCGGCCTCGGCACGCAGACGTACCTCCAACCCGCTGCGACGGCCGAGGCGGTCGATGATCTCCCCCGACCTCGGACTGGTCATCGTGTCCACCATCCGGCGTCGTGCGCCGGCGAAGAAGAAGTCGCGCTCCCCACGGAGCGTGCCGTCGCGCTGGGGCGTGTTCGTGATCGCGAACGGTACGTCGGTGCCCGCCTCCGGGAACATCACGCCGCGCCGCGCGAACAGGCTCATCAGCGGCCGCAGCCAGTGGGGCCCGCGATAGCCCGCCTCGTCGTAGACACCCCGGCCACGGCCCACGCTCCCGGCGGGTACCGGGCCGAAGTAGGTGCGCAGCACGGAGGGCAGGCTCAGGAGATCCGCTCCGAGCGCTCGCTCGTAGATCGAGCGCGGGTCCTCGGGTGCCGCCGCATTCCTACTGAACATGTTCAAAAACTACTACGATGGCGTCATGATCGACACCCCACGCCGCGCCGTCGTCTCCGGCGCCTCCGGCTTCATCGGCGCCGCGGTCGTCGAGGCTCTGACCACCGACGGCTACACGGTCGACACGATCGGCCGTACCGCGGAGACCACGTGGGAGGACACCGGCGCCATCGAACGGCTGGTGGACGGCGCAGACCTCCTGGTCAACCTCGCGGGCAGATCTGTGGACTGCCGCTACACCGACCACAACCGCGACGAGATCCTGCGCTCCCGCGTGGCGACGACGCAGACCCTCTCGGACGCCGTCCGCCGCGCCGCACTCCCCCCGCGGCTGTGGATCAACGCGTCGACGGCGACGATCTACCGTCATTCGGTCGACCGCCCGAACTCCGAATCCGCCGGGGAGCTCGGAACCGGGTTCTCGGTCGATGTCGCGCGGGCCTGGGAGGCCGCGTTCTTCGCCGAGGATCTTCCCGGAACACGCCGCGTCGCCCTCCGAATGGCCATCGTGGTGGGCGCGGGACCCGCCACCGCCATGTTGCTGACGCTCGCGCGCCTGGGACTCGGTGGCCCACAGATCGACGGTCCGATCATCCCGCACCGTCGCTATCGCGGCATCGGCGATCACCCGACCGGGAGCACCGCACCCTGGTATCGCACACGTGGGCGACAGCGTTTCAGCTGGGTGCACATCGACGACGTCGTGGGCTCGCTCCGGTGGATCGACGCGCACGAGGACCTCCAGGGCGTCGTCAACGTCGCCAGTCCGCACGCGTCGGACAACCGCACGCTCATGCGAGAGCTGCGCTCGATCGTCGGGATGCCCTTCGGCATCCCCTCCTGGAGGTGGATGCTCGAACCCGCCATGTGGCTTCTGCGCACCGAACCGGAACTGGTGTTGAAGAGCCGCTGGATCGTCCCCGAGCGCCTCGTCGACGCGGGGTATCGGTTCCGCTACACCGCGCTGGGCGACGCGCTCGGAGACGCCGCCGACTCCATCACGCGTCGACCGGGACGGCCGAGACGGTCCGGTCGATCGTGAACTGTCCGAGCACGCGCGATCCCTCATAGATCACGGCCGTCTGCCCCGGAGCCACACCGTCGAACGGCGTGTCGGGGATGACCACGATCTCGTTCTCGGTGATCTCGGCCCGCGCCGGGACCGGGTCGGCGTGCGCACGGATCTGTGCGTCACAGGCGAAGACCCGCTCGGACGGAGCCCGCCCTGCCCACGTGAACCGGCCGCCCGCGATCTCGGCGGTCGCCAGCGCCTCCTTCGGCCCCACCACGACGCGGTTGTCGACCGGCCGCACCTCGAGAACGAAACGCGGCTTGCCATCCGGCGCCGGAACTCCCAGCTGCAGCCCCCGGCGCTGACCCACGGTGAACGCGTGAGCGCCCTCGTGGCGCCCGACAACGGCTCCCGTGCGATCGACGATCTCGCCGGCCTCCGCCCCGACCTTCTCGGCGAGCCACCCGCGGGTGTCGCCGTCGGGGATGAAGCAGATGTCATGGCTGTCGGGCTTCTGCGCCACCGTCAGACCGCGCTCGGCCGCCTCGGCGCGCACCTCCGCCTTCGAGGGCGTCGACCCGAGCGGGAAGTACGTGTGGGCGAGCTGCTCCGCGGTGAGCACGCCGAGCACATATGACTGATCCTTCGCGGCATCCGACGCGCGATGCAGCTCGCGCCCCTCGGGACCGTCGACCAGGAGAGCGTAGTGACCGGTGCACACCGCATCGAAGCCGAGCTCGATCGCGCGTTCGAGCAGCGCCGCGAACTTGATCTTCTCGTTGCATCGCATGCACGGGTTCGGCGTCCGTCCGGCGCGGTACTCCGAGACGAAGTCGTCGATGACATCGTCACGGAATCGCTCGGAGAAGTCCCAGACGTAGAACGGGATGCCGAGCAGATCCGCGGCACGGCGCGCATCCATCGCGTCCTCGATCGTGCAGCAGCCGCGGCTGCCGGCGCGCAGGGTGCCGCCCGCGCGCGAGAGGGCGAGGTGCACGCCCACGACGTCGTGTCCGGCGTCGACGGCTCGGGCCGCGGCGACCGCCGAATCGACGCCGCCGCTCATCGCAGCCAGTACTCGCATCGCTCCAGTCTACGTGCGGCTCGCACGCCCGGCTCGGGCGGCGACCGCACGCCGGTGGACGTCGGGAAGGGCGGCCAGGAAGGCGTCTACATCCGCCTCTGTGCTCGTGCGACCGAGGGTCAGACGCAGCACGGCCCGCGCGTCGTCCGCCTCACGGCCCAGCGCGAGCACGACGTGCGACGGCTCGGTGACGCCCGCCTGGCACGCCGACCCCGTGGACACCGCGATCCCGACGGTGTCGAAGAGGAACAGCAGCGTCTCGCCGATCGTGCCCGGAAAGAGCACGTGCACGTTCCCCGGCAGCCGGTCATGACGGTCGCCCAGGATCTCGGCCGAGGGGACGAGCGAGCGGATGCCCTCGATGAGGCGCTCACGGAGGCCCTCGAGCCGGACTGCCTCGTGGACGCGCTCGGCCTCGGCGATCCCGAGCGCCGCGGCGAACGCCGCCGCACCGGCAACGTCCTGGGTGCCCGCGCGAAGCCCCCGCTGCTGCCCGCCCCCGTGGGCGAGGGGCGTCAGCTGCGCGTGGCGCGATACGACCAGCGCGCCGGTGCCCACGGGAGCGCCGACCTTGTGGCCGGACACGGACATCGTCACCAGGCCATGCGACGCAGAGCCCCCACCCCGCCAGGCGGCGAAGTCGAGGGGAATGCTGCCGAGGGCCGCGACCGCGTCCAGGTGCAACGGCACCGCCGCGTCGCGCGCCGCCCGGGCCAGAGCGGCCGCGTCGTTGCGCGTCCCCACCTCGTTGTTGGCGACGAGTGCGGTCGCCAGCGCGGCCCCGGGCAGCGCCGCGGCGAACACCGCGGGATCGATGCGGCCGACGCGATCGAGGCCGACGGGGCGCACCGCGGCGCCCCAGCGCGACGCGAGCCACGCGACGGCGTCGATCGTCGCGTGGTGCTCGCCGTCGGGCAGCACGATCGGCCCCGTGGCGGGACCGTCGGCGGCGAGCCAGAGGCCCTTGACGGCCAGATTGATCGCCTCGGTCCCGCCCGATGTGAAGACGACCTCGATCGGCTCGCACCCGAGCGCTGCGGCGACGGCATCCCGCGCGTCCTCCAGGAGGCGACGAGCAGCTTGACCCGCACCGTGCACCGACGAGGCGTTGCCGAGGGTCTCGTGCGCCGAGAGCCAGGCGTCGCGCGCTTCCGGCCGGAGCGCGGTCGTCGCAGCGTGATCGAGATAGACGACCATCCCACCTCCTCGGGCGTTCACCGTCGCTCATTACTGTAGAACGCATGCCCGACAGCACCAGCCCGGCCGGACTGCACGACCCCCGCCTCACCGACCTCGGCGTGACCCTCCATGATGACGGCGGCACCATCCGCGTCTGGTCCGAGCGGGCGACGTCGATCGACGTCGTGCTGTTCGACGACGACGACCTCGACTGGGCCGTGGACGAGCGGCCGCTCTCGCCCGTCGGCGGGGGCGTCTGGGAGGCCGAGATCGAGACGCTGCGCGCCGGCGTCCGGTACGCCCTGCGGGTCGACGGACCCCACGGACCGGGCGACGTCTTCAACCCGCAGACCCTGCTGCTCGACCCCTACGGACGGGGCATCGTCTCCGGAGCTCCGGGCGATCATCGCTCGGTCGTCGTCGATCCCGCATTCGATTGGGGCGGGATCCGCAAGCCCCGCGTGCCGCGCGACAGGACGGTCATCTACGAGGCCCACGTGAAGGGCCTCACCAAGCGGCATCCCGACATCCCGCCGGCGCTGCACGGCACCTATGCCGGTCTCGGTCACCCCGCCATGATCGACCACTTCCTCTCACTCGGCGTGACGAGCGTCGAACTGCTGCCGATCCACGCATTCGAGAGCGAGCCGCGTCTCCTCGCTCTCGGGCTGACCAACTACTGGGGCTACAACACCCTCGGATACTTCGCGCCGCACGCCGCGTATGCGACCCAGGACGCCCGCCGCAGCGGCCCTACCGCCGTCCTGAAAGAGTTGAAGCGCACGGTGCGGGCGCTCCACGCGGCCGGCATCGAGGTC
Organism: Microbacterium sp. AISO3; assembly: GCF_002204305.1. Taxonomy (NCBI): domain Bacteria; kingdom Bacillati; phylum Actinomycetota; class Actinomycetes; order Micrococcales; family Microbacteriaceae; genus Microbacterium; species Microbacterium sp. AISO3. Next base: position 93,445 of record NZ_NHRF01000002.1, on the reverse strand, counting down.
ATCCTGGACGTCGTCTACAACCACACCGCCGAACTGGAGCTGGGCGGGCCGCGCTCGAGCTTCCGGGGAATCGACAATCGTGCCTATTACCGGCAGCACGACGACGGCGCGTACATCGACGTGACCGGTTGCGGCAACGCGGTCGACACATCGACGGACGCCGCTGCCCGGCTCGTCCTCGACTCGCTGCGGTACTGGAGCGAGGACGTGCAGATCGACGGGTTCCGCTTCGACCTCGCCGTCACGCTCGGTCGGAACGCCCAGCACGTGTTCGACCCCCAGCATCCGTTGCTGCGCGCGATCGCCGAAGACCCCGTGCTGGGCGAAGACAAGATCATCGCCGAGCCCTGGGATGTCGGACTCGGCGGATGGCACACCGGCGGCTTCGGCGACGGATGGCAGGAGTGGAACGACCGGTACCGCGACGGCGTCCGCAACTTCTGGCTCAGCGACATCGACTATCTGCGACGCGCCGGCACCTCGCCGGCGGGCGTGGGAGGTCTCGCCACCCACCTCGCGGGCTCAGCGCCCTCGTTCGGCGCGGAGCGCGGTCCGCTGGCCGGGGTGAACTTCATCACGGCGCACGACGGCTTCACGCTGCGCGACCTCGTGTCGTACGACGTCAAGCACAACGACGCCAACGGCGAGGAGGGCAGGGACGGCGCCGAGACGAACCGGTCGTTCAACCACGGCGCGGAGGGCGAGACCTCGCTCGATCACATCGTTGCCGCGCGTCGCCGCGCCATGCGCAACCTCGTGGGAACCCTGCTGCTGTCGGCCGGGGTGCCGATGCTGACGGCGGGTGACGAGATGGGCCGCACCCAGCTCGGCAACAACAACGCCTACTGCCACGACAGCTCCCTGACCTGGCTCGACTGGCAGCTCGCGGACTGGCAGGTCGACCTCCTCGCCCACGTGGGGGCGTTGACCCGACTGCGCGCGGAGAACCCCGCGCTCCGCCCGGTGCGATACGCGGACCCGGACGACGAGGTGCCCGAGGCGTCGGTCATGCACTGGTTCGACGCTCAGGCAGAGCCGATGACGGAGGCGAGGTGGACCGATCCGGAGCAGCGCACCCTGCAGTACGTCGCGACCTCGACGCCGGCCCACGAACCCGGCAACCGCGTGCTGCTGGTCATCCACGGGCGGGAGGATGACGCCGAGGTCGTGCTGCCCGCCGTCGGATCGGCATCGTCGTTCCTGGCGCTGTGGTCGAGCGCCGACGAGCGACCGCTCGAGAACGGTGCTCGATTCGCCCCGGGCGACCGTCTGGCCGTGTCCGGACCGACGATGCTTTTGCTCAGAGCCGAGTGAGGCGCAAGCCCGTTTTTCGAACTCGCGCACCGCGATAGGTTCGAGCCGTGGCATCAACGACGCGCACGACCTCACCCGCCCCGTTCCGCAGCACCGCCGAGATCCCCCGCCGGACCGTCGAGCCGCTTCCGTCTGCCGGCGACACGGTCACCGGACGCATCCCGCTCCAGCGACCGGCCCCCTCGGTTCCCGGCGACCGGTTCCGGCCCTCGGCCTTCAGCGGCGAAGCCGTGCCGTTCCGCGTCACGGCGTTCCGCGAAGGCCACGACTCGATCGGCGTGCATCTGCGACTGTTCTCGCCCGATGGACGAGAGTCGTTGCACCGCCTGAATCCCCTCAACGACGGGTTCGACCGATGGTCCGTCCTCATCGCCCCTCTCGCGGAAGGCGTGTGGCGGTTCCGCTACGAAGCGTTCGGCGACGACTTCGCCACGTGGCAGCACGCGGCCGCCATCAAGATCGCGGCCGGTGTCGACGTCGCCCTCATGCGCGAAGCCGGGGCTGTGCTGCTCTCGCGCGCCGCCGCTGACAAGACCCGTCCCGCGGCCGAGCGTCGCATCCTCGACAAGGCCGTCGCGCGACTCCGGGATGCCGCCGCCGATGCGGTCGATGCGCTCGCGGTCGTCCGCAGCGCGGATCTCGCGAACATCTTCGCCGACCGCCCGGTGCAGTCCCTCGTCACCGTCGGCGACGAGCACGAGCTGCTCGTCGAGCGCGAGCGCGCCGGAGTCGGCGCCTGGTACGAGTTCTTCCCGCGGTCGGAGGGCGCCGAGCGGCTCCCCGACGGCACCGTGCGCAGCGGCACCTTCGTCACCGCACGCGACCGGTTGCCCGCGGTCGCCGCGATGGGATTCGACGTCCTCTACCTCCCCCCGATCCACCCGATCGGGCGCACCCACCGCAAGGGCCCCAACAACACCCTGACGGCCGGTCCCGGCGACCCCGGGTCGCCCTGGGCCATCGGCGGCCCCGAGGGCGGTCACGACGCCGTGCATCCCGACCTGGGGACGCTCGAGGACTTCCGCGGCTTCCTCGCCGCGGCCTCCGAAGCCGGTCTGGAGGTCGCGCTCGACCTTGCGCTGCAGGCTTCCCCCGACCACCCCTGGGTCGCCGAGCACCCCGAGTGGTTCACGACCCTCCCCGACGGATCGATCGCGTACGCCGAGAACCCGCCGAAGAAGTACCAGGACATCTACCCGGTCAACTTCGACAACGACCCCGCGGGCATCCGCGCCGAGGTCCTGCGCGTCGTCCGGCACTGGATCGCCCAGGGCGTTCGGATCTTCCGCGTCGACAACCCGCACACCAAGCCGCTGCAGTTCTGGGAGTGGCTCATCGCGACCATCGCAGACGAGACCCCCGGGGTCGTCTTCCTCGCGGAGGCGTTCACCCGCCCCGCTCCCATGCAGGGCCTCGCGATGGCCGGATTCCAGCAGAGCTACTCGTACTTCACCTGGCGGAACACCAAGGAGGAGCTCGAGGAGTTCCTCACCTCCGTGGCTCACGACACGGCGGACTTCATGCGCCCGAACCTCTTCGTGAACACCCCCGACATCCTCACGGAGTACCTGCAGTACGGCGGACGCCCCGCCTACAAGATCCGCGCCGCCATCGCCGCGACCGCCGGCGCCTCGTACGGGGTGTACGCGGGATTCGAACTCGTCGAGAACGTCGCCCGGCCCGGCTCGGAAGAGAACATCGACAACGAGAAGTACGAGTACAAGTTCCGCGACTGGGCGGATGCCGAAGCGCGCGGCGAATCGCTCGCGCCGTTCCTCGCCCGCCTGAACGAGATCCGCCGGGCCCATCCTGCACTGCGGCAGCTGCGAAACCTCTCGTTCCACTGGTCCGACGACGACGCCATGGTGGTCTTCTCGAAGCACCTGCCCGCCGCGCTGACGGCCGACGGTGCGGCCGACACGATCCTGGTCGTCGTCAACGTCGATCCTCACTCCGCGCGCGAGACGACCGTGCATCTCGACACCTCGGTCTGGGGCGTCGCGCCGGGCGATGAGTACGAGGTGGAAGACCTGCTCACCGGATCCGTCTGGACCTGGAACGACCACAACTATGTGCGCCTCGACGCCTTCGTCGAACCCGTCCACATCCTCCACGTGAAGGAACGCCGATGAACGCCCCCGCAGACCACGTCCTCGACTCGGTCGCCACCGGCTCGTACCACGCGCCGCACGATGTCCTCGGCGCCCATCAGGCGGCCGACGGCTGGGTGATCCGCGTCCGGCGTCCCCTTGCGCGCACGGTCACGGCCGTGTTCGCGAATCAGCCGGAGGCGTCGTTCCGCCACCTCCGCGGCGGAGTGTGGGAGGCGGCCCTCGACGCACGCCCCGAGGCCTATCGCGTGGTCGCGACCTACGACGACGCGCCGGCGTGGGTGGCCGACGACCCGTACCGTCACCTCCCGACTATCGGCGAGCTCGATCTGCACCTCATCCGCGAGGGCCGTCACGAGGAGCTGTGGCGAGTGCTCGGCGCCCATGTGCGTCTGCACAACGGCGTCCCCGGCGTCTCGTTCACGGTCTGGGCGCCCAACGCACGCGCAGTCCGCGTGATCGGAGACTTCAACGGCTGGGACGGCCAGGGCCACGCGCTGCGATCGATGGGAGACTCCGGCGTCTGGGAGCTGTTCGTTCCGGGACTGCCGGCCGGCACGGTCTACAAGTTCCAGATCCTGACCGGTGACGGCGCGTGGATCGACAAGGCCGACCCGATGGCGCGGCAGTCGGAGGTCCCTCCCGCGACGGCCTCGATCGTCGCTGAGAGCGCATACGAGTGGGAGGATGCCGCGTGGCTCGAGCGCCGCGGCACCTCGACGCCCATCTCGCAGCCGATGTCCGTCTACGAGGTGCACCTCGGCTCCTGGCGGTCCGGCCTCGGCTACCGCGAGGCGGCCGATCAGCTCATCGACTACGTCCGCGCGCAGGGCTTCACCCATGTCGAGTTCCTCCCGCTGGCCGAGCATCCGTTCGGCGGCTCGTGGGGGTACCAGGTCTCGGGTTACTACTCCCCGACCAGCCGCTTCGGGTCGCCGGACGACCTGCGCTACCTCATCGACCGGCTGCACCAGGCGGACATCGGCGTCATCATGGACTGGGTCCCGGGCCACTTCCCGAAGGACGCCTTCGCCCTCGCGCGCTTCGACGGCCAGCCGCTCTACGAGCACCCGGATCCGCGCCGCGGCGAGCACCGCGACTGGGGAACGCTGATCTTCGACTACGGCCGCAACGAGGTGCGGAACTTCCTGGTCGCGAACGCGCTCTACTGGTTCGAGGAGTTCCACGTCGACGGCCTCCGGGTCGATGCGGTCGCCTCCATGCTCTACCTCGACTACTCGCGCGAGGAGGGCCAGTGGGAGCCGAACGTCCACGGCGGACGCGAGAACCTCGAGGCGATCTCGTTCCTCCAAGAGGTCAATGCGACGGCCTACAAGCGCTATCCCGGCATCGCTATGATCGCCGAGGAATCCACGAGCTTCCCGGGCGTGACTGCTCCCACCGAGTGGGGCGGCCTCGGCTTCGGGTTCAAGTGGAACATGGGCTGGATGAACGACTCGCTCCAGTACATCAAGCGGGACCCGATGTATCGCGGGCACCACGAGGGCGAGCTGTCGTTCTCGTTCGTCTACGCCTTCAGCGAGAACTTCGTCCTGCCGATCAGCCACGACGAGGTCGTGCACGGGAAGGGCAGCCTGTTCACGCGCATGCCCGGCGATCACTGGCAGAAGCTCGCCAACATGCGCGCCTACCTGGCCTACATGTGGGGCCACCCGGGAAAGCAGCTGCTGTTCATGGGGCAGGAGTTCGGGCAGATGTCGGAGTGGTCCGAGTCGCGCGAGCTCGACTGGTGGATGCTCGATCAGCCGGCCCATCGCGGCCTGCACGCGTTCGTCGCGGACATGAACCGCACCTACCGCGAGCAGTCGGCCCTGTGGTCACGCGATTCGGACGGCGAGGCCTTCTCTCGCCTGGGTGCGCCGAACTGGAACCCCAACGTCATGGCGTTCGCGCGCCGCGACCACCACGGGAACACCGTGGCCGTGATCTGCAACTTCTCGGGAGTCCCGCTGCACGACTACACGCTCGAGCTGCCCGCGGACGGCGCGTGGCGCGAGGTCCTCAACAGTGACGCCGAGGAGTACGGCGGCTCGGGTGTCGGCAACTTCGGAACCGTGCACGCGTCCGACGGACGCGCGACGATGGTCATTCCGCCACTCGGTGTGCTGTGGCTGCACCACGCCTCCGAAGAGGTGCCCGCAGTCTCGGAGAGCTGACACCAACGCGGCGGGCCCGGGGCATGTCACGATGGTGACGGCCCCGGGCCCGTGTCGTCGGCGTCAGAACATCAACGATGTCAGGCGGCGACGCGCGGCGAGAACGCGCGGGTCGCCGTCTCCCACGAGCCCGAAAAGCTCGAGAAGCCGATCGCGCACCGTCGCCCGAGCCTCACCGTCGGCCGCCGCGAAGAGATCGAGCAGTCGCCCGAAGGCATCATCGACGTGCCCGCCGGCAACGTCGAGGTCGGCGACGCGAAGCTGCGCCTCGACGTCCAGCGGAGCGGATGCCGCGGCGGCGCGCGCCTCTCCGAGATCGAGCCCCTGCACGCGATCGAGCAGCTTCACCTGCCCGAGCCCGGCCTGAGCGTCGGCATCGCGGGGGTTCTCCGCGAGCGCGCGCTCGTAGGCGCTGATGGCGCGCGGGTAGTCGCCGGCCTCGATCGCGGCATAGGCCTCGGCGTGCAGCGGGGGCAGCGGGGCCTCGGCGTTCTCTTCAGCCGACTCCGTTCCCTCGTCCGCCGGAACGGTGCCGGTCACACCGTGCTGGGCGGCGAGCTGCAGCAGCTGCGCGAACACTTCGCGTACCTGCTGCTCGGGAACGGCGCCGGTGAACAGCGGCACGGGCTGGCCGGCGACGAGCGCGACGACCATGGGAATGGACTGGGCCCGGAACCCCTGCGCCAGCTGCGGGTTCGCGTCGACGTCCACCTTCGCCAGGACCACCCGGCCGGCGAGCTCCGTGACGACCTTCTCGAGGACCGGGCTCAGCTGCTTGCACGGCCCACACCACTCCGCCCAGAGATCGACGACGACCGGGACGGTCCGCGAGAGCTCCAGGACTTCGCCGAACGTCTGGTCGGTCACGTCGAAGATCAGACGCGAACCGCCGCCCGCCGGCTGCTCGGCGGCGGCGCCGGCCGGAGCAGGCGCCGCGGGACGATGACGCAGCGACGACAGATCGAGGGCTCCGCGGAGCACGGCACTGGGAGACGGATCGCTCATTCAGACAACCTTCGCTGAGAGGACATTGGAACGGTAACCGAGGAACTGGATCGGCTCGGACGAGCCCGCACCGGGCACGAAGAAGAACAGCTGGTCGGCGTAGGTCGTGGTGAAGCCGGTCGAGGACTGCGACACGCCGGTCAGGGCGCTGGCCACGGGGTTGGTGTCGGGGACGTTGATGACGGCGTCGGGATTGCTCGGCGTGAACGTGTGGTCCTCGGTGATCGTCACCGCGACGACCGCGCCGCTCTCGAGCGTCTGCAAGGCGATGGGCGCCTGCGTGCCGGCCTGCGTCGTGAAGGAGACCGTTCCCGTCTCGGCACCGGTCTGATTGAAGTCGTTGACGATCTGCTCGCGGTTCGACGCGACGCCCGAGCGGAAGGCATCCCCCTCCGCCTCGAAGAGTCGGGCGTACGGGCTCGCGTCACCGTTGGTGAGCAGGTCCGCATACGCCGCGGCGAGATCCTTCGGCGGCAGCACGAGGAACGGCGAATCGGGTGCGACTTGCGCAGCACCGAGGTAGGCCGGCGCGAGCTCCGGGAACGAGTCGGTTGCCAGCTCCGCGATGTAGCCGAGCTTGTAGTTGGACCACGGGTCCTGCTGGCTGACCGTCATGATCGTGTCCGACGCGCCTTCGCCGCCGTCGACGACCGCGAGGAAGGTCCGAGGCCACTTGTCGAAGGTCTCCGGCAAGAGGATCTCGAGCGGCTCGGCCGGAACGGGAGGCAATGGCGCCCGATCCGCGATCTTCGACCGCAGGGTGTAGTTGGTCTCGCGCTCCGCGAGAGCGGGTCCGGCGAGGCGCGTCGCCGCCAGCGCGGCGTCGGCGCTCGCGTCGGCCGTCGAGACGTCCTCGGCGATGCGGGTCAGAATGCGCTCCGCCTGCTGCTGGGTCACGGCGGGTGGCGCCTGGTCGGGATCCGCGACGACCGTCGCGGTGGGAGAGGGCGTCGGGCTCGGCGCGAGCTGGGGCCAGGCGTCGGCGGAACACCCGGACAGCGCGACGACCGACACGAGCGGAAGGGCGAGCAGCGCCTGCCGGCCGCGGGTGAGTCGTCGGCGCGGCGGCGTCGACGAGATGACGCCCTTCGCCTCGTCCTCCACGGTGAGGTCGATGGGCTGCGTGGCGGTCATGGGGAGGCCCTTCCGTCGCGGACCGCGCGACCGGCGCAGGTGGCGCCAGCCGAGCGCGTACATGACGATGCCGAAGGCGAGGAGGATCCCGCCACCGACGATGAGCGGGCCGGCCCACGGCGTGTTCGACTCGATGGGCCAGGTCACCTGGATGTCGGCGGGCGCGGCGGCCGTACCGTCCGACGCGATGAGGACGCTCATGTCCTCCGGCAGCTGCAACGAGGTCGTCAGTGCGTCGTCGCGCTGGAACTCCTCGAGCCACAGGTCCGAACCGACGGGTGACGGCATCGCGGGGACGGTGCCGTCCGCACTCGGCGAGGGCGCGGAGGCGGCGGCGACCTCGGTCGTCGTGATGGCGCCCTCCTCGTCGACGCCGAGCCGCGTGTAGTCCGTGCGCGCGAGCCACGCGGTCACGTCGGAGGTCCGGCCGTACGCGGCGAAGACGGTGCCGGAACCCTGCACGCTCAGCGACTGGGCTCCCGGCCGCGATGTCAGGACAGACCCGTCGATGAGCGTGAACGGCGCGTCCGCGGCCACTGTCACCGACTCGGTCACGCTCTCGGGTCCGCGCAGGATCGTACGCTGCGCGATGCCCGCACCGATCATGACGGTCGCCAGGACGAACGCGACAACAGCCCACACGAAACGCACGAAGAAACACCTCTCCACATCCGGAACGGGACCACCGAACGCTTGATCGACGTTCCAGAGTATCGAAAACGACCTGAAAAGGTCGTGAAAGGGGCGCCTCCCGGCGAAACCCCGCACGGATCGTAAAGTGAGGTGATTCGACCCCGGAGGCGTTCGTGAAGATCCAGAACCCGTTTCGCACCGCGCTGATCGCCACCCTCGGCGTCGGCGTCGGCATCGTGATCATCGGGGGGATCCAGACCCTCTCGACGATCCTCCTCTATGTCGGCACCGCCCTCTTCCTCGCGCTGGGTCTCGATCCCGTGGTCTCCTGGCTCGAGCGACGACGACTGCCGCGCTGGGCCGCGCTCCTCATCACGTTCGCCGCACTCCTCGCCGCCTTCGCCGGCATCATCCTGATGGTCGTGCCGATCATCGTGTCGCAGATCAGCCAGCTCGTCGCGGCCATCCAGGATCTCGTCACCAACGGCAACTGGGACCCGGTCAACGCCGTCAAGGACTGGCTGACCGTCACGTTCCCGCAGCTGAACGTCGACGAGCTCTTCCAGTACCTCTCCGACTGGTACAACTCGCTCGACATCGGGGCGATCGGCGGGTCCATCACCGGGTCGATCATCCTCATCGGCGGCGGGATCATCAGCGGCTTCACGGGCGCCGTCATCGTGCTGATCCTGACGATCTACTTCACGGCATCGACGCCCAACCTGAAGGCCGCGGTCTATCAGCTCGTCCCGGCATCGCGGCGTCCGCGTTTCATCGACCTCGCCGAGCAGATCACCGCATCCGTCGGCTTCTACGTCATGGGCCAGGTGTCCCTCGGCGTCATCAACGGTGTGCTCAGCGCGATCTTCCTGAGCGTGATCGGGGCGCCGTTCCCCGCCGTGCTCGCGGTCATCGCCTTCTTCTTCTCGCTCATCCCGCTCGTGGGAACCCTCACAGGCTCGGCGATCATCGTGCTGACCTGTCTGATCCCGGGGCTTTCCGAGCCCCAGACGGCGCTGTGGGCGGCGATCTGGTACCTCGTCTACATGCAGGTCGAGGCGTACTTCATCTCTCCGCGCATCATGAATCGGGCGGTCTCGATCCCCGGTGCCGTCGTGGTCATCGCGGCCTTGGCCGGGGCTGCGCTGGGGCAGCTCCTCGGAGCGCTCGTGGCGATCCCGGTGGCAGCCAGCATCCTGATCATCTACCGTCAGGTCGTCATCCCGCGGCAGAACGAACGCTGACGATCAGTCGTCGTCCCACTCCTCCGCGAGCGGCAGGGCGTCGGGGTTGACGGCGGCGACGATCTCGGTGAGGACGCGACGGGTCTGGTTCTCCCCCACCCACAGATGCTTCCCGCCCTCGACCGCGATGAGGGTGGCGTGCGGGATCGCCGCGAATCGCTCGCGCGCTTCGGCCGGCCTGAGGTAGTCGTCGAACTCGGGCACGACGATCACGACGTGTCGCTCATCGTCGGCCCAGGCAGCGACCTCGTCGGCGGTGGCGCGGTGCAACGGCGGCGAGAGCAGGATCACGCCCTCGATGTCATGGTCGCGCCCGTACTTGAGGGCGAGTTCCGTGCCGAACGACCAGCCGACGAGCCAGGGTCGGGGCAGTCCCCGCTCGCGCACGAAGGCCATCGCGGCGGCGACATCGAAGACCTCGCCGACACCGCCATCGAATGCACCCTCGCTCGTGCCACGCGGCGAGGTGGTCCCGCGCGTATTGAAACGCAGCACCGCCAGGTCGGCGAGGGCCGGGAGCCGGCCCGCAGCCTTGCGCAGGATGTGCGAGTCCATGAAGCCGCCCGCTGTCGGGAGCGGATGCAGCGTGACCAGCGTCGCGACCGGGTCGCGGTCCTGCGGCAGCGCGAGCTCACCCACCAGCGTCAGGTCGTCGAGCGTGTGCAGCTCGATGTCCTCGCGCCGCGCCGGGAGCTGAACGGGTCCACGGATCTCGAAGCTCATGCGATCCTCCAACATGCTGAATGCCAATGCCGACGCGCGGCCAGATCCGCGGCGTCGCCCAGGACGCCGTCCGCGCGCCAGGCGACCACGTGCGCCGTCCCCGGCGTGATGTCACGCCCGCAGCCGGGGCACGTGTAGGTCTTCTGCGCCTGCGCCGCCGACACGGGTTGGACGGTCCATTCGACGCCACGACGCGTCTCCGACCGCTTCCAGCCGCTCAGCAGCCGCTCGAGCGAGTCATCGCGCGGCTCCGGCCGTCGCCTGTTGGAACGGGGCATGGGGCACCGTCACCACCAGTGGTTGCTGGACCAGAATGCGTACGCCTCGCTCCAGCTGCCGTAGCGCCCCACGGCGTAGCCGTTGGCCCACCTGAGGTTGTCGACGGGGTCGTATCCGCTGCCCGGGACCTTGCTGCAGGGATAGGCCTGCACCAGCCCGCACGCGCCCGACGAGGCGTTCGTGGCGTTCGGGTTCCAGCTGCTCTCGCGCGAGACGATGTAGTCGACGTATCCCCAGTCGCCCTCGGGGATGCCGGCGGCGCTCAGCCAGTCGGTCGACGATCCGCCACCGCTGTACATGACCGGCGCGGATCGCGACGTCCCCGCGCTCTCACCGTCGACCGGGGTCGGGGTCGGCGTCGGCGTCGGGGTGGGCTTGGGCGCCACGTAGACGGTGAATCCGCTGCGGTCGAGGTGCGCCGGGGCGGGAGCCACGGCGTCGGTTGCGAGCGCCTGAGCGTCACCGCGGGAATCGGCCCACAGCGAGACGACCTCGACCGGCTTCTCCTGCGCGGCCGCGAGCGCCGTCCCGAGCGGGGCGAGGGCTCCGCCGGCCATGCCGAGCGCTGCGACGGCCGCGAAGACGGCGGACACTCCGCGCCGGCGCGACCAGCGCGCGGGGGCCGACGACGACGGGACGCGCGCGACCGGTGTGCGCGTCGTGCGTCGGGTCACAGTCCAGCGAGAAGTCACAATGCCCTCGAGTTTAGCGAGGCGGGGGTCATCTCTCCATCAGACTCACCCGATGGCGAGGATGACGGACACGACCCCGTCGAGCACGGCGTCCACCTGCGCTTCGCGGTAGCCACCGCGCTGCATCCGGAAGGCCACCGAGCGCACCTGCTCCACGGTGAGGGGCTCGCCGGACTCGAGGTACCGCGCGATGCGGTCCGCGACGAGATCGACCTCGTCCATCCGGTAGCCGTAAGACAGCACGCTCACGCGGTCGAACCGCCGGCGCTGGGGGCGAGACAGCCGGTCGAGGATCTCCTGAGCGAGATTCCGCGAGCGACCGACCCACGCGCGGGCACCGGCGCGCGACAGGGCGCGTTCCCGCTCCCGTGCGGCAAAGGCATCCTCGATCCGTCCGATCGCCGCATCGACGGGCGCGACGGCGTATCCCCCGCGCACGAGCGGAAATGCGGTCGCGCGGATCGCGGCGGAGTCGAGTTCATCCTCGTCCGACGATTCGAACGCCTCGCGAGCGCGACGCAGGAAAGCGTCGACGGCGGCCCGGTCGTATCCCTTCGCGCGCCCGTGCACCTCGGGGAACGGGCTCGCGGACAGGGAACTCTCGGTCGAAGTCATGACATCACCAGGGGGGACAGAGCGTGGAACAGGACGAGCGCGACGACGGTGGACGGCAGGATGGAATCGAGACGGTCGAGCACTCCCCCGTGGCCCGGCAGCCACGAGCTCATGTCTTTGATCCCGAGATCCCGTTTGATCATCGATTCGGCCAGGTCGCCCACCGTCGCGGAGCCGAGGATCACCAGACCGATGATCACCCCCGTCCAGGCGGGCAGTCCCAGAAGCAGCCAGGCGAAGCCGACCGCGACGAGCACGGCCACGACGCCCGCTCCCGCGAAGCCCTCCCAGGTCTTCTTCGGGCTGATCCGCGGGGCCATGGGATGCTTGCCGAACGCGAGGCCCGCCGCATAGGCGCCGGTGTCGGCACCGACCACCACCGCGATCATCGCGAGCACCCAGAACTCACCGCCGTCCTCACGCAGGAGGATCAGCAGCAGACTGCCGAGGAAGGGCACGTAGAGCTGCACGAAGCCGCTGATGAGCACGTCGCTGAGCACCTGCCCGTAGCGGCGGCTCTCGACGCTCACCATCTGCGCCATGAGGCGCCAGACGATGACCGACACGACGGCGGCGAACACGACCACCCAGTGGGTGCCGGCATCGAGGAGGAAGCCGGCCGCCAGGACCGCGGCGCCGGCCACGAGCTGCGGCACGACATCGACCCGACGGCCCGCGGCCTGCAGGGCCCGGACCAGTTCGAACACGCCGAGAAGAGCGACAGGGATCGCGAAGAGGACGAAGACCCACTTCACGAAGATGAGCGACCCGATGACCACGACGCCGATCGCGATGCCGATCAGGATCGCCACGAACAGATTGCGCCCCGTACGCGCGTTGATGCGCTCGTTGGCCTGCTCGAAATCAGCGCGAGCCTTGCCGATCTGGTGCTCGAACTCCGTCCGAGCGGCGCGCACCTGATTCTGGAACGTCGAATCACCGTGCTCGCGCGAACGGGAGCGCTCCCGCTCTGATCGAGACGGGGCGTCGTCGCCGGGTGCGCTCATCGGTCTCAGACCTCGAGGAGCTCGGCCTCTTTGCGCTTGAGCGCGTCGTCGATGAGGTCGACGTGAGCGCGCGTGAGCCCGTCGAGCTCCTTCTCTGCGCGCACGAGCTCGTCCTCGCCGACCTCGCTCTTGAGACCGTCGAGTTCGTCCTTCGACTTGCGCCGGATGCCGCGGAGGTGGACCTTGTGGTCCTCGCCCTTCGAGCGGACGAGCTTCACGTACTCCTTGCGGCGCTCCTCGGTGAGCTCGGGCATGGTGACGCGGACGATGTTGCCGTCGTTCGTCGGGTTCACGCCCAGGTTCGGGGTGTCGCGGATGGCCTGCTCGATCGCCTTCAGCGCCGACTTGTCGTAGGGCGTGACGATGATCGTCCGCGCCTCGGGCGTGTTCAGCGAGGCGAGCTGAGCGAGCGGAGTCGGCGACCCGTAGTAGTCGACGAGGATCTTCTGGAACAGCGCCGTGTTGGCCCGCCCCGTTCGCACGGTGGAGAAGTCCTCCTTCGCCGCCTCGACGGCGCGTTCCATGCGGGCTTTCGTGTCAGCGAGGATCTCGGGGATCACGTCACTCCATTCGTCGGTACGTCCGGTCAAGTCTAGTCTGCGGGCGGATGCCGCTCACACGGTGACGAGCGTGCCGATGCGCTCGCCCAGCAGGGCGCGGGTGACGTTGCCGGCCGGCTCCATGCCGAACACGCGCATGTCGATGCGGTTGTCCATGCAGAGGCTGAAGGCGGTCGAATCCACGACCTTGAGCCCGCGCTGCAGCGCCTCGCCGTACGTGATGCTCTCGATCTTCTGCGCCGTCGGATCCTTCTTCGGGTCGGCGGTGTAGACCGCGTCGACGCCGTTCTTGGCGACGAGCACCTCGTCTGCCTTGATCTCGAGCGCGCGCTGGGCGGCGACGGTGTCGGTCGAGAAGTAGGGCAGGCCCGCGCCGGCTCCGAAGATCACGACGCGCCCCTTCTCCATGTGGCGCTCCGCGCGGCGTGGGATGTAGGGCTCGGCGACCTGCGTCATCGAGATGGCCGACTGCACACGCGTCGCAGCCCCCGCCTGCTCGAGGAAGTCCTGCAGCGCGAGGGCGTTCATGACGGTGCCGAGCATGCCCATGTAGTCGGCACGGCCGCGGTCCATACCGCGCTGGCTCAGTTCGGCTCCGCGGAAGAAGTTCCCGCCGCCGACGACGATCGCGACCTCGACCCGGTCGACCGCCTCGGCGATCTCGCGGGCGATCTGACCGACGACGTCGGGGTTGACGCCCAGCTGGCCGCCCCCGAACGCCTCGCCCGAAAGCTTCAGCAGGACGCGACGGCGCCCGGTCTTCTCATCGTTCATCGTGTCCCTCTCGTCGCTGTGTTGCAGAGTATCGCCCGGATGGGCATGGAAAAGGCCCGCATCCGAGGATGCGGGCCTTTCGGGCAATTACGCGCCGACCTTGAACCGAGCGAAGTCGGTGATGGTGATGCCGGCATCCTTCGCGACCTGCGCGACGGACAGCTTGTTGTCCTTCGCGTAGTCCTGGTCGAGCAGGGCGACCTGCTTGAAGAACGCGCCCACGCGGCCCTCGACGATCTTGGGCAGAGCAGCCTCGGGCTTGCCCTCGTTGCGGGAGATCTCGGTGACGATCTCGCGCTCCTTCTCGACGTCGGCCTCGGGAACGTCCTCGCGCGACAGGTAGCTGGGGTTCGCGAACGAGATGTGCTGCGCGATCGAGCGAGCCGTCTCGGCGTCCGAGCCGGAGTACGCCACGACGACGCCGATCTGCGGGGGCAGGTCCTTGCTCGTCTTGTGGAGGTAGATCTCGAACGCGTCGCCGGTCAGCGTGCGCACGCGGCGCAGCTCGACCTTCTCGCCGATGATGGCGGCCTCATCGTTGATGAGCTGCTCGATCGTCTGACCCGAAGCGTCGGCGGCGAGGGCGGCCTCGACCGAGTCGGCGGATGCGGCGGCAGCAGCGTCGGCGACCTTGTCGGCCAGCGCGATGAAGCGGTCGTTCTTCGCGACGAAGTCGGTCTCGCAGGCGAGCTCGACGAGGGTGACCTTGCCGTCCTGCTCGCGCGCGACGACGAGGCCCTCGCTCGTGGAGCGGTCGGCACGCTTCGCGTTGCCCTTCGCGCCCTTGAGGCGGAGGATCTCGACGGCCTTCTCGACGTCGCCGTCGGCCTCTTCGAGGGCCTTCTTGGTGTCGACCATTCCGGTGCCGAGCTGCTCGCGAAGAGCCTTGATGTCGGCGATGGTGAAGTTTGCCATGAGTGGCGGCTCCTTCTGTCTGTGGGAGATCTCGTGGATGCCGATCGGCGCGGCCGGGCTCAGCCGCGGCCGCGCCGATCGTAGCGGGTCAGGAAGACGCGCTGATTACTTCTCGGTGGCCTCGGCGGCGACGGTCTCGGTCTGCGCCTCGGCGCCGGCCTCGTCGGCGGGCGTCTCGGTCGCGGCGACCTCGGCGGCAGCGCCCTCGACCACAGCGGTCTCAGCCGGAGCGCTCTCGAGCAGCTCGCGCTCCCAATCGGCGAGGGGCTCGGCCTCGGCCGACTCGTCGGACGGCTGGTGACGCTGGATGAGGCCCTCGGCCGCGGCGTCGGCGATGATGCGCGTGAGCAGGCTCACCGAGCGGATCGCGTCGTCGTTGCCGGGGATCGGGTACTGGAACTCGTCGGGGTCGGCGTTCGTGTCGAGGATGCCGATCACGGGGATGCCGAGCTTCTTGGCCTCGTCGATGGCGAGGTGCTCGCGCTTGGCGTCGACGACCCAGATGGCCGACGGGGTCTTCTGCAGGTTGCGGATACCGCCGAGCGACTTGTGCAGCTTGTCGAGCTCGCGCTTCTTGAGCAGCAGTTCCTTCTTGGTGAAGCCGCTGGCAGCCGGGTTCTCGAAGTCGAGCTCCTCGAGCTCCTTCATGCGGGCGAGGCGCTTCGAGACAGTCTGGAAGTTGGTCAGCAGACCACCGAGCCAGCGCTGGTTGACGTAGGGCTGCCCCACGCGGGTCGCCTGCTCGGCGATGACTTCCTGCGCCTGCTTCTTGGTGCCGACGAAGAGGATCGTGCCGCCGTGGGCGACCGTCTCCTTGACGTACTCGTAGGCGCGGTCGATGTACGACAGCGACTGCTGCAGGTCGATGATGTGGATGCCCGAGCGCTCGGTCAGGATGAAGCGCTTGACTTTCGGGTTCCAGCGGCGGGTCTGGTGCCCGAAGTGAACGCCGCTGTCGAGCAGCTGGCGAATGGTGACGACGGCCATGGCCGTTCTCCTTCTGTTTCGGTTGATTCGCCGGGCCGACGGCCCGGTACTCCTGGCGCCCGACGCACTTCCGCTCGCCGCCGGAGCGGGAGACCTGGGGAAGATGCGCCACGATCGGAGAACCGATCGCTCAGGGCACGCGTAGTCACCTCGACGAGCGAGGTGCGGTGATCAGTGTAGCAGTGAGCCGCTCCTCCCCGAGGCGCGCGGCGGTCGGCTTCTCCACGTGTCGGCTCTCCGCACCGTCCGCGCTCGGCACGGGCTCGAGACTCGGCACATGATCCGCCGTGTCGTCCGAAGCCTCGCCGCAGCTCTCGTCGTGGTGAGCCTGCTCCTCCTCGGCGATCCCGGGTCCGACCCGGGTACCCATGCGGATGCCGTTCCCGCCCCGCCGTCGGGGTGGACGATGCCACTCCGACAGCCCACGGTCGTCCGTGGATTCGAAGCCCCCGCGCACGAATACGCGCCCGGTCACCGCGGCGTCGACCTGTCGGGCCCGGACGCCGAGGTCCTCGCCCCGGCCGGCGGGACGATCGCCTTCGCCGGCCCGGTGGCGGGCCGGCCCGTCGTGACGATCGATCACGATGACGGCCTGGTGACCAGCCTCGAGCCGGTCGAGACGACGCTCGCGCCGGGAACCGCGGTGGCCCGCGGAGAGCCGGTGGGCACCGCGGCCACCGGTGGTCATGTCGGCGACCGCGGCATCCATTTCGGCATCCGCCGCCACGGGGAGTACATCAACCCGCTCATCATGGTCGCCGGCCTGGCCCGGCCGGTCCTCTTGCCGTGCTGCTGAGCGTCAGCCGATCGCGTTGCGGTCGCCGCTCTGCGTGACCGCCCCGAGACGGTCGGCTTCGACCCGGTTGTCGTTGCCCGACACCGACACGGCGCCGACCTCATCGGCCTCGACGGTGTTCCGGTCGCCCGCGACGGCGAGAGCGCCGACGACGGCGGCATCGACGTCAGCGGACTGCCCCGTGACCTCGAGCGAGTCGACGGAGCCGAGGTCGATCTCGAGGCGATCGCCGCTCGCGACCACACGGCCGATACGCGCTCGTTCCAGGTCGACGTCGAGCGCGGTGCCTTCGATCCGGACCAGATCGCATTCGCCGGCGAAGGAGACGTCGAGGTCGTTTCCGCGGATCGTGAGCACGCCGTCGACACACGAGACTTCACCTGCCTCGGGCGCAGCGGGAGCCGTCGCGCCCGGCGACACGTCCGAGGTCGTCGGTGACACGGGAGAGGGGGCGGGTGCCGTCCGGGGCGCGGTGGGGCGGACGATACGGTCGGGCTGGTCCGAGGATGCCGGTGTGCACGATGCCAGCATCGCGACGAGCGCGATCGCCCCCACGACGACGGCGGGCGTTCTCATACGCGTCTCCTCACGGTGTTCCCGGTCCCTCACGGTGAGCCCGGTGGCTCCACGCTACGACGCTCCGGCACGGCGCACCGTCAGGCCCGAGGATGAGCTTGGCGATAGGCGGCGGCGAGCCGCTCCCCCGACACGTGCGTGTAGATCTGCGTCGTGCCGAGGCTTGCGTGCCCGAGGATCTCCTGAACGGCGCGCAGGTCGGCGCCGCCATCCAGCAGATGCGTCGCGGCGGAATGTCGCAGGGTGTGCGGCCCGACCGCATCCACCCCGAGTGCGGGGGCGAGCTTCTCCGAGACCGTCGCGTACACGCCGCGCGGGGTCAGCCGGCCTCCGCGTGAGCCGAGGAACACCGCGCGGGCCGCCCCCGTGGCGCTCGCGGCGCGCGCCGCGAGCACCGGGCGCCCGCGCACCATGTACGCCTGCACGGCGTCGAACGCCGGACCGCCCACCGGAACGACCCGGTCTTTATCGCCCTTGCCGGTGACGCGCGCCGTGCGCCGTGCGCTGTCGACGTCGTCCAGGTCGAGCCCGCACAGCTCGGACACGCGGATGCCCGTCGCGTACAGCAGCTCGAGGATCGCGTGGTCGCGGAGGAGGACCGGGTCTCCGTCGGCGGCCCGCACCCTCAGATCGTCCAGGACCGCCGCCATAGTCTGGGCGGTCGCGACCTTGGGCAGGGTTCGCGCGCGCTTCGGCGACGCGAGGCGCAGCGCGGGATCGCTGGCGATCGCGCCGCGCTCGGTCGCCCACGCGAAGAAGCCGCGCGCGGTCGCGGTTCGGCGAGCCAGTGTCGAGCGCGCGTCGCCCCGTTCACTCGCGCGCCAGACCCAGTCACGCAGCACCTCGATGTCCACCTCTTCGAGCTCGATGTCCCCCGACGCCGCAGCCAGATCGACGAGATCGTTGCGGTAGGCCCGGACGGTGTTCTCCGACAGCCTGCGGACGCGCAGCAGATGCTCCGCATACGCCTCCGCCGCCTCCGAGATGAGCATGCAGCCAGCATGACCGATACGCCGGTGCCGCCGGGCCAGGCTCGCGGGCCGCCGACCTTCAGCTCGCCGTTCGACGCCACCCACGCTCGTCGGACACGACTCGGCCGTCGAGCGTGAGGAGCCCCAACCAGGCGCTCACCTCCTCGCCGGCCACGCCGCAGCGCCGAGCGATCTCCGCGACGTTGCGGGGCGTTCGTGTGCTCAACGCGTCGAGCACCCTCGTGGCATCGTCTGTACGGCCGTCGCCCTCGACAGCCACGGCAGGGCCGGCCTGATTCGACCATCCGAGCATCTCCCGCACGTCTTCCGCGCTCGTGATGCACCGGCCGTCGTATTCGCGGAGGATCCGGTGGCATCCTGCCGAAGCCGCCGAGGTCACCGGCCCCGGCACTGCCCCGAGGGCCCGCCCGAGCGCCGCTGCGTGGCCCGCGGTGTTCAACGAACCCGACCGCCACCCCGCCTCGACCACCACGGTGGCATCGGAGAGCGCGGCGATGAGCCGATTGCGCTGCAAGAAACGCCACTTCGTCGGCGCCGTGCCGCATGGCACCTCGCTCACGACCACACCGCGCCGCGACACGTCCGTCAGCAGGCCGGCGTGCCCCGACGGGTACGCCTTGTCGACGCCGCCGGCCAGCACGGCGATCGTGACGCCGTCGACCGCGAGGCACGCCCGGTGCGCCGCTGCGTCGATGCCGATGGCGGCACCCGAGACGATCGTCGCACCGCCGACGGCGAGGTCTCCCGCGATCTCCGCCGCGACCTGCACCCCGTATGGCGTCGCAGCACGGGCGCCCACGAGCGCGACAGCCGTCGAGGCCGTCGTCGCCTTCGCCGCCGTCGCGAGCTCGTCCGTGTGCCCGCGTGCCCACAGGGCGACAGGAGCATGGATGCCGAGCTCGTCGACGTGCGCCGGCCACGCCGCATCCTCCGGGACGACAAGCCTGACGCCCACCCGCCGGGCCCGCTCGATCGGATAGTGATGGTCATCCTGGCGCGGCCGCCAGCGGGCACACGCGCGGCGCCAGTCCCCCACGCTCAGGTCGAGTTCCGGCGGAGGCGCGTCATCGCGCAGGGCGCAGTCGAGCGCACGGGCAGCTCCCAGCCGTTGGATCGAGAGTCCAGCGACGCCGTCACCGGGTTCCGCGAGCACCGACCACCGGGCCCGGGCCCAGCGCTCCTCACGGCTCTCGGGGTCCTCGAGGTCATCGGCAGGCACGAGCCCCGCCAGCGCGGCGCGCGCGTCGTCGCCGCTCACTGCTGCAGCCCCTTCTTGAGGAACAGCGCGCGCCCGACGTCACCCGCGGTCAGGCGCTCGCGACCGGCGAGGTCGGCGACCGACCACGCCACCCGCAGCACCCGGTCGTAGCCGCGCAGCGTGAGTGCGCCGCGCTGGAGCGCCGCATCGAGGGGAGCGCGGACGCGCGGCTCGGGTGCAAGCGGTCCATCGCGCAGCCAGGCTCCGGAGACAGCGGCGTTCGTCCGCCAGGGCGTCGCCGCCAGCCGCGCTGCAGCCTGCGCTCGCGCGGCCGCGACCTGCTCCCGCGCTTCGGCCGTGGTCATGTGCGCAGGAGCGCGCGCCGTCAGGTCGGCCAGCGAAACCCGCGCGAGCGAGAGCTCGATGTCGATGCGGTCGAGCAACGGACCCGAGAGGCGACCCAGATAGCGGCGGATCGCGAGCGAGGGGCACGAGCACGTGCCGCCGCGGACGCCGTACTGTCCGCACGGGCAGGGGTTGGTGGCGAGGACCAGCTGGAACCTCGCCGGAAGCGTCGCCCGGAACCCCGCCCGGTGGATGTCGATCGATCCTGCCTCGAGCGGCTGACGGAGAGAGTCCAGCGCGTGGGCACTGTACTCCCCAGCCTCGTCGAGGAACAGCACACCTCCACTCGCCCGAGCGATCGCTCCCGGCCGCAGCGACCTGCTGCCACCGCCAACGAGCGCCGCGACGCTCACGCTGTGATGCGGCGCCTCGAACGGAGGCACTCTGCTCAGGCTGTCGACGACCGTGCCCGACAGCGAGCGTATCGATGCCACCTGCAGGGCGGTCTCGTCATCGAGCGCGGGCAGAAGCCCGGGCAGGCGGCGTGCGAGCATGGTCTTCCCGGCACCGGGCGGACCGCTCATGAGCAGATGGTGGCCGCCGGCTGCCGCCACGACGAGCGCGTCGATCGCCTCCTCCTGCCCCCGGATGTCCGAGAGATCGTCGACAGGCAACCCATCCCCGCTCGCTGCGTCCGCGGCCGGTACCGGCACCTCGGGAACCGCCTCGTCGTCGCCATCGATCTCGAGCCCGTGCCAGCGCGCGACGCCCGCAAGGGTGCGGCATCCGACGACGCGAATCCCGTCGACGAGCGCGGCTTCGGCTCGGCAGGCCTCGGGAACGATCACCGTCCGTCGTCCCGCCCGTGCCGCGGCGATGACAGCGGGCAGCACGCCCGGAACCGGGCGGAGGCGCCCGTCGAGGCCCAGCTCGCCGATGTGGACGGTGTCGGCGAGCGACGCCGGGTCCATCGGCAGCTCTGTCGCCAGCGCAGCCGCCGCGATGGCGACGTCGAAACCCGCCCCCTGCTTCGGCAGGCTCGCCGGCGAGAGGTTGACCGTCACGCGACGCCGCGACAGCGGCAGCCCGCTGTTCTGGCAGGCGTTGTGCACGCGCTGCTGCGCCTCGGCGAGGGCCCGGTCGGCGAGACCGACGATGCGGAACGCGGGCGTCTGATTCGACAGGTCGGCCTCGACCTCGACGAGGTCGCCCGCCAGACCCGTGAGCGAGACCGCCCACGTGCGGCCGAGGCTCACCGCAGATCCTCGACGTGCTCGAGCACCGCAGCCTCGACGTCGTCGCCGGTGATGCCGATGACGTCGAGGCGTATCCGGCGCCCGCGCACCTCCCCCGGATGCGCGGCGATCCACGCGCACGCGAGGCGCCACAACCGGTCCTTCTTGCGATCATCGACCGCCTCGAACGGGTGCCCGTACGCCGCGGTCCGCCGGGTCTTGACCTCGACGATGACGAGCTCGTCGCGCGACACCGCGACGATGTCGATCTCACCCTGCCGATCGCGCCAGTTGCGGTCGCGTATCTCGTAGCCGAGGCGGGTCAGGTGCCGCGCAGCCCGCTCTTCACCGGCGCGGCCCCGGTCGTCTTTCGCTGCCATACGAGAACTCTCGCGGGGCGACGGAGAGCCTGGGCGCCATAGCTCCGCGACCGTGCAGAACGGGCTCGGAGACGGTCCTGGGGAGGAAGGTCAGCTGTCGAGCGAAAGCTCGTCGGGCAGCTCGAAGTCGCGACGCTGAAGCTCCTCGACGTTGACGTCCTTGAAGGTCAGCACCCGCACGGACTTCACGAAACGATCGGCCCGGTAGATGTCCCACACCCACACGTCGTTCATCGTCAGTTCGAAGTAGAAGTCGTGCTCGGTGTCGCGCCGGACGACATTGACGTCGTTCGCGAGGTAGAAGCGACGCTCGGTCTCGATCACATACTGGAACTGCGAAACGACGTCGCGGTACTCCTTGTAGAGCGCCAGCTCCAGCTCGCGGTCATAGTCTTCGAAGACTTCGTCATCCATGGTGCTTCCATCCTAGGCGGCGGCAGCACGACGTTCTCGTCCGGGCGACCCCGGGCACCGAGGTCAGAAGAGCGTCGGCGCGTCGGCGATCGCCCACGACGCCCGGTGATGACGCGATAACCCGTGCTCACGGATCGCCGCGCGATGGAGCGCGCTGGCGTAACCCTTGTTCCGCGCCCACTCGTACATCGGCGTCTCATCGTGCAGGTCGGTCATATGGGTGTCGCGGTCCACCTTCGCGATGACCGATGCCGCCGCCGCACTGGCGCAGTCACGGTCGGCCTTGATGATCGTCTTCACGGTCAGGCCCGGTCCGGCCATCGGGCTCACGTAGTCGTGGTTGCCGTCCAGGATGACGACGGTCTCCGGGGCGAAGGGGTCGACAGCACCGAGACCCTGGATCGCTCGGACTGCAGCGAGTCCGAGCGCCCGCATGATCCCCATCTCGTCGATCTCTCCCGGCGTGGCCGACCCCACCGCCGACGCCATGACCCAGTCGGCTGCTCGCACCGCCAGCTCGGGCCGGCGCAGCTCGGTCACGAGTTTCGAGTCGCGAAGCCCCTCGGGGATCCGGCGGCGCGCGCAGCGCGCGTCGAGCACGGCGGCACCGACCGAGACCGGGCCCGCCAACGCACCGCGCCCGACCTCGTCGAGAGCGATGACGAACTCGTGTTCGCGCAGCAGCCGCCGTTCGACGGTCAGCCGGGGCGCGACGACGGTCATCGTCCTTCGGGCGCGGGCACACCCGCGAAGACGTCGTGGTGGAAGTCGATGAGGCCGAAACGGTCGAGCGGCCAGGTGATGAGGAAGGCGCGCCCCACGACATTGTCGAGCGGGACGAACCCCTGCGAAGGCTGGTCGCGGTTGTAGCGCGAGTCCCGCGAATGATCGCGGTTGTCGCCGAGCACCCACAGCGAGTTCTCGGGCACCGTCACGTCGAACGGCACCTCCTGCGGAGCCGATTGCCCGTCCGCGAGCGAGACGTACGAGGACTCGTCGATGGGAACGTCGTTCACCGTGATCTGGCCGACGGCATTGCAGCAGACGACATGGTCGCCCGGCATCCCGATGATCCGCTTGATCAGGTGATCCTTGCTGTCGGGAGCCGACAGCCCGACGACGGAGAGCACCCAGTCCATGCCCTCCACGAGCGGCGGGCGGGCGGGCTCGACCGTGGCCGGGAGCCATCCACCGGGGTCGCGGAAGACGACGACGTCGCCGCGGGCATACCCGCCGAATCGCGGCGTGAGCTGGTCCACCAGGATCCGGTCGTCCTTCAGCAGCGTCCGCTCCATCGACCCGGATGGGATGTAGAACGAACGGACGAGGAACGTCTTGACCAGGAACGACACCGCGAGTGCGATGGCGACGATCACGAGGATGTCGCGAAGCAGCAGGCCGAGGCGACGTGATCGTGAACGCGCAGGCTTCGGCGCCTGCGCGGCAAGGTCATCGGTGGTCATTCATCGCCTCTCATCCGACTCTCCCGCCGGGGAGCCTTACCCAGGGTCGCACATTCCGCGACCATCACCGGTCACCGCGCAGCGGAGACGACGGATGCCCCGAGCCTGAGCCCGGGGCATCCAGAGAATGCGTCGCTGCGATCAGCGGTCGCGCTTCTCCTTGATCTTGGCCTTCTTGCCACGCAGGTTGCGCAGGTAGTACAGCTTGGCGCGACGCACGTCACCGCGCGTGACGACCTCGATGTGGTCGATCACGGGGCTGTGGACGGGGAACGTACGCTCGACGCCGACCTGGAAGCTGATCTTCCGGACGGTGAAGGTCTCGCGCACACCGTCGCCGGAGCGGCCGATGACGACGCCCTGGAAGACCTGGATACGCGAGCGGTTGCCCTCCGTGATGTTGACGTGCACCTTGACGGTGTCGCCGGGGGCGAATGCGGGGATGTCGCTGCGCAGCGATGCTGCGTCGACGGAGTCGAGGATCTGCATGATCTGTTCTTCCTGCGACCGCCTCAGGTCGACCACGAGAGAGTTGAATAAGGATGCGGTGCCCCGGGCACCCGCCGGGCGCCGCTCCCCTGAGGCAGAGATCTGTCAGGGCACAAGCGTTCATTCTGCCATGCCGGGCCCGGCCGACCAAAACGTCAGCTGTCGCTGCGTCGGACCTCTTCGATGATCACGACCTTCTCGTCGGCACGACGTTCGGTCGTGGGCCGCATCGCCTCACGCAGGTAGGCGGGATCGGTGGCGACGGAGAACAGCGAGACGGGACGCGCTTCGCGGAAGAGCTGCCAGAGCGACACCCAGAAGACGCCGAGGAAGGCGGCGACTGCGGCGAGAAGCAGCGGCCAGAAGGCACCCTCGGGGTAGAACCCGATGGCGATGATGAGTGCGTGCCACAGCGTGAACACGAGTACGTCCCACCACGACAGCATCCGCGAGTGTCGAACGGTGCCCCGGGCCCGCACCAGCAACGTCGTCACGAGCTGACCGACGAGAACGGCCGGCACCGCGATGAAGAGGACCCAGAGGAACACCCAGCCGCTCGCGCCCGAGATGGCCCAGCCCACCACGAGCCACAGCGGCAGCACCAGAGCCGCCGGAAGGAGCCAATGGAAGAGCGCGCGTCGCAGCCACATGCTCCCGATGCTACGCCGGTCCGGCAGGATAGAAGCTGAAGAGAGGATCACGATGATCGAGCTGCGCACCCCTGCCGAGATCGAAGCGATGCGCCCCGCGGGACGTTTCGTCGCCGAGACGCTGGCGACCCTCCGCGACGAGACGAAGGTCGGCACGAACCTCCTGGCGATCGACCGGCGCGCGCACGACCTGATCCGCCGCGCCGGCGCCGAGTCCTGCTACATCGACTACCACCCGTCGTTCGGCGCCAGCCCGTTCGGCAAGGTCATCTGCACGTCGATCAACGACGCCGTGCTGCACGGCCTGCCCCACGACTATGCCCTCCGCGACGGCGATCTCGTCACACTCGACTTCGCCGTCTCCGTCGACGGCTGGGTCGCCGACTCCGCGGTGTCGTTCGTCGTGGGAACCCCGCGCGACGAGGACCTCGCACTGATCGACACGACTGAGCGCGCTCTCGACGCGGCGATCGGCGCCGCCGTGGTCGGCAACAAGATCGGCGACATCTCCCACGCGGTCGCGACGGTCGCGCGCGCCGACGGCCTGTCGATCAACACGGACTTCGGCGGCCACGGCGTCGGACGCGAGATGCACGGCGACCCTCACGTGCCCAACGACGGCAAGCCGGGCCGCGGCTACCCGCTGCGTGCGGGTCTCGTCGTCGCGCTCGAGCCGTGGTTCCTGCAGAGCACCGACAAGCTGGTCACGGATGCCGACGGCTGGACGCTCCGCAGCGCCGACGGATCGCGGGGTGCGCACTCCGAGCACACCGTCGCCATCACCGCGGACGGTCCGGTCGTCCTCACCGACCGGTCGTTCCTCGGCGTCGACTGACGCGTCCCTCGACCCGACCGGCTTCCGGCTCAGGCTTCGGAGTCGTCCGCGGGAAGCAGGTCGGGACGGCGCTCGCGCGTCCGCTCGACCCGCTGGGCGTGCCGCCACTCCGCGACGCGCCCGTGATGCCCGCTGAGCAGGACGTCCGGCACATCGTGACCGCGCCACGATGCGGGCTTCGTGTACGAGGGGTACTCCAGCAGCCCGTCCTCGTGAGACTCCTCCACGAGGCTCTCGGGATTGCCGACGACGCCGGGGATCAGTCTCCCGATCGCCTCGATCATCGCCATCGAGGCGACCTCTCCCCCGTTGAGGACGTAGTCCCCGAGACTCATGAGCCGGACATCGCCGAGCGTCGCCGCGTAGGTGAAGACGCGTTCGTCGATTCCCTCGTAGCGGCCGCAGCCGAAGACCAGGTGCGACGCTCCGCTCAGCTCGCGCGCGGTGCTCTGCGAGAATCGCTCGCCGGCAGGCGAAGGGAAGATGAACGTCGGGCGATCGCCCGCGTCCGCCACGATCGCATCCAGTGCAAGCCCCCACGGCTCGGGCTTCATCACCATCCCCGCACCGCCGCCATACGGGGTGTCGTCGACGGTGCGGTGCCGATCGGTGGTGTAGTCCCGCAGGTCGTGCACGCGGACGTCGAGGAGGCCGGCGCCGCGCGCCTTGCCGAGAAGGGAGACCTCGAGGACGTCGAAGAATGCGGGGAAGATCGTGACGACGTCTACGCGCACGTCAGTCCTCGGAGGGGGCGTCGTCGCCGTCCCGGTCGGATGCCGCGCCGGAGGCGTCGTCAGCTTCCTCGGCCGGAAGGTCTTCGAACAGCCCCGCCGGCGGGGTCACGATGACCCGGCCCGCAGCGACATCCACTTCGGGCACGATCGCCTTGACGAACGGCACGAGGATCTCGGTGTCGTCGCCGTCGCGCTGGACGATGAGGAGGTCCTGCGCGGGGAGATGATCGACGCGTGCGATGCGTCCGACCCGCTCGCCGTCGCGCACGACGTCGAGGCCGACGAGCTGGTGATCGAACCAGGCGTCATCCTCGACCGTGGCGTCGCCGTCCTGGTCGACCCAGAGGATGGCCTTGACGAGGCTCTCGGCGGCATCGCGGTCGTTGACGTCCTCGAGGAAGAGAACGGGGTGCGAGTTCATCCACCGGAACTCGCGGACGGTCACGGACTTGCCGTGCCAGGGAGACGCCTCGGGGACCTGCAACGTGAACGTCGCGCCCGGCACGAAGCGGCCGTCGGGATCATCGGTGTAGAGCTCGAGCTTGAGTGCGCCCTTGAGGCCGTGCGCCTTGACGAGGCGCCCGACGCGCAGCTGTGTGCGAGCGGGGTCGGCGGCCATGTCAGTCGTCCGCGACGTCGACGCGAACGCGCGTGCCGTCGGCAAGCGCGGAGATCAGCGCCCGCAGCGCCTTGGCGGTGCGTCCGCCGCGCCCGATCACCCGTCCCCGGTCGTCGGGGTGCACGCGCACCTCGAGGACCTCGCCGCGGGGCGACGAGGAGGAACGGATGACGACGTCATCAGGGTGATCGACGATCCCCTTGACGACGTGCTCGAGCGCGGCGGACAGCAACGGATTACTCCGCGTCGGTCGCGTCGGCGGCGGGAGCCTCGTCGGCGGGAGCCTCAGCGGCGGGCTCCTCGGCCTTCTTGGCGGCCTGCGGCTTGATGACCGACTTCTTCGACGCGTCTGCGACGAATTCGCCCTTGGCCTCGGCCGTGCGGACGGTCGAGACGGCGTTCTTGTCGCCCTTGAACTTGCCCCAGTCGCCCGTGAGCTTCAGCAGCGCGGTGACCTGCTCGGTCGGCTGAGCGCCGACCGACAGCCAGTACTGGGCGCGGTCGGAGTCGACCTTGATGATCGAGGGCTCCTCGGTCGGGTGGTACTGACCGATCTCCTCGATCACGCGGCCGTCGCGCTTGGTGCGCGAGTCGGCGACGACGATGCGGTAGTAGGGCGCGCGGATCTTACCGAGGCGCTTGAGACGGATCTTGACAGCCACAATTCTCCTGAGTGGTGTGATGTGAAGTGAACGTCGCCTGGAGCGTGGGGTGCACACCCGGCGGGAGCTCTGAGGGTGGACCTTCCCGCCGGATAGAGGGTCGAGCGAGCGGTCCAACCGTCTATTTTGCCAGATGATGACGGTCGTCGCGAACCGCACCGCACCGCGTGTCAGACTGAGCGCATGACGGTCCCCTTCGCCACGTCTGCCCGCTCCTCCGTGGGCATCGAGTGGGAGTTGATGCTCGCCGACCGCGACACCGGGGATCTCGCGCCCCGGGCGCCCGAAGTGCTCGCCGAGGTGGAGGATTCCTCCGCACTCGAGCGCTACACGATCACCGGCGAGCTGCTGACGAACACCATCGAGGTGACCAGCGGGGTCGGCGACACGGTCGCCGCGGCTGTCGACGACATCGATGACGCCATCCAGCGGGTGCGCGAATTCGCCGCACCGCGCGGCCTCGAGATGCTCTGCGCCGGAAGTCACCCCTTCGCCCGATGGTACGAGCAGCAGATCACCGACAAGACCCGCTACCACAAGCTCATCGAGCGGACCCAGTGGTGGGGCCGGAACATGATGATCTGGGGCATCCACATCCACGTCGGCGTCGAGGACGTCAACAAGGTGTTCCCCCTCATCAACGCACTGTCGCTCTACCTCCCCCACCTGCAGGCCCTGTCGGCGTCGAGCCCGTTCTGGGCCGGCGACCGCACCGGATACGCGTCCAACCGGGCCCTCGTCTTCCAGCAGCTGCCGACCGCCGGCCTGCCGTGGAGCTTCACACAGTGGAGCGACTTCGAGAGCTACCTCGACGGCATGGTCCGCACGGGCGTCATGGAGGACGCCTCGGAGGTGCGCTGGGACATCCGCCCCGCTCCCAAGTGGGGAACGATCGAGATCCGCGCCTGCGACGGGATGTCGACCCTCCCCGAGCTGGCGGCCGTGGCATCCCTCGTCCAGGTCCTCACCGAGCATCTCTCACGGCAGCTCGATGAGGGCCGCGAGCTCCCGACGATCCCGCCGTGGTTCGTCCGCGAGAACAAGTGGCGGGCAGCTCGGTACGGGCTGGACGCGCGTCTGATCGTCGATGCCGACGGCACTCAGCGCCACGTCGCCGACCACCTCCGCGACACGATGGCCGAACTCGAGCCGATCGCCGAAGAGCTGCACTGCGCGCGCGAGTTCCGTGGATTGAACACGATTCTCGATCAGGGGGCCAGCTACCTCCGTCAGACGCGCGTCGCGGATGCCGCCGACGGCGACCTTCGCGAGGTCGTCCAGCACCTGATCCGCGAGTTCCGCGACGGCCCCACGCTGCGCCAGCATTTGGCGAAGCCGGACGTCGGCCGCTGAGCCGGGCCCGCTCGACTCAGCCCTTGCCGAAGAGCTTCTGGATCTCGGCGAGGTCGGCCTCGCTCGGCTGAGCCTGCCCGGCTGCCCCCAGACCGAAGCCCGAGCCGGTCGGCGCGGTCGCGGTCGCGAGGCCCGCGTTCTCGGCGGCGCGCTTCGCGGGGTTGCCCGAACGGGAACCGCCCTTGTTCTTGGCCTGCTTGCCACGCTTGCTCGAGGCGCCGGGCTTGCCGCCCATCGGCCCCATCCCCGGGATGTTGGGAACGCCCCCGCGCGCGACCGTCTTCATCATCTTGGCCGCCTGCTCGAACCGCTGGACCAGCTGATTGACGTCGGTCACCGTCATCCCCGATCCGCGCGCGATGCGCAGGCGACGCGAGCCGTTGAGGACCTTCGGGTTGCGGCGCTCCGCGGGGGTCATCGACCGGATGATCGCCTCGGTGCGGTCGATCTCGCGCTCGTCGAACTGCTCGAGCTGCTGCTTCATCTGCCCCATGCCCGGCAGCATGCCGAGCATCTTCTTCATCGACCCCATCTTCTTCATCTGCTGAAGCTGGTCGAGGAAGTCTTCGAGCGTGAACTGCTCCTTCGCGAGCTTCTCGGCGACCGCGAGGGCCTCCTGCTCGTCGAACGCCTGCTGCGCCTGCTCGATCAGGGTGAGGATGTCACCCAGGTCGAGGATGCGGCTGGCCATGCGATCGGGGTGGAAGGGCTCGAGGTCGTCGAGGCCCTCGCCCGTGGAAGCGAAGATGATCGGGCGCTGAGTCACAGAGGCGACCGACAGAGCGGCACCGCCTCGGGCGTCGCCGTCGAGCTTGGAGAGGACGACGCCGGTGAAGTCGACACCCTCCTGGAACGCCTTGGCGGTGTTGACCGCGTCCTGACCGATCATCGCGTCGATGACGAAGAGCACCTCGTCGGGATCGGTGGCCTTGCGGATCGAGGCGGCCTGCTTCATCAGCTCCGCGTCGACGCCCAGGCGTCCCGCCGTGTCGATGATGACGACGTCGTGCTGCTGGCGGCGTGCATGCTCGACACCGTCGCGTGCGACGCGCACGGGGTCGCCGACGCCGTTGCCGGGTTCGGGAGCGTAGATGGCGGCACCGGCACGCTCGGCCACGACCTGGAGCTGGTTCACGGCGTTCGGACGCTGGAGGTCGCACGCGACGAGGAGCGGCGTGTGACCGTCCTTCTCGAGCTGCTTGGCGAGCTTGCCGGCGAACGTTGTCTTTCCCGAGCCCTGGAGACCCGCGAGCATGATCACGGTCGGCGGGTTCTTCGCGAACTGCAGGCGGCGCTGCTCGCCGCCGAGGATGCCCACGAGCTCCTCGTTGACGATCTGGACGACCTGCTGCGCCGGGTTCAGCGCGCGATTGACCTCGTCGCCGAGCGCGCGCTCGCGCACCTTGGCGGTGAACTCCTTGACCACCGCGAGAGCGACGTCGGCGTCGAGAAGCGCACGGCGGATCTCACGGACGGTCTGGTCGACGTCAGCCGCCGAGAGCTTTCCCTTGGTGCGGAGATTCCGGAAGGTCTCGGTAAGACGGTCGGAGAGCGTGCCGAAAGTTGCCATGATCCCTCGATTCTATGCGAGAGGGCGACCCGGTCAGCGCCCCCGGACGATGGCGATAGCTCGCCCCATCTCCTGAGCCAGGTCGGCGCGCCCCGCTCCCCCGCGGGCCCACGAGCGGACGGCGCCGAGCACCGCACCGCCCCAGGCCGCGCCGAGGATGTCGGCTTCGAGTGCCGCCATCCCCGAGCGGTGAAGGGCCGCGGCGACGGCACGCGCGACGCGGGCGGCCCGCAACGCGGCATCCCGCGCGAGCTCGTCCGACAGTCCCATCGCGACGTCGTTGACGATCGCCAGCGCCAGGGCGTCGGGGGCGAAGCCTCGGGCGAGGTCGCCGATCGCAGACGCGACCTCGTCGGCACCGCCGGCGCCCCGCAGAGCGAGCTCGAGCGCCCCGATGCGCTCGTCGAGCCCCGACCACAGGACCGCCGACTTCGATGAGAAGTAGTTGAAGAAGCTCGACCGGCTGACACCGGCACGCCGGGTGATGTCGGCGACCGTCGTCGCCTCGTAGCCGCGCTCGAGGAACAGCTCGCAGGCGGCCTCCGCAAGGGTTTCGCGGGACGACACGCGAGGCCGGCCCGCGCGGGTGGATGACGTCACCATCACAGCCTAGGCGTGTCGTATTGTTGGACGCAGTCCAGTATCTCGAGGAGGATCCGTGCTCGATGTCCGCGTCGTGGGGCTCGCCCCCGCCGTCGTCCCCTATGCAGAAGGCTGGGAGCTGCAGCGCCGCGTCCACGACGCCGTGGTCGCCGGCAGCCCGGACACGCTGCTCCTCCTCGAGCACGAAGCGGTGTTCACCGCGGGCGCGCGTACCGAGCCCGCGGAGCGACCGACCGACGGGACCGCCGTCGTCGATGTCGATCGCGGCGGAAAGATCACCTGGCACGGCCCGGGACAGCTGGTGGGGTACCCGATCCTGCGCCTGCCCGAGCCCGTCGACGTCGTCTCGCACGTGCGGAGGCTCGAGCGGGTCCTCATCTCAGCCGTCGCGGACCTGGGCGTCTCAGCCCGGCAGGTGGCGGGCCGAAGCGGCGTGTGGGTGAGCCAGGACGGCCGCGACGCCAAGATCGCGGCGATCGGCGTCCGGGTTCAGCGCGGCGTGACGATGCACGGCTTCGCGCTCAACTGCGACAACGATCTCGCGCCGTTCGAGCAGATCATCCCGTGCGGCATCACCGATGCCGGCGTCGCCTCACTCTCCACGGTCCTGGCCCGGAGGGTCTCGCCCGCCGACGTGGTGGACACCGTCACGAGTCGCTTCCGCGCCGAGTTCGAGACGGCGGTCGCGGCATGAGCGGCGGCTGCGCCGTGCCCGCCGCTCCCGCCGCGGGCGGGCCGGAGGGACGCAAACTCCTTCGCCTGGAGGTCCGCAACGCGCAGACGCCGATCGAGCGCAAGCCGGAGTGGATCAAGACGAAGGCCCGGATGGGCGAGGAGTATCGCGCGCTCCACGACCTCGTGCGCGAGGAAGGCCTGCACACCGTCTGCCAGGAGGCGGGATGTCCCAACATCTACGAATGCTGGGAAGACCGAGAGGCGACCTTCCTCATCGGCGGCTCGCAGTGCACACGACGGTGCGACTTCTGTCAGATCGACACGGGTAAACCGGCCGAGTACGACACCGACGAGCCGCGGCGCGTCGCCGAAAGCGTCAGCCGGATGCAGCTGCGCTACGCCACGGTCACCGGGGTGGCGCGCGACGACCTCGCCGATGGCGGAGCCTGGCTGCACGCGGAGACGGTGCGACGGATCCACGCGGAGAACCCGGGCACGGGCGTCGAGATCCTCGCGACCGACTTCAACGGCGACCCGGCGCAGCTCGACGAGGTCTTCGCGTCGCGACCGGAGGTCTTCGCGCACAACGTGGAGACGGTCCCCCGCATCTTCAAGCGGATCCGACCCGCGTTCCGTTACGAGCGCTCGCTCGGCGTGATCACGCGCGCCCGTGACGCCGGACTCATCACCAAGTCGAACCTCATCCTCGGAATGGGCGAGACCCCCGAGGAGGTCGTGCAGGCGCTCCAGGACCTCCACGACGCCGGCACCGACATCATCACGATCACGCAGTATCTGCGGCCGACGCCTCGTCATCTGCCGGTCGACCGGTGGGTCAAGCCAGAGGAGTTCGTCGGCTTCCGCGAAGAGGCGGAGCGCATCGGCTTCCTCGGGGTTCTCGCCGGACCACTCGTGCGGTCCTCCTACCGGGCCGGGCGGCTGTGGGCGCAATCGATGACCGCCAAGGGCCGGGAGATCCCCCCGCACCTCGCGCACCTCGCCGACTCCGCGCAGTCCGGGTTCGCGCAGGCCGTCTGACGAGTCGCCGACCCGTCCGCGTGCGACTCAGGCCGCGGTCGGGTCCGGCGGCCAGATGTACGGGAGGTCGTCGGGGACATCGCCGAAACGCGGGCGGTAGAACGCGGCATCCTTGCGCACGAGGTTGGAGCGGTGAGACAGGTGGAACGCCTCATCGCCCAGCCACGGCGGCATCTCGAGCTCGCTCTCGGGCATCCCGTCGACATCGGGAGCGAACCGCAGCAGTTGCGGCCGGACCGTATCCGGGCGACCGGCGGCGATCCACGCGTCCGTCATCGCCAGGCCGTACGCCGTGAGGGCCGGCAGATGGCCGCGCCACATCTTGGCGGCCGGGTGGTTGCGCCATCCGTATCCCGGGACGGTGTTGGCCCGCAGCAGCTGCAGCGTCTCGACGCGCTGCTTGCCCAGTCGAGCCGTGTCGAGCGCAGCCGCCGACTCGGCGAACGATGGGTAGGGCAGGAAGGTCTGCACGTCAGTCGGCGCTGGTGACCGACTGGATGCTGCCGTCGCTCGTGAGGTTGACCAGGAGCACCTCTTCGGTCGAGTCGGGGTCGAGCGCGTACTCCAGCACCGCGAACGGGTCCGATCCCCCGTGCTCGTCGGCCAGGATCGTCATGCTGATCAGCTGCAGCGACCGGATGACGTCCATGTGGACGTCGCCGGAGATATCCACCAGGTACGACTCGATGTCCTCTCCGAGCTCCTCCTGCTGCTGGAGGATGAACTCGGTCACCTCGCTCGTGCGGTCGTTGAGCTCCGACACCATCGCGTTTCGGGCGGAGAGGTCGATCGACTCGATCGCCGAGATCATCGCGGCAGCGACGTCGAGCGCGGCGGCGGACACGTCGTCCTGATCCGGGGCCGTGAGATCGACGGTGACCGTCTGGTCGCCGATCTCGACGTGATCCGACCAGAAGATCGATCCGTCCGGACCCGACTCGAGGAGTCCGAAGTAGTCGTGCTCGATCGCCATGTGTTTATGAAACCAGCCGTGAGGGTGCGGGGGAAGTGGAGATGCGGCGCGGCGCTCAGTCGACGAGAGCGGCTGCGAACACGTGCGGGGTGAAACCGGTGAGGTCGTTTATGCCCTCGCCCTGACCGAGCAGCTTGACCGGGATGCCGGTGCGCTCCTGGACCGCGAGCACGAAACCGCCCCGCGCGGACCCGTCGAGCTTGGTCAGGACGAGACCCGTCACGCCGGCGTGTTCGAGGAACGCCTCGGCTTGCATCACGCCGTTCTGGCCCGTCGTCGCATCCAGCACCAGCAGCACTTCGCTGATAGGCGCCTGCTTCTCGATGACGCGCCGGATCTTGGTGAGCTCGTCCATCAGGCCGCCCTTGGTGTGCAGGCGGCCGGCGGTGTCGACGAGCACGATCTCCGTGCCCGTCCGCTTGGCGTAATCGATCGTCTGGAACGCGACGGAAGCCGGGTCCTGGCCCTCCTGCTGCGGCCGGACGATCTGTGCACCGCCGCGTTCGGCCCACGTCGCGAGCTGGTCGACGGCCGCGGCACGGAACGTATCGGCCGCACCGACGACGACCGACCGGCCGTATCGCTGCAGGAACTTCGCGAACTTCCCGATCGTCGTGGTCTTCCCCACGCCGTTCACACCGACGACGAGGACGACGGCGGGACGCTCGGTCAGGCGCAGGGTCGAGTCGAAGGCTGCGAACCGCTCCTCGAGCGTCTCCTTCAGCATGCGCTGGAGATCACGGGGGTCGGTGGTGCGGTACCGCTCGACCTTGTCCCGCAGGTCGTCGACGAGACGCTCGGTGATGTCAGGCCCGAAGTCGGCGGTCAGCAGCGCCGTCTCGAGGTCGTCCCACGTGTTCTCGTCGATGGTCGGCTTGACGAAGAGCCCGCGCAGCGCGCGCGAGAGCGACCAGGGATTGTCGGCCATGCCCTCAGCCTACGGCGCCTGCGCGCTCGCGTACGCGCTGACCGACGACCGCCGACACGCCGTCCTGCCGCATCGAGACGCCGTAGAGGGCGTCGGCGATCTCCATCGTGCGCTTCTGGTGGGTGATCACGATGAGCTGGCTCGACTCGCGGAGCTGCTCGAACACGCCGAGCAGGCGACCGAGGTTCGCGTCGTCGAGCGCCGCCTCGACCTCGTCGAGGATGTAGAACGGGCTCGGGCGAGCCTTGAAGATCGCCGTCAGGAGCGCGACGGCGGCCAGGGACCGCTCGCCGCCGGACAGCAGCGACAACCTCTCGATCTTCTTGCCCACGGGTCGCACCGCGACCTCGA
The DNA here is from genome assembly GCF_002204305.1 of Microbacterium sp. AISO3. Classification (NCBI taxonomy): domain Bacteria; kingdom Bacillati; phylum Actinomycetota; class Actinomycetes; order Micrococcales; family Microbacteriaceae; genus Microbacterium; species Microbacterium sp. AISO3. Next base: position 58,396 of record NZ_NHRF01000002.1, on the reverse strand, counting down.
TACCGGTCGTCAGCGGATTGTCGGGGTCGGTGAGCGAGATGCTGCCCGTGCCGCCCGGGAACAGGATCGGGAAGACCTCGCCGAACGCGATCTTGGTGTCTTCGAACGCGGCCAGGAAGATCGACTGCATCCGTTCGTCCAGCTCGCCGATGATGGTCAGCAGATCGGCCCGTGTCTGCGTCAGATCCGCAAGCTGTTCGGTGAGGAATGCGTGGCGCTGCTCGAGCGCGGCGTACTCCTCGAGCGCCAGAGGATTGACCCGCCCGAGCTGCGCGAGCTTTCGCTCCGCTTCGGCGAGGCGACGCCGCTGCGCGTTCCGATCGAAAGGCACCGGCTCGCCCGAATCATCGAGGACGGGCTGGTCCGGCCCATATTCCGAAACAAGAATGTCCTCGTCGAACCCGAGTTCCGAGGCGACACGCTCGAGCAGGCTCGTCACGTGCAGCTTCTTCTCGTGCATCTGCATCTCGAGTCCGTGGACCGACTCGGTGAGGGCTGCGAGTCGGCTGCGCGCCGATTGATCCTGACGGCGCAGCTCTGCGAGCTCGCTCGTGATCTCGCTCCGCGCCTGCTCGGCGCGACCCAGCTCCACGCGGGCGGCCGCGACCGACCGGTCGATCGACTCGAGCAGCGGGGGCAGCTGTGCGGCGACGGCGTCCGCGATCGCACGCTGCCGCCTCCGGATGACGGCGCGCCGGGCGGCTTCGGCGGCGGCTGCCCGCTCGCGCTCGCGCTGGCGTTCGAGCTGGACCACACGTGCCTCTCCGGCTCGCACGCGCTCCCGCAGGGTCTCGACGTCGAGCCGGGCGCGCATCTCGCGTTCGCGTGTCTGTTCGAGGGCTTCGAGGAGCCCCTCGCGCGCCGATGCGTCGAGGATCGGCCTCGGTGCCGCAGCCGCTGCCGCGAGCGCTTCCTCAGCCTCGCGAGCCGCCGATTCGGCCTCGGTCACGGCGGACACAGCGGGTGCGATACCCGCTTCGAGCCGATCGCACTCCGCGACGGCCGCCTCGTACCGCACGGTAGCCCGGTTGAACTTCTCCGCGTCGGCCGCGAGCGCCGCGTCGTGCGCCCGGAGGGTCTCGAGCGCCGTCCTCGTGCGGGCGCGTGCCTCGGACCACGCCGCCTGCGCTTCGGCCAGCGACTCGCGCAGCGCGTCGGCGACCACCCTCATCTCGCTGAGTCGCTCGGCCGCCGCATCGCGCTCGGCCGCGAGTTCGAGACGCGATCGCCCTTCGCCGGAGCCGGCCCGGACGGTGCGCCACGAGACGAGCTCACCCTGCTTCGTCACGACCACGGCACGCTCGCGCTCGTTCGCGACCCAGCCGTCACGGATGCGCACAGCGGCGTCGAGGTCATCCGCGACGAGCACATTCTCGAGTTGCCCGACGACACCGTCGGGACCGCTGACGATGTCGGTGGCGCGAACAGCACCCGGTGGAGCGGCGACAGCCTCTCCCCGCGCGGCGTCCGCCAGGACGATGTCGACCACGCCGAGGTCATCCGCGGAGGCGGTGGCCGCCGCCCGCAGCGCTGCCGCCACATCGACCGCGAGCACGCCTTCAGCGAGAGCCCCCAGAGCGGCAGCCACCGGGGCCTCGTAGCCCGGCTCGACCTTCAGGGCGTCGGCGACGAGGGATCGCAGCCCCTCGTCACCGCGCGAGAGGAGATCGGCAGCGGCATTGCGGACCTCGAGCGCGCGCCCGAGTGCCGCGGTCTGCGCCGTGAGCGACTCGACCTCGCGCTCGGCCGCGTGCAGCCTCTCGCGGATCCCCGCCAGCTCGGTCTCGGCGTCCGTGGCATCGCGCTGAGCCCGCTCGTAGGCGGCAGTGTGCTCGGCGGAGCTGATCTCGGGAGCCGCATCCGCCTGGACCTGCTCGAGGGCTGCCTCCGCCTCGGCGCGGCGCGCGCGAGCGGCATCGAGGCCCCGCTGCTGCCGTTCCACCGTCGCTCGAAGGGCCTCCAGCCGGGATGCTGCGGCCTCGGCCCGGCCGCGAAGCTTGGTCAGGCGCATGTCGTGCTCCGAGACGAGAGCGCTTTGGGCGGCGATGTCGGCGTCGAGCGCATCGAGTTCGGCGCGTGCCCGGATGACGTCGCGGGATGCCGCAGCAGCCGCATCCTGCGCATCACCGACGCCTGACGCGATGTCGTCGACCTCCTGCCGAGCCTCGTCGATGGCCGACTGCCCGACCGTGGCGACCTCTATCGAGAGCTGGCCGTCGTCTTCGAGGAGCGCTCGGCGCTGCGCTGCGAGCGTGTGCAACCCGCGTACCCGTTCCTGGACCTGTTCGAGCGCGAAAGCGGTGGCGCGTGCACGGTCGACGGCTTCGGACCGCTGCTCGGCCTCGAGCTCGTCGATGCGTCGTTTCACACCGTCGAGCCGGTCCTGCAGCACCAGCCGCTCGGCGTGCCGCTCATGCTCGTCCCGGGCGTGGTCGGCGAGCTGGGCACGCAGGGCGACGAGGTCATCGGCGAACAGCCTCGCCTTCGCGTCGCGGACGACGGCGGCGATCGTCGCCGCTTCGCGGGCGATCTCGGCCTGCTTGCCGAGCGGCTTCAGCTGCCGTCGCAGCTCGCCCGCGAGGTCGCTCAGCCGGGTGAGGTTCGTCTCCATCGCCTCGAGCTTGCGAACCGTCTTCTCCTTGCGGCGCCGGTGCTTGAGGATGCCCGCCGCCTCTTCGATGAAGCCGCGGCGGTCCTCCGCGCTCGCCTGGAGCACGGTGTCGAGACGGCCCTGCCCGACGATGACGTGCATCTCGCGGCCCAAACCGGAGTCGCTCAGCAGCTCCTGCACGTCGAGCAACCGGCACGTCTCGCCGTTGATCGCGTACTCGCTCGACCCGTTCCGGAACAGCGTTCGGCTGATCGTGACCTCGGCGTACTCGATCGGAAGCACGCCGTCGTGGTTGTCGATCGTCAGCTGCACCTCGGCACGACCGAGCGGACCGCGCGTCGCGGTGCCCGCGAAGATGACGTCCTCCATCTTGCCGCCGCGCAGGGTCTTGGCTCCCTGTTCTCCCATGACCCAGGCGAGGGCGTCGACGACGTTCGACTTGCCGGAGCCGTTCGGCCCGACGATGCAGGTGACCCCCGGTTCGAGCACGAACGTGGTCGGTTGGGCGAACGACTTGAAGCCCTTGAGCGTGACGCTCTTCAGGTGCATGTCGAACCCTCCCGGCGCTCGGTCAACGTCCACACGCTACCGGAGGATGACGCGCCGGACTTGACGCCGCACCGGACGGACCGCTAGCGTCACTTTCCGCATCCCTGACGAAAGGAGGTTCCCCGATGTTGATTTCTGTCACCGCGTTTAACGCTGTTGCTGTTCGTTCCGAGCACCGCGACCGTTTCGTCTGCGTTATCGGTGGAGCCGCCGTCGTCGGTGCTCCGCTGAACGTCTGAGTCTGCGAGTCCCTCGCCCCGTTCCGCCTTTCCGCCCCGCGTGATCTCCGCGCGCCGGGCAGCAGCCCCTGGCTGTCCCCGCGACGCACGTCGTCGCCATCGCACATCCGCCCTCTTCGAACGAGGACACCATGAACACCGTCGTACAACGACGTCCCGAGGTCGCGCCTGCGCGGCCTGTCATCCCCGAGCAGACTCTCGTCGGCCGTCCGACCCTCGCCCAGCGCGTTGCGCTGCGGATCGCACTGCGCCTCATCGTGTGGAGCGCGAACCGCGGCGCTAGCTCTGCGCCAGAGGTCGCGTACCGCCGCGAGCAGCTCGCCGCTCGAGAGGCACGCGAGCGCCACTGGGAGCGCGCGTACCTGCTCACTCCCTACCGTTGATCCGCGTGGGGTCTCGGCGACGAGACCCCACGCCATCGAAAGAGAACCATGAACGACATCACCGCGCAGCTCGAGCTGCGCTCTCTCCACATTCCCGACCGCATCGATGCGCCGGACGCCGCGGACTTCTGCGAGATGGTCCGCGTGCGCAATCTCGTGTACCGCGAGATCACCGGCAGCGATGACGACGCCGCCCGCCCCGACGAGCTGCTCCCCCACTATCGCCCGAGTCCGGACGAGACGCGGTTCAGCTGGCTCGCGGTCTGGGACGGCACAGTCGTCGGGCGCGTGGGGCTCGACGTCCCCCACGAGGCCGGATCCGATACGGCGTACTGGCTCATCGAACTGTTGCGTGACGTCCACGGCCGCGGGATCGGGTCGCACGCGCACGCTCTCATCGAGCGCACGGCCCGCGAGCACGGACGGCACGTTCTGCAGACGTACGCCGAGCATCCCGACCAGCCGGGCGACAGGATGGCCGCACCGACGGGGTACGGCGACATTCCGCGCGACCATGCCGCGCGGTTCCTCCTGCGGCACGGCTACACGCTCGAGCAGATCAACCGGAAGAGCGTGCTGGATCTGCCCGGCTCCGCCGCCGTCGTCGATGAGCACCTGGCGCGAGCCGCAGTCGCGGCCGCCGGGTATCGCGTGGTGCGATGGACTGTGCCGACGCCGCCGGAGTTCGTCGAAGGGTACGCCTGGCTCAAATCGCGCATGTCGACCGACGCCCCCGCCGCCGGCCTCGAGGTGGACGAGGAAGAGTGGGATGCCGCGCGCCTGGCCCGCCACGATGCGCGCTACGTCGAAGCGGACCAGACACTGCTCGTGACCGCTGCCCAGCACATCGAGACCGGTGAGCTCGCAGCCTTCAACGAGCTCATGATCAGCTCGGACCGCACCGGAGCGACCCACCAGCACGACACCCTCGTGGCGGCGACGCACCGCGGCCACCGGCTCGGGATGCTCGTGAAGTGCGCAGGGCTCGTGGCGTGGCGCGAGATCGCCCCCGGCTCGCCCCGCGTCATCACCTACAACGCCGAGGAGAATCGGCCGATGCTCGACATCAACGAGGCCCTCGGCTTCCGGCCGCTCTCGTACGAGGGTGCCTGGAAGAAGCGGCTCAGTAGCGGCGACGCTGGCAGCGCGGACAGTAGTGCGATGACCGATTGGTGAACGCGACCCGGACGATGGCCGAGCCGCATCGCGAGCACTCCGCTCCGGTGCGGCCGTAGGCCTCCAGAGAGTGGGCGAAGTAGCCGGCCTGGCCGTTGACGTTCACATACTGCGCGTCGAAGCTCGTGCCGCCCTCGGCGAGAGCCTTCGTCATGACCGCGACGACCGCTTCCAGGAGGCGTTCGCGCGCGGGGCGCGAGAGGAGAGATGCCGCGGTCTCCGGGTGGATGCGGGCCGCCCACAGCGCCTCGTCGGCGTAGATGTTGCCGATACCGCTGACCACGCCCTGATCGAGCAGAACGCGCTTGATGCCCGACGACCGCCGCGCCAGCTCTCGATGGAAGCGCGCGGCGTCGAACGCGGGGTCGAGGGGATCACGGGCGATGTGCCGCACCTGTCCCGGGATCAGGGCAGCATCCGTTCCGCGCCCGCCCGCGGCGCCATCCGCGGTCGGCTCGAGGTCGTCGACGGCCAGGGATCCGAAAGTCCGCTGATCGACGAAGAGCACGGACAGCTCGCCGTGCGCGGGGTGCACGATGTCCCAGCGGATCCGTTCATGACGCTCGGTGGGGGCGCCCGGCTCGCGCAGGAGCATCTGCCCGCTCATCCCCAGGTGGGCGACCACCGCGCGATCCGTGTCCGCCACGGGGAACCACAGGAACTTGCCGCGGCGCGCGGCCGCGGCAAGCGAGCGGCCGATCAGCTCCCGCTCGAAAGACTCCCGCGTCCCGGCGTGGCGCGTGAGCGCGCGCGCATCGAGGACCGTGCAGGCCTCGATGCGCGCGCCGACGACGGCCGGCTCGAGACCGGCACGGACGACCTCGACTTCGGGAAGCTCAGGCACGGGCCGACAGCACGTGCCACACAGCGAGGGCGGCGGCCATCTCGGCCTGCTTCTTGCTGCTTCCCACTCCCTCGCGTGACACGTCGCCGACGGTGACGGTCGCGGTGAAGACGCGGTGGTGGTCCGGCCCCGAGGCCTCGATGCCGTAGACGGGCGGCGCGACGCCCAGATGCGCGGCGAGCTCTTGCAGCGAGGTCTTCGGGTCCATCGCCGCCCCGTACCGCGCGGGGTCGGCCAGAAGCGGCGCCACCAGCCGAAGGACGAGTTCCTGCGCACGGTCCGGGCCCGCCGAGAGGAACGCCGCACCGATCACGGCCTCCATGGCGTCGGCGAGGATCGAGTCTTTGTCGCGACCGCCGGTCTGCGTCTCGCCGCGCCCCAGCATGATGTGGTCGCCCAGCCCGATCGTCCGCGCGACCTCGGCCAGGGCGACGGTCGAGACCACACTCGCTCGCCGCTTCGCCAGGGCGCCCTCGTCGAGATCCGGATGCGTGCGGAAGAGGTGCACGGTGACGGCCTGACCCAGGATCGAGTCGCCGAGGAACTCCAGGCGCTCGTTGTGAGGCGTCCCGCCGTTCTCGTACGCGTACGAGCGATGGGTGAGGGCGAGCGACAGAAGCTCGGGGTCGATATCGACCCCGAGCTTGTCGGTGAGCGCCGAGCGCTCGGTGATGTTCTCAGTCACGCCGCTCGTCGTCAGACGTCAGCGACCTTGCGACCCTTGTACTCGAGGAACAGCTCGGTGCCCTGCGAGTCGGTGACGACCTTCGCCTGGTGGGGACGGCTGTAGACGACCTTGCCGTTCTCGATGGTCTTGACGAGGGCGGGAGCCTCGGCCTTCCACTGCGCGCGACGCGAACGCGTGTTGGATCGGGAGACCTTCCGCTTCGGGGGGTTACCTGCCATGGCTAGCTCTTCTCTGTGTCGGGCGCGACGCGATGGTCTGCGTCGTCGTGGTCTGGGGTGTAGGCCGTCAGCGCGGCCCAGCGCGGGTCGATCTGCACCTGCTCCGCAGGCTCCGCTCCGGGCGTCAGCTTCTCACCCGTGACCGGGTCGAGCCCGGGGCAATCCGGCTGACACACCGGCTGGAACGGAAGCGCCAGGACGATCGAATCCCTGACCGGAGTTTCAAGATCCACGTGGTCGTCTTGAACCTCGAAGTCGGACGCTTCGTCCCCAGAATACCCGAAGAGCTCCTGAAACTCGATTCGGAGGGGGCGTGTCAGCTCCATGAGGCACCGACCGCAGACCCCTTCGTAGACAGTGTCCGCCTCCGCGGTCGCCAGGATGCCCTCGTGGACCGACTCGAGGCGCACCTCGAGTTCGATCGGCTGACCCGACGGGACGAACACGAGGCCCTCACCCCATTTGTCGGGCGCGGGCACGCTGAACGCGAACTCCCGCATCTCCCCCGGCTGGCGCACGATGTCGTGCACGGGGATGACGAATGGTCCGGTGACGTGCTTTCTACCCACGATCGACCATGGTAGTCGCCGTGGCGACGAGCGGACTCAGATGCCGCGGGATCCGGTGTCGAGGAAGCGCGCGACGGGCCCCGGGACGAACGGCGAGACGTCGCCACCGAGCGAGGCGACCTGCCGCACGAGCGAGCTCGAGACGAGCGCGTGCGCGGGGTCGGGAAGGAGGAACACGGTCTCGATCTGTGCGAGGTGCCGGTTGACGATCGCCATCGGCGTCTCGTAGGCGACGTCGACCTGCGAACGGATCCCCTTGACGAGGATCCCGGCGCCGACGTCGGTCGCGTAATCGACGAGCAGCCCCATGCTCCACGCGGCGACCACGATCTCGCCCTCGATCCCGGCGTCGTCGATCGACTGCTCGAGCAGCGCCTGCCGCTGCGCGATGGGGAGCATCGCTTCTTTGCCCGGGTTGTGCACGACCAGGACGTGAAGCTGGTCGTAGAGGGCCGCGGCACGACGGATGACGTCGAGATGGCCGAGGGTCGGCGGATCGAAGGAGCCGGGCACGACCGCGATCCGGTTGCTCATGCTCCGAGCCTAGTTCCTATGGAGCGCGCCGCGCTCGTCCTCGCCGAGCCGCCGCGCGATCGCAGCAGCCAGTCCCGGATGGCGGGAGAGGTCGGGGTCGTCGCCCAGCACCTCGGCTGCTTCCTCGCGCGCCTGCGCGATCAAGTCGGCATCGGCGACGACGCGGAGCAGGCGGAGCGAAGACCGGGCGCCCGACTGCGCATCGCCGAGAACGTCTCCCTCGCCGCGGAGCTCGAGGTCGACCTCGGCGAGGGAGAAGCCGTCGGTCGTCGCCGCGACGGCCTCGACCCGCGAACGCGCCGCCGTGTCGGGATCGGCCTCGGTGACCAGGAGGCAGAGACCGGGAACGCTTCCGCGACCGACCCGGCCGCGAAGCTGGTGCAGCTGCGAGACGCCGAACCGCTCGGCTTCGAGGATCACCATCGTCGAGGCGTTGGGCACATCGACGCCGACCTCGACGACCGTCGTGGCCACCAGCACGTCGATCTCACCACGGGCGAAGGCCTGCATCACGGCATCCTTCTCGTCCGCAGGCATCTTGCCGTGCAGCGTGGCCACCGTCAGATCGGCGAAGGAGGGATGCTGGGCGAGCATCGCGCTCGCCTGCACGACACCCCACCGCGTGCGCGCGCGCGTACCGTCTTCGAGCATGCCCGCGTCGTCGGTGTCGTCGACGACGGCCTTCTCGGCGTCGATCGCCGCACAGACGACGAAGGCCTGGCGCCCGGCGGCTACCTCTTCGGCCACACGCTCCCACACACGACCGAACCACCCGGGCTTCTCGGCCAGGGGCGCGACGAAGGTCGAGATGCCCGCACGCCCCGTCGGCATCGTGCGGATGGTCGACACGTCGAGGTCTCCGAAGACGGTCATCGCCACGGTGCGCGGAATCGGCGTCGCCGTGAGGACGAGCACGTGGGGCGAGGTTCCCTTGGCGCGCAGGGCCTCGCGCTGCTCGACCCCGAATCGGTGCTGCTCGTCGACGACGACGAGGCCGAGGTCGGCGAACGTCGTCGAGGCGCTCAGCAGGGCGTGGGTGCCGACGACGATCCGTGCCTGGCCGGATGCCGCGCGCAGCGCTGCCTTGCGCCGCTCGGCGGCCGGCTGCGCCCCCGTGAGCAGAGTGGGCATCAGCTCGGGTGCCAGCCGCGGCCCGAGCATCTTCGCGATGGATCGCACGTGCTGCGCAGCGAGCACCTCGGTCGGCGCGATCAGCGCGGCCTGCCCGCCCGATTGCGCGACCTGCAGCATCGCGCGCAGGGCGACGAGCGTCTTGCCCGACCCCACTTCCCCCTGCACGAGACGATTCATCGGCCATTCGTTCACGAGGTCTGCGGCGATCGCGTCACCGACAGCGATCTGGTCCGGCGTGCGCTCGAAGGGCAGGGAAGCGTCGAACTGCTCGAGCAGGTCGCCAGCGGGCCGGGAGGTCGCGGCGAGCTGGCGGACCTGGATGCGGTGCTGGAGGAGTGCTGCTTGCAGTACGAATGCCTCGTGCATCCGCAGGGCCGCGAACCCCGGCCGCACCTGTTCGGGAACCGTGGGCGTGTGGACCTGGACGAGCGCGGTGCGAGCGTCGAGGAGCTGATGACGTGCGCGCACCTCATCGGGGAGCGGATCGGGTACCTCGCCGAGCCGGGCGATGACGTCGGCGATGATCTTGCGCAGCTGCCAGCTGGTGATCGTACTCGTGGCGGAGTAGATGGGGATCGGTTCGAGGCTGCGCGCGACCGCCGTCACGCGCGCCTCGACCTCGTCGTCGAAAAGCTCGTAGTCGGGATGCGCGAACTGCTGCTTCCCCTTGAACACGCCGACCTTGCCCGAGAAGATGCCCTGCCGCCCGACCCGGAGCTCTTGGAGACGCCACTTCTGCCCGAAGAAGGTCAGCGTCGCCTCGCCGACGCCGTCGCTGATCACGACTTCGAGGAGCGAGCCGCGACGCTGACGCATCGGGCGCTCGGAGACCGACTTCACCTCGGCGACGATCGTCGCCATCTCGCCGACGGGCAGTGAGGAGATGGGCGTCAGCTCGCCACGACGGGCATAACGACGCGGATAGTGTGCGAGGAGGTCGCCGACGGTGGACATCCCGAAAGCACGCGAGAGGGTCGCCGCGACCTTCTCGCCCACGGCCTGCGGCAGCGGTGTATCGAGGTCGACCTGCGGCATGGACACGAGTCTAGGCAGGAGGTCGGACACGGTGCCGCCAGGCTCTACGGTAAGAGGATGCTCCGACGCGCGATCGCCCGCCTCTTCTGGACGTTCAGCCGCTGGCGCCTCGTCAGCACACCCGCCCCGACGAGGCCCACCATCCTCATCGGGGCGCCCCACACCTCCAACTGGGACTTCGTGCTCATGCTCGCCATCGCGTGGCGCCTGCAGATCCCCATCCGCTGGCTCGGGAAGAAGAGCCTCTTCCACGGGTGGCGGAGCGGTCCGATGCGGCGGCTGGGCGGCATCCCCGTCGACCGGGACGACCCGTCGCGCGTCGTGGACGACGTCCTCGCGCAGATCGCGGCGGGCGACGTCTTCGGGCTCGTCATCACCCCCGACGGAACCCGGACCTCGCGCACCGGATGGAAGTCGGGCTTCTACCGCATCGCACGCGCGTCGGGTCTGCCCGTCACGCTGGGCTACGTCGACCGCACCACGATGACCACGGGCCTGGGACCGACCATCGAGCTCACCGGCGACGTCGCCGCCGACATGTCGGTCATCCGCGCCTTCTACGCCGACAAGGCCGGCTTCCGCCCCGAGCTCCGCAGCGAGCCACGGCTGCGTGACGAAGAGGGCGGCGGCTTCCCGAAGGATGATGCCGGAAAGGCGGGACCCGCATGACACGCATCATCGCCGGCGCCGCAGGATCTCTCGCGCTGCGTGTACCCGATCGCGGCACGCGTCCGACGAGCGATCGCGTCCGCGAGTCCCTCTTCGGCGGACTCGACGCATCGGGCATCCTCGACGGCGCGCGTGTGCTCGACCTGTACGCGGGCTCGGGCGCGCTCGGCCTGGAGGCGCTCAGCCGAGGGGCCGCATCCGTCGACCTCGTGGAGAAGTCGGCCCCGGCCGCCGCCGTGACCGAACAGAACGCACGGACAGTCGCGCGAGCAGTCGCCTCGTCGCCGGTCAGGGTCCACCGCAGCAGCGCCGACACGTTCCTCGGGTCGGCGACCGGTCCGTTCGACCTCGTCTTCCTGGATCCGCCCTACGACCTCGACGACGACGCGCTCGCCGTCACGCTCGCGTTGCTCGCAGACCTCTGCGCGCCCGGAGCGGTCGTCATCGTCGAACGCGCCAGCCGCTCCCCCGAGCCGCGTGTTCCGGCGCGACTCGAGCCGTTGCGCACCAAGCGCTACGGCGACACGACCCTGTGGTGGTTCGAACGCGCGGTCGACGCGGATCAGCCCCCGGCACCGTCCCAGTCGCGGTAGGGGTCCCACCCGCCGGCCGAACGCTCCGGCAGCCCGTCGACGGTGAGCGGGTCGGGGCCCGCCGCGCCGACCGAGCCGATCGCACGGAAGCCCGCCGGGAGGATGGTGTTGGCCGGGAAGGTCGCGAGGAGCGCATGATCCTCCCCGCCGCGGAGCGCACGATCGCTGTCCGGGCCCAGCGCGAGACGTGCGATGTCGAGCGTGACCCCCGAGGCGCGCGCGAGCCGACGGGCATCGCGCACCAGGCCGTCCGAGACGTCCATCATCGCTGTCGCGCCCGCTCTCGCCGCCGCCGCGCCGGAGATGACAGTCGCAGCGAGGATCAGCGTGAGGCCGGAACGCGCCGTCGCAGGTACCTCAGGCTCGGTCATCGC